>FZLQ01000056.1 GCA_900197605.1 Phyllobacteriaceae bacterium Water-Bin73
TTGGCGGTCAAATCTTGCCCCGCCACTTCAATGGGGGTCGCGCCGGTGGCGCGGCTGGCCAGCTTGTAAATCAAAAACGCATGCGCCGTGTGCAGCATTTCATCGCCCGGCCCCAAATAGGCTTGCGCCAATAGGGTCAAAATATCATCTGAGCCATTGCCGCAAACAATGCGCGCCGCATCGAGCCCGTTAATCGCGGCCAGCTTTTGGCGCAATGCCACAGCCCCGCCATCGGGATAAATTGACGGGTCGCCCGGATTTTCAAGCGCCGCCAAAGCCTTTGGGCTGGCCCCAAGCGGATTTTCATTGGCTGATAATTTGAACGGGTTATCGACCCCGTCAACCGCTTCGCGGCCACCGACATAGGCCGGCATATCCAATACGCCATCTTTGGGTATCGGGCCGCTCATGACGCGTCCTCCAGCGTTAAATACTGTCCCCAAACATCGTCATCACCAATATTCATCGCCTCAACCAGCACATAATCGGCACCCTGATAGAGCTCTCGGTCATTGGGCAAGGGCGCCGCGCGGCGCACCAGCGACACGGCTTGCGCGTCCATATCTTCTTGCGCGCGCGCGCCATAGCATAAAACCGTCGCATCGCCGATAAGCGGCAAACGCGCAAACACGCCAACACCGGCAGGCGGCGCAACGGCCTCGGCCAAAGTCAACACGCCAATCATGCGGCCATTATCGGCCAAAGCGTCTAGCGCGCCGGAAAAATTCTGATAATCAAGACTGGCCCCGAAATGCGCCCGCGCCGCCGGCATGGCTTGAGCGGAAGCGGCAATGGTGATGCCGCCTTGCTGCGCCAATGCCATGCCGATAATTTCACGCCAAATGGCCAGCAAACCGGCCTCGCTCAACATTGGCGCTTCGGCGCGTTGCCAGGCGCGCAAAGCCCGCATTTGCTGCATTTCACGCATTGGGCGCAAGGGTGAGCCTTGTGTGCCATTATCGGCTTTCGCCGCACCGATTTCGGCCACCAATTCAGCACGACGCAACAGCCGGAGGCGCAAATCTGCGTCCAGCGCATCTATCTCAGCGCGAATTTTATCCAACGCGGCAGTCATTTAACGATCCATTTCCAGCACAATATCTTACACAATCTCTTGCATACGCGCCTAGTCATACGCCGTGAGAGGGTGTAAATCAAAGGAAAGATTGACATTTTGCCGCGCCTCCTGCATGAGGGTCGGCTGGATGATGCCGGTCTGATAGATGCGATGGGCAATAAGAGGCGAGAGTAAAGGTGAGCGAGAACAACGCAAATCAAGAGCCAAGCGAAACAGTGCTGTTTGACAGCGCTGCGCTGAAACTCGACTGCGGTGTCACGCTCGACACGCTTGAACTGGCCTATCGCACTTATGGCACGCTAAACGATGATAAAACCAATGCGATTTTAATTTGCCACGCGCTGACCGGCGACCAATATCCGGCCGGTGAAAACCCGCTGACCGGCAAGCCCGGCTGGTGGACGCAAATTGTCGGCCCGGGCCGGATTATCGACACGGATAAATATTTTGTCATTTGCTCAAATGTCTTGGGCGGCTGCGGTGGCTCAACCGGCCCGCAAAGTGACAATCCCGATGGCAGCGGCCCCTATGGCCTTAATTTTCCGGTCATCACCATTGCCGATATGGTGCGCGCGCAAAATCTGCTGATTGACCATTTTGGCATTGAAAGCCTGTTTTGCGTAATTGGCGGCTCGATGGGCGGCATGCAGGTGTTGGAATGGGCGGCGGCACATGGCGAGCGTGTTTTCTCGGCTGTGCCGATTGCCACGTCGGCGCGTCATAGCTCACAAAATATCGCCTTTCACGAAGTTGGGCGGCAAGCCATATTGGCTGATCCGGAATGGCATAGCGGCGCTTATTACGCGCAAAAAGCCCATCCGCGCAAAGGCCTCGCCGTAGCGCGCATGGCCGCGCATATCACTTATTTGTCGGAAGCCGCCTTGCAGCGCAAATTCGGGCGCAATCTGCAAGACCGCGAGAGCATCACTTATGGCTTTGACGCGGATTTTCAGATTGAAAGCTATTTGCGCCATCAGGGCATGAGTTTTGTCGAACGCTTTGATGCCAATAGCTATCTTTATATTACCCGCGCAATGGATTATTTCGATATTGCGGCGGAAAATGGCGGCAATCTGGCTGCGGCCTTTACGAATAGCGCGACGCGTTTTTGTGTCATGTCCTTTACCAGCGATTGGCTGTTTCCAACGGCTGAAAGTGTCAATCTGGTGCGCGCCCTCAATGCGGCGGGGGCCAATGTCAGCTTTGTCGAAATTGAAAGCGATAAGGGCCATGACGCATTTTTGCTCGATGAGCCGGAAATGCACGCAACCCTGAACGGCTTTTTGAAATCAGCCGCCAAAGCGCGTGGCCTGACAAATGACGCGGGAGGCGATGATGATTGATCCAAAATCCGCCGCTGCCGGAAATCTTGCCGCCGACCGCATTGATTTACAATTGATTGCCGATATGGTGCCGCGCAACAGCAAAGTGCTGGATATTGGCTGCGGCGACGGGGCGCTATTGGAGCTATTGGTCAATCAGCGCGGGGTCGATGGACGCGGGCTGGAGCTTGGTCAAAGCGGCGTGAATAATTGCGTGACGCGCGGCTTGTCAGTTGTGCAAGGCAATGCCGATACGGATTTGTCTTATTATCCCGATAATGGTTTCGACACGGTGATTTTGAGCCAGACCCTGCAAGCCACGCAACGCCCGCATGATGTGCTGCGCGAAATGGCGCGCATCGGCAAAAGGCTGATTGTCTCCATTCCCAATTTCGGGCATTGGCGGGTACGCCTCGATTTACTCGCCAAAGGACGCATGCCGGTCACCGGCACGCTGAAAGCGAGCTGGTATGAAACCGCCAATATTCATCTTTGCACGCTGCAAGATTTTGCTGATTTATGCGATGTGCTGGGCCTGTCGGTTGAAAGCTGCATCACCCTATCGCGCGGCCATGCCAAATCGCACGCCGGACGCCCGACCCGACGCGCCAATTTATTGGCCGATCAGGGCGTGTTTGTGCTGCGGCGCATTTAACCGATTTTTTGCGGATGTTTGAGCGCCGATAAAGCCGGTCGGATAACCGCCGCCGAGCGATAGCGCAATGCTATTTTCGAGCCGGTCGGCGCAGGCACTTTTTTCACCGCCTCCATCAACCAGACGCCGCCTAATTGCGGCATTAAAAACGCCGCCAATCGGTCGGTCCAGGCCAATGAGCTTAACAGACGCATGGGCAGAAAAGGCGGCAATAACAGCGCCGGTCGGATTTGACCTTGCACAAAGCCGGTGCGGCGCATTAATTGGCGCAATTGACCCGATGAAAAAGGCCGTCCCATACCGAAAGGCGTGCCGTCGCGCCGCGCCCAAAAGCCGCGTCGATTGGCAACAATAAACAAGGCGCGCCCATTGGGCACCATGACGCGCCATGCTTCTTCCATCAAACCGTCAAGATGATTGGCCGCCTCCAGCCCATGCACCATAATCAAGCGATTGACGCTTTCGGCGCGCAAAGGCCAACGGCTTTCATCGCTCAAAGCCAAGCTCGATTGATGCGCCGGGTCATCGGCTTTGGGTGCCAGCGCACCTTGCTGGGCGGGCATGAGAAAATGCCAATCCGCCGCCGGCCAAAGGCTGTCGGCTAACGGCAAACCATAGCCATAGGCCAGCACCGCCTCATTTGCGCCCGCCCCATGCGGCCAGATGCGCGCAATCTCATCGACCAAACGCGCCTGCACATGCGCGCCCAAAGGCGCCTCATAAAACCGCGTCAAATCGACAATATCGACAGCCATTTCTTTCCCTCTTCTATGCTTTCACACTATAGTGAAAAGCGATGAAATCGGAAACGGGAGCAGAACATGGCCGCGTTAGAAATTTACCAATTCCCTTGCCTCAGCGATAATTACGGCTTTCTGGTGCATGATAGTGAGAGCGGCGAGACCGCCTGCATCGATACGCCCGAAACCGCCCCCATTTTGGCGGCGTTGGAAAAAACCGGTTGGACGCTGACACAAATTTGGAACACCCATCATCATTATGACCATGCCGGTAATAATGAAGAGATTAAGCGCATCACCGGTTGCACCATTACCGGCCCGGCCGGTGAGGCCGATAAAATTCCGGCCATTGACCGCGCCGTCGATGATGGCGATACGGTAATGTTGGGCGTGCATGAAGCGCATGTGCTGAATGTCGGCGGGCATACGCTGGGCCATATTGCCTTTCATATGGAGGGCCATGCCTTTGTCGGTGACAGTCTTTTTGCGCTGGGCTGCGGGCGGGTTTTTGAAGGCACAATGGCGCAAATGTGGGAGAGCTTGCAAAAGCTGAACGCCCTGCCCGATGGCACACAAATTTACTGCGCCCATGAATATACGACAAGCAATGCGGCATTTGCCGTGACCATTGACCCTGATAATGAAGCACTGAGCCAACGCGTGGCTGAAATCAGTGCCTTGCGCGCCGCCAATAAGCCGACCGTGCCGACCGAGATTGCGCTGGAGCGCGCCACCAATCCTTTTTTGCGCGCCACTGACGCCAATGTGCAAGCGCGGCTGAATATGAGCGGCGCATCCGCGGTTGACGTGTTTGCCGAAATTCGCGCCCGCAAGGACAGTTTTTAATGGAAACCGGCCCGCGCGCGCCGACGCGTCAAGCCTTGCGCTACGTCGCGCCGTCCGGTGCGCTGGTCGAGGAAATTGATTGGGTTGACCCCGAGGCCGCTTTCCTGCCCCATGCCGATAAGCCGATGAGCCTCTGGCTCGACAGTTCCGACACCGCCCATGCAGCGGCGCGCTATAGCTTTATCGCGCTTGCACCTTATGAGACGCTGGCTTATTCGGCGCACCGGGCCAAAGCCGGTTTGGCCGCGCTTGACGAAAAACTGGTCGTGCATCAATCGCTATGGGCCGATTTACCGCCTGAGATAGACGCGCAATTGCCGCCCTTTCGCGGCGGTGCCGCCGGATTATTCGCCTATGATTTGGGCTTCGGGCTTGATGCGGCTTTTGACCTCGACGTCATGCACCAAACACCAAGCCAAACGCCAAGCCAAACCGAACGAGACGCGGCCATGACAATCGGGCTTTACACCAGTGTTTTGGCCTTTGACCATGACGCGCAACGTTGCTTCATTATTGCCACCGGCCTGCCACAAGAAAATGCGCCGGCGCGCGCCGATGCAGCGCGGCAAGATATTTCGCGCTGGCAAGACCGACTGACCGGTGTGCCGAACCAAAAGCTGCCACCGCTCGCCGCTGACCCATTGGCTATGTCGCCGCGCCAATTGCCACACAGTAATTTCTCAAAATCGGCCTATTGCCAAACCGTCGCTCAAGTGGTGGCGGATATTTTGAACGGCGATATTTTTCAAGCCAATTTGTCCCAATGCTTTCGCGCTGAACTGGCGGCGGGAGATGATGCGCTGTCTTATTATCGCCGCTTGCGCCGCATTGGTGCCGCGCCGTTTTCGGCTTTTTTCAAATTGGGCGACCGCGCCCTCGCCTCGGCCTCGCCGGAACGGTTTTTGCTAATGGCTGACGGGCAAGTGGAAACGCGCCCGATTAAAGGCACGCAAAAGCGCAAAGCCGACCCGCAGCAAGATGCCGCCGTCAAAGCCGCGCTTGCCGCCAGCGAAAAAGACCGCGCTGAAAATGTGATGATTGTTGACCTGCTGCGGAATGATTTGGCCAAAAATTGTCGCCTTAATTCCATTCATGTGCCGCAGCTTTGCGCGCTGGAAAGCTTTGCCAATATCCATCATTTGGTATCGACTGTGCAGGGCGGCGTGGCTGATAATGTCTCGCCGCTGCGCGTTTTGGCCGATTGCTTTCCGGGCGGCTCGATTACCGGTGCGCCGAAAATTCGCGCCATGCAGCTTATTCGTGACTATGAAAAAACGCCGCGCGGGGCAAGCTATGGCAGTCTCGGCTATATCGGTTTTGACGGGGCGATGGACACGAATATCATTATCCGCACGGCGGAAATTCGCGACCGCCAAATCAGCTTTCATGTGGGCGGCGGCATTGTTGCCGATAGCGTGCCTGAGGCTGAATATATTGAGACTCTGAATAAAGCCCGCAGCCTGATGAGCGCGCTGGGTGTTGATGTCGATGAGTGGGCACGCGCGCAAGATAATGACAAAAACGCGGTGGCACGATGATTGTCGTCATTGACCATTTTGACAGTTTTGTCGAAACGCTGGCGCGCTATGTACGCGAGGCCGGTCATGAGACGCGCATTATCCGCCAAGACAGCGCGGTTGATGCTGTGCTGGCTCTGAAACCGCAGGCGATTATTTTATCGCCCGGCCCCGGTCGCCCCGACACAACCGGACTGACCTTGCCGCTTTTGGAGAAACTGCCGGTTGATATGCCGGTGCTGGGTATTTGTCTGGGCCATCAAGCACTGGCGCAGCATTTGGGCGGCACTGTCGCGCAAGCCCAAGAGCCGCGACACGGCAAGGCTTCAGCCATTCATCATATGGGCGACGGGTTATTTGACGGCATGGAAAATCCGTTTGAGGCAGGGCGCTATCACGCGCTGATTGTGGCGCGCTTGCCGCAAAATTGTATTGCATTGGCGCATAGCGCGCGTGGCGAAAACATGGCGTTAAAACATAAAACCCGCCCGCTATATGGCGTGCAATTTCATCCGGAAAGCATTTTGACCCCCGACGGGCGTCGCCTGATTGATAATTTTTTACGCCTCACCAAACAACGGAAAGACGCGGCATGATTTGGCTGAACGGCCAGTTGCGCGACGCCGATAATGCGCTTTCGACGCAAGATCGCGGCCTGCTATTAGGTGAAAGCGTGTTTGAAACCCTGCTGGTCAGCAAGGGTGTGCCGCAATTTTGGCAAGCGCATTTGGCGCGATTGGCGGCGGCCTGTGACGCTTTCGATTTGGACAATCCTTATCGTGACGACGCTCTGCGCGCCGGTGTTGGTGCATTGCTTGCGGCGCATGAGGCGACAGAGCGGGCGGTTTTGCGCCTCAGCATTACCGGCGGCGGCGGCGCGGGCAAAGGCGGGCGCGGACTTGTGCCGCATGAAAAAAGCCAAGCCAATGTGATTTTACAAGTCAGTCCGGCACCGCCGCGCCCTGCGGCCTTGCGTCTGGCCGATTGCGCCGTGACGCGGTTTGCCGGTGGCGCGTCAAGCGCCCATAAAACCGGCGCTTATTTGGATAATATTATGGCGCGCAAACAAGCGCTCGCGGCGGGTGCTGATGAGGCGGTGATGATGAACCAATATGGGCGCATTGCGTGCGCGGCGGCGGGAAATATTTTTATCGCCCGTGGCAATCGACTGCTCACCCCGCCGGTCAGCGAGGGGGCCTTGCCGGGCATCATTCGCGGTGCTTTGCTCGCGCTTGACGCGGTTGCGGGTTTCAAAATTGACGAGGCGTTGCTTGATGAAAACGCCCTTGAACAGGCCGAGGCGATTTTTGTGACCAATAGCGTCAATGGCGTTATCGCCGCCGCTTATGAGGCGACAAGCCCGGCCCAAAAGAAACAGGGCCACGTCTTAAACGAAGCCCTGCCCAAATTTGTTAATTTTTAAGCCGCATGGTCGGGCTTAATAAGCCTTAAGTTTTAATCGCGCGGCTCAATCACTTGGCGACCGCGATACATGCCGCTTTTCAAATCGACATGATGCGGACGATGCAATTCGCCGCTATCGGGGTTTTCAATATAAGTCGGCTTCGCCAACGCATCAGCGGCGCGGCGCTTGCCACGGCGTGAGGGGCTTACTTTTCGCTTCGGAACAGCCATTTTGCGTCTCCTGAATTTCCTAAAATCCCGTTTGGGAATGGCGGTTTATACGCCATAAGCGTGGGGGCGTAAAGGGCAAACTAACGCCGGCTCACCCGCCATAATTTGCCATTGTCACCCTCTGAGAGAATATAAAGCGCGCCATCATCGCCGGTGCGAATATCGCGCAAACGGTCGTCAATTTCGCTGAACATATCGCTTTGCTGACCCGGCACGCCATTCTCCATTTCAATATGGATGATTTTATTGAAAATCAGCGAGGTCACGAAAATATCGCCCTGCCAATCGGGAAACTGGCTGCCCTGATAAATCGTCATGCCCGACGGGCCAATCGAGGGCGTCCACTGCACCAAAGGCTGTTTGGTGCCGTCATATTCAGTATAGGGGCTGATGCGCGCGCCTGAATAATCAATGCCATAAGTCGCAATCGGCCAGCCATAATTATGGCCCGCCTCAATGAGATTCAACTCATCACCGCCGCGCGGCCCATGTTCGGTTTGATAAATCTTGCCGCTATTGCGGTCCACAACAATTGATTGCTGGTTGCGGTGGCCGTAAGAATAAATTTCCGGCTGGGCACCGGCAACACCGATGAAAGGATTGTCTTCCGGCACTTTGCCATCATCGGTAACCCGCACTGAACTGCCGAAATGATTGGACAGATTTTGCGCCTGCTCGCGCAGATCAAAGCCATCGCCCATATTAATCAGCAGCGTATTATCGGGCAGAAAGGCCATGCGCGCGCCATAATGCACTTTGGTATTTTTGGTTGGGGCACTTTCAAACACGGTGGTGATATCCGCCAGCGCATCGCCGGTGAAGCGGCCACGAATGACCCGCAGCGAATTGGCGCTTTGTGTGCCGACAGATAGGGATAAATAGACCAGACCGTTATCTGCATAATCAGGGTGAAGGGCAATATCCATCAGACCGCCTTGACCGCCATAAAGGCTTTCCGGCACGCCGGCCACGGCCTGCGCCACCAGCTTACCATTGCGGATAAGGCGCAAATCGCCGGTCAGCTCGGTCACCAGCATGTCGCCATTCGGCAAAATCGCCAATCCCCACGGACTGTCGAGACCCTCGACAATGGTTTCGAGATTGTAATTGCCAAGAGGTTGCGCCTGGGCAGGCGCGCTTATACCAAGCGCCATTGCCATTATCATTGCCACAATCAATTGTTTCATAGAAACTCCCCTTATCTGACCGCACTATATTGGCTTTTGCGATAGTTGCAATATCGCCGCATCCTCCTCTATAACAAGCCATGTCAGGGAGGACATAGCTATGCAACGAATTCTGCCCAGTAAAAGCCAAGTGCTTGGCTTTCTCGCCGCGCTTATTTTTCTGAATGTGGTCGGCGCGGCCGTGCAGACGCAGTTTAATATCGGTCATTTATTGGCGTTGGGTATTGAAGTGCCGTTCAGCATGCGCATCAGCACGACGTTGCAGGATATTGTTTATTTACAGCCCCTCTTCGGCATGATTTTCGGCACCGGCTTTTTGGTCGCCATGATTGTCGGCAGCTATATCGCCGCTTGGGTCAAAATATTGCCCGATTTGGTCTTCGCTTTGGCCGGTTTTGCCGCCATGAGCGTGACTTTATTTTCTCTCAAGGCGGCCTTCATGATTACGCCGATCGGCGCGGCGCGCGAATGGGACGGGTTTTTAAGCCTGTGCATCGTCGGCGCGCTGGCCGGCTATGCTTTTTCCATCACCCTGGCGCGCTTGAACCGCCCGGCCTAACACCGCGCTTGGGTTCTATTCAGCCGCTTTATATTCAAGACGGCGCGCATGCAAAAGCGGCTCAGTATAACCGCTTGGCTGTTCGCGCCCTTTGAAAACCAAATCGCAAGCCGCCGCAAAGGCAATTGAGTTATCAAAATTTCCGGCCATTGGCTGATAGGCCGCATCATTGGCATTTTGCTCATCAACAATAGCCGCCATGCGCTGCATGGTTTCCATCACTTGCGCTTGTGTGCAGATGCCGTGATGCAGCCAATTGGCAATATGCTGGCTGGAAATACGCAAAGTGGCGCGGTCTTCCATCAAGCCGACATTATGAATATCCGGCACTTTGGAGCAGCCCACGCCCTGGTCAATCCAGCGCACCACATAGCCCAAAATGCCCTGGGCATTATTATCAAGCTCTTGTTGCACATCATCGGGCGACCATTGCGGATGGGTTTCCACCGGCATGGCCAATATCGTATCCAGCGGCGCACGGGCGCGGCTTTTCAATTTATCCTGCACATCATCAACATTGACCTGATGGTAATGAATGGCGTGCAGCGTGGCGGCAGTCGGTGAAGGCGCCCAAGCACAATCAGCACCGGCTTGCGGCTGCCCGATTTTTTGCTCAATCATCGCCGCCATTAAATCGGGCATGGCCCACATGCCCTTTCCGATTTGCGCGCGGCCTTGAAACCCGCATGCCAGACCAATATCCACATTCCAATCCTCATAAGCGTTGAGCCAACCGCTGGCCTTCATATCGGCTTTGCGGATCATCGGGCCCATTTCCATTGAGGTATGAATTTCGTCGCCTGTGCGGTCGAGGAAACCGGTATTGATGAAAATCACCCGCGCTTTGGTGGCGCGAATACATTCCTTCAAATTCACTGTGGTGCGGCGTTCCTCGTCCATAATGCCCATTTTCATGCTCAATGCGGGCAGGCCAAAGGCCGTCTCAACCGCGCCGAACAGCGTATCGGCAAAGGCCACTTCTTCAGGCCCGTGCATTTTCGGCTTCACAATATAGACCGAACCGGCTTTGGAGTTTTTCGCCGCCATATCGGTTTTGTTGAAATCATGCTGCGCCAAAAGACCGGTCATCACCGCGTCCATAATGCCTTCGGGAATCTCGTCACCGCGGTCATCAAGAATGGCCGGATTGGTCATTAAGTGACCGACATTACGCACCAGCATTAAAGACAGGCCAGGCAAGGTCAGCGTGCCGCCATCGGGCGCGGTATAGGCGCGATTTTCGGCCAAGGCGCGGGTCATGGTCTTGCCGCCTTTTTCCATTGTCACGGCCAAATCGCGGCGCATCAGACCCAGTAAATTGCGATAGGCTTCAACCTTATCCTCGCCATCGACCGCCGCCACGGAATCCTCGCAATCCATAATGGTTGTGACCGCGCTTTCCATGAAAATATCAGCAACATGAGCCGCATCATCAGCGCCGATATTATGGCTCGCATCAATCCAAATCTCAGCGTGCAAATCATTATTTTTCAGCAATACCGCATCGGGCGCGTCTGCTGCCCCGCGATAGCCGACAAATTTTTCGGGGTTTTGGAGCTGTGCCGTGCCGCCCGCATGGCTGGCCAGCAAAGCGCCATCGACCACACTATACGCCGTCACCGCACCATGCGCGACACCGTCCAGCGGCGCCATATCATCAAGCAAGGCTTTGGCGCGGCGAATGACTTCCGCCCCGCGCACCGGATTATAGGCCCCGGCCGGTGCCAAATCGCCCGACTGGTCAATCGCATCTGTGCCGTAAAACGCATCATAAAGCGAACCCCATCGCGCATTGGCGGCATTGACAGCAAAGCGGGCATTTTTAATCGGCACAACCAGTTGCGGGCCGGCGATTTTGGCAATCT
>FZLQ01000154.1 GCA_900197605.1 Phyllobacteriaceae bacterium Water-Bin73
GCACTGGAAGATATGGCTGCGAATATGACCATTGAGCAAATTGTGAAGGCTGAGGATTTGGCCGATAATTTCGTGCCGGGTGGTTATTAAGCTGCATATCCGGCGCGGGCAAAACCGTCGCGCAGGTCGTCCTTCAAATCATCGACATGCTCTAAGCCGATATTGAGGCGGAGCATTTGACCATTAGTCTCGAACCGGCTGGCCGTGCGAACAATCTCGCATGGCACAATCAGGCTCTCAAAGCCGCCCCAACTATAGCCCATGCCGAACAGGCGCATATTGTCGAGCATGGCGGCAAGCTGTTCTTCGCTGCACGGCTCAAGCTCGACAGAAAATAAACCACCCGCACCGCTAAAATCGCGTTGCCATAAATCATGGCCCGGCGCGTCCGGCATGGCGGGATAATATATTTTGCGCACGAAGCTAAGTGATTGCAGCCAAGCGGCAATATCCAGTGCGGCGTGTTGATGCTGCTTCATACGGGTCGGCATGGTGCGGAGACCGCGCAAGGCGAGGAAGACATCATCAGGGCCGACGCTATAGCCGATAAGGCCGTGCACCTCTTGCAACTGCTTAAAATTGTCGCCCTTTGCCGCCACTGTGCCGAGCAGCGCATCGGCATGGCCGACAACATATTTTGTCGCGGCCAGCACTGAGAAATCAACGCCATGCTCAAGCGGTCGGAAATTAAGCGGCGTTGCCCATGTATTGTCGATGGCGGTTTTGACACCGCGCTTTTGAGCGGCGGCGACAATGGCAGGCACATCTTGAACTTCAAAAGTTTGCGAGCCGGGGCTTTCCATAAAAATCAGCGCCGTATTGTCGCGCATGAGCGTTGCAATATCGCCGCCAATCAGCGGGTCGTAATACTCGGTCTCAACGCCGAGGCGGGCCAGCAGCCGGTCACATAATTTGCGCGTCGGCTGATAAACGCTATCAACCATCAGCATGTGCGAACCGGTTTCGACCGCGCTCATAATGGCCAGCGATACGGCAGATGCGCCCGACGGGGTCAGCATTGTGCCGTCTGCGCCCTCAAGTTCGCTTATCGCTTCTTGCAGGGCGGCGGTGGTTGGCGTGCCGCGACGACCGTAAGTATAAGGGATTTTCTGTTTGCCGCGAATGGCGGCCAGCGACGGATAGATAATGGTTGAGGCGTGATAGACAGGCGTGTTGACCGCGCCGGAATGTGCCTTCGGGTCGCGTCCCGTTGTCACAATTTTGGTTTCGTCTTTCACCTG
>FZLQ01000057.1 GCA_900197605.1 Phyllobacteriaceae bacterium Water-Bin73
CGGTGCAATCGGCAGCGGCGTGGTGGTCGGGTCGATATTATTCTTGGCGCATTGTTCAGCCAGTGTCGGAAAGCGCGTCGCCAGATTATCGGCAATACCATTGGGCCGCAAATCCAAGCCGACACCGCCGGTCTCATTTATCTGATTGAACACGGCGCGCGCCACCACATCGCGCGGTGCCAATTCGGCGCGCGGGTCGAGCTCAGGCATGAAGCGGTGACCATTGGCGTTGACCAGTTGCGCGCCTTCGCCGCGCAGGGCTTCAGTCGCCAGTGGCGCAGGGTCGCCGGCATTGTTCAAAAACGGGCCGGTCAAGGCTGTCGGGTGAAATTGCACAAATTCTGCATCGGCAATTTGCGCGCCGGCGCGTGCCGCCATTGCCAACGCCTCGCCATTCGCCCCACGGGGGTTGGTGGTCACGGCATAAAGATGGCCAATGCCGCCGGTTGCCATAATCACCGCCCGTGCGCGAATGAGCAGCGGGCCGGATATCGCGCTCGGGTCGGCGGGGCGGGCAAATACGCCGATAACGCGCCCGTCTTCGACGGCCAATTCATAGGCCGCATAGCCTTCCAAAAAGCTCAGCGACGGGGTGGCCTCAGCGCGCTTCACCAATGCTGCCATAATGGCGCGGCCGGAGCGGTCGCCGGTCACGCCGATAATGCGATTGCTGCTATGCGCGGCTTCGCGCCCCAATTTCATACTGCCATTGTCATCGCGGTCAAAGGCCACGCCGAGATTTTCCAAATCGTCAATCCGCGCTTCGGCTTCAGCGGCGACAAAATTGGCGACGGCTTCGTCAACCAAACCGCTGCCGACATCAATCGTGTCTTGTGCGTGACATGCCGGACTGTCATCAGGGCCCAGCGCGGCGGCAATGCCGCCTTGCGCCCATTTGCTCGCCGCGCCCTTATTGCGCTTACCGGCGGCCATCACCGTGACCGGTCGCGCGCCGAGTTTCAGCGCGGTAAACAGACCGGCCAATCCCGCGCCGATGACCAGCACGTCGCCGACATCAATAATATTGGCCTGTAAGGGGCTGCGGCTCACGGCTATTTGCTCAGTTCAATCATGCGCTCGACAGCGGCGCGCGCCTTATCAGCGACATCTGCGTCAACCGTGATTTCCGTGCGGTTCAACACCATGGATTCCAAAATTTTCGGCAGGGTGATTTGTTTCATATGCGGACATAAATTGCAGGGGCGCACAAAATTCACTTGCGGATTTTCCACCGCAATATTGTCGCTCATTGAACATTCCGTGACCATCATCACGCGGTCGGGTTGGTTGTCGCTGACCCATTTAATCATGGCTGAGGTAGAGCCGGAGAAGTCGGCTTCGTCCAACACATCGGGTTTACATTCAGGATGGGCGATAATTTTCAGGCCCGGATCATCGGCGCGATATTGCTGCAATTCTTCTGCCGTAAATAATTCATGGACTTCGCAGCGGCCCTTCCAAGCAATCACCTCGACATCGGCTTCGCGGGCAATATTCTGCGCCAGATATTCGTCGGGAATACACAAGACGCGGTCCGCGCCCATGCCATTGACGATTTTCACCGCATTGGAGGAGGTGCAGCAGACATCGCTTTCGGCTTTCACGGCGGCGGAGGTGTTCACATAGGTGACAATCGGCACACCCGGATAAGCCTCGCGCAGGGCGCGCACATCTTTTGCGGTAATCGATTCCGCCAGCGAGCAACCGGCGGCCATATCGGGCATCAACACGGTTTTTTGCGGGTTTAGCAATTTCGAGGTCTCGGCCATGAAATGCACCCCGCATTGCACAATCATATCGCCCTCAGCTTGAACCACTTCAATGGCCAATTGCAGGCTGTCGCCAACGACATCTGCGACGCAATGAAAAATCTCAGGCGTCTGATAATTATGCGCCAAAATCACGGCGTTTTTTTCTTTTTTCAGCTCGTTAATTGCCTTGATATAAGGCGCGAAAAACGGCCATTCGACCGACGGAATAACGCTTTTTACGCGCTCATAAAGCGGCGCCATATCGCGTGCCAGCCCGTCCGAATAGGCAATGTCCATTTCTTCCAAAATGCGCGCGCCGGTTTGCCCCGGCAGGGCGGCAACGGCGTCGGTTTTTAGGCTCTCACTGGCAGTAAACATAATCATTCCTTATTTATACTCAATTTGAGCATAATCTATGCTTTATAATATGGGTGGCTGGCGCGCAAAAGCAAGGGTAAATAACTGCGGCATGTCAGCAATTTTGAGGCGGCTGTTATCGGGCGTTTATTTGCCGTCGCTTGATTTGCGCCCGCCTGAGACTCGCAATCCGGACAAGGGTCGGTCAGCGCGGTTTTCGTGACGGAAGCGGAACAGTTCCGCCGGACGTCCACGGGCGCGACTGGTTTTGCCGGTGGCCGCGACAAAGCCCGACTTTTCCACAAGGCGACGAAAATTTTGCTTATGCAGGGCCGTGCCCAGCACAAGCTCGGTGGTTTGCTGAAGCGCGCGCAAGGTAAAGCGGTCGGGCATCAGGTCGAAAATCACCGGACGATATTTCAGCTTGCTGCGTAAGCGCCCCAAAGCGGTCGCCGCAATGCGCCGATGGTCGAGCTGCATGGCTTGGCCGAGCGCGGGGGGAACCGGTTCTTGTTTCTTGCCGGAATCGGAATCGCGCGCCGCCTCCTCAACCAGACCGGCTTCGTAAAGCAATTCATAACGCTCCAGCACAAACTCTTCATCCCATTGCGCGCCGTCGCGCCCAAAGGCCAGCCGCACCCGCGCCCGCGCCTCGTCATTTTGCGCCAGCCATTTATCAAGCGCGGGCAGGATTATATCGTCGAGCATATCGGGCCGCCCGTCGCGCCAATCCTCCCAGGGGAAATAGTCATAGAGATTGTCCCAAGCCCCACCGGCAGCATCTTCGGCGCGCGCCAGCGCCAGATAGCCGACCGAGACGACATGGCGGCCTTCGCCGCTTTTATAGCGGCCTTGATCGGCGAATGTATAAAGCTGTTCGACATGCGCCAAATCAACGCCCACTTGCTCGCGCACCCATTGCCGCAAGCCGATTTCCATCGTCCGATGGCGGTCGGGCATGAACGGGCCAAAGGGCAGGCGTTTGGCCGTATTGCCGTTATCTTCAAGGGCGCGAAACTGCAACGCCCCGTCATGGGCCCGCAAAATCGCCGTGCTGATATCAATCAGAATATCGGTGCTGTCAGTGGTGTTTATGTCGCTCATCGACACATAAGGTAGCTTTAACCTGCGCGGCGCACAATAACGCTACCGGCTGAATACCCCGCGCCAAAGCTGCAAATTACGCCCATATCACCGGCCTCAAAATCGCTTTTGAATTTATGAAAGGCGATGATGGAACCGGCTGAACTGGTATTGGCATATTGGTCCAGCACGGTTGGCTGTTGGTCGTCGCTCGGGTCATGGCCCAAAACTTTTTTGGCGATGAAATCATTCATATTACGATTGGCTTGGTGCAGCCACATGCGGCGCAAACCATTGGCTTCCAAATTATTATCGGCCAAATGGTCGGTAATCATTTGCGCCACCATAGGCGAGACTTCGCGGAATACTTTGCGGCCTTCTTGGATAAATAATTTATCCTTATCGTCGCGCGTATCGGGGCTGGTGCGGTTCAAAAAGCCGAAATTATTGCGGATATTATTTGAAAATTTGGTCACCATACGGGTATCGACAATCTCAAAGCCCTGCTGATTGGTGGCGACTTCCGCATCTTCCAAAATCACCGCTGTGGCGACATCACCGAAAATAAAATGGCTGTCGCGGTCGCAGAAATTCAAATGGCCGGAACATACTTCCGTGTTCAGCATCATCACCCGCTTGGCACTGCCTGAGCGGATCATGTCATAGCCGGTTTGAATTCCGAATGTTGCTGACGAACAGGCGACATTCATGTCAAAGGCGAAACCGTCAATGCCCAAAAGGTCTTGTATTTCGATGGAGATGGCCGGGTAAGCGCGTTGCAAATTCGAGCAAGCGACCAGCACGGCGTCAATATCATTGGCTTCAATTTGCGCTTCTTCAAGCGCTTGTTGGGCGGCTTTGACGCCCATTTCAGCCAGCAATGATGGCGCGTCATTGGGCCGTTCATCAAGCTGTGGTGCCATAATATCGGGGTTCAAAATGCCTTCTTTATCAACCACAAAGCGGTTTTTAATGCCCGAGGCTTTTTCAATAAACGGCGCGCTGGACGGGGCAAGCGCGTCTATCTCACCGGCCTCAATGGCCGCTGCATTTTTGGCGTTAAACTTTTCAACATAAGCGTTAAAGCTCTCAACCAGCTCTTCATTGCTGATGGATTGTTCCGGCGTGAATAATCCGGTGCCGGTCAAAACTACCTGGTTCATTGAAACCCTCCACAAGTTGCCGATAAAATAACATATTTCAATCACTTGGCGAGAGGGGAAGCGGGGTTTAGCACCAAGATTCGGTCACATTGAGTGACATTTTGTTACGATTAATCTTATTGCGGCGCGCTAATTTCAACGGCGGCCCCATTGAGGGTCAGTTTTTCAGCCACGGCATCTTCACGAATAAGCGCCAGCCCGCATTGCGCGCGGCGAGCCACCAATTCGCCGCCAATGCGGTCGCCGGCCATCAGCGCATCGCCTTGTTGACCGTCGGCGGCAGCGAGGGTGATGGCGTGTAGTTTTTTCCGTAACCGACCCTTGCGATGGGTGCGCGACGTGACTTCTTGGCCGACAAAGCAGCCCTTTTGAAAGTCGATGGCGTGCCGCTCGGCCATGCCATATTCCAACGGAAAAACCGTGCCGGGCGGCATTTCAAGCGGCCCTTGCGGCACGCCCAGTTTCAGCCGGTTCATATGCCAATCATCTAATGGTTTGACGGGTAGTTTTGTATCCGGTGCGGTTTCAAAAAAGCCGCGCAAGCCCAAGCCCTCAGCGCGGGGGTCTTCGTAAAAACCGGCCTGAGGCGGGCACGGCAAGCCATCGGCCTGCCAAAGGGCGTGCATGGTGAGGTCTGTTTCGGCAATCGTCACCGCGGCGCGCAATTTATACAGATTGAGTTTTTTTATCAGCGCCGCCGCGCTGTCGCGATCGCAATCGAGCAAAAAACTGTTATCTTCAACAAAGATGAAAAAATCATAAAGCATCTTGCCTTGCGGTGTCAGCAAGGCCGCCATGACGCAAGAACCGTTGGGCGGTTGGGCGACATTTTGCGTGACCAGATTTTGCAGAAAATCAACGCGGTCATGCCCGCTAATTCGCAGCACGGCGCGATCGGTCAATAGGCTGTGAAAAATTCCCATGCCCAACATGTGCGCTTACGGGGCAGAAATTTCAAGCCTAAAGCGCATCTGGTTTATCGCGGGCGCTGGCTTTATAGTCTGGGTGATATGGCACCGCGCAGCAATCTCATCATCTTGCCACCCGACCGGCTCGACGCATTTACCGCCACCGGCGTGGCGGCTGAACTCTTGGCCTTTGAGCCGGACCGGCCCGTGCATATTGTGACCCATGAAGATTTTGTGCCGCTGTTTCAAGACGCGCCCGGCTTGGTGCGCTTCTCCACCCATGACCGCGCCAATGGCAATATGCCGGCCTTGCGCCTGCTGAGCGAAGTGATGGGGCATAATTGGAACCGCGTCATTTCTTTGGCGCGCACGCGCTTGCCGTTTTTGCTGTGGGCGCATCATCGTCATCATTATCGGTTTGACAGGGGCAGCTATGCGCTGCCTGCTTTATTTGCCAGCCAGTCGAGCAGCACATTTCGTCCGCCGCATATTTGGACGCCCGATAAAATCCATTTGGCGCTGCCCGAAACATTGGCCCCCGACACGCCTCTGGTTGTTTTGGCATTGGCTGAAAGCGGACGCGCCGCTTGGGATTGGCAGCACTATGCCGAGCTGATTTGGCGGCTGTCAGACAGTGTCGCGGCACTGAAGCGGGCGCATATTGTGGTGCTGAGTGAACCGGGCAGCGCGCTGGCGAGCGATTTGGTGCGAAATATACCCGCCGGTCAAATCAGCCATTTTGACGATTTATCCTTTGCCAAACAGGGTGCCTTAATGCGCCGCGCAAGGCTGCTTATCGGCACAGATAGATTGGCGGCGCGCATGGCGGCGAGTGTCGGCACACCGCTTGTGCTGCGCTTCGACCGCGATAATCTGTCGGCGCAAGGCAGGCCTTACGGGCTTTATGTCGGGCAAGATGCGGTTGAAGTGGCGCGCTATGTAGGCGCGCATTTACCGCCTGACGCACAAAATCTGTCGCAAAATGTTCCACATGAAGGGGTAAATCAGCCGACAAAGTGAAGACAGTAGCTAATGCTTCTGCTATGAATTGGAACAAATGAGTAGTGATATGACGACTGATAAATACGACCTAATCATCACCGGCGGCACGATTGCGACCGCCAATGGCACGCTTGAGGGCGATATTGCTATCAGCGATGGGCGCTTCGCCGCGCTTGGCGACCTGTCCGGTGCAGAGGCAAAAGAGACGCTGAAGGTTGATGGCCTGAGCGTGCTGCCGGGTGTTATCGACACGCAAGTGCATTTTCGCGAACCCGGTCTTGAGCATAAGGAAGATTTGAAATCCGGCTCACTGGCAGCCGTTATGGGCGGCGTCACGGCGATTTTCGAAATGCCCAACACCAAGCCGCCAACCACCAATAAAGAAGCGATTGAAGATAAAGTGGCGCGCGGGCGCAATCGCATGCATTGCGATTATGCGTTTTACGTCGGCGGCACGCATGAAAATGCGGCCGAGCTGCCGGTGCTGGAACGCATGGAGGGCGTGTGCGGCGTCAAAGTCTTTATGGGGTCATCGACCGGCAATTTGCTGGTGCCCGATGATGATGGCGTGGGGGATATTCTAAAACATATTAATCGCCGCGCCGCGTTTCATAGCGAAGACGAATATCGCCTGCGCGAGCGTCGTCCGCTGGCCGAGACCGGCAAGGTTGAAACCCATCCGGTATGGCGCGATGCCGAAGCAGCTATCTCGTCAACCCGCCGCCTGATCAAGCTGGCGCGCGAAGCCAATAAACACATTCATGTGCTGCATGTAACGACCGAAGAAGAAATGCAAATGCTGGCCGCCAATCGCGATATTGTGTCGGTTGAAGTGACGCCGCAGCATCTGACTTTGGTCGCGCCCGAGGCTTATGAGGAAATCGGCACATTCGCCCAAATGAACCCACCCATCCGGGAGAAGCATCACCGCGCGTCCCTTTGGAAAGCGTTGGAGCAGGGCATTGTCGATGTCATCGGCTCCGACCATGCGCCGCATACGCGCGAGGAAAAAGCCGAGGCCTATCCCCATTCGCCGGCCGGCATGCCGGGGGTGCAGACCTTGCTGCCGCTGATGCTCGACCATATGGCGGCGGGTAAATTATCGCTGGAAAAACTGGTTACGCTCACCAGCTTGAACGCGATTAAATTGTTCGGCCTGAAAGAAAAAGGCGAGATTAAAGTGGGCAATCATGCCGATTTGACCTTTGTTGATTTGAAGCGTAGCGAGACCATTACCGAAGACTGGATTGCGGCGCGTTGTGGTTGGTCGCCCTTTACCGGTCGCACCATTCGCGGTTGGCCTGTTGGCACAATGGTACGCGGCACCCGTGTCATGTGGGAGGGCGAATTGACCGCCCCATCAACCGGCCAACCATGCACATTTGATATTTGATTTTTTTTGAAATTTAACGGGAGACAAAAATGTCTGACAGCTTTCGTGCTTTGCGGCTGAATAAAAATGACAATGGGCAATCCCATGAATTTGTGGAACTGACCGAAAATGATTTGATGGAAGGCGATGTCACTGTCGCCGTATCCCATTCGACGCTGAACTATAAAGACGGGCTGGCCCTCACCGGCGCATCGCCTGTCGTGCGCGTCTGGCCGATGATAGCGGGGATTGATTTCGCCGGAACGGTTGAAAAATCGGACCACCCTGATTTCAAAGAGGGTGATGATGTTATCCTCAATGGCTGGGGCGTGGGCGAAACCCATTTTGGCGGCTATGCCGGTAAGGCGCGGGTTAAGGGCGATTGGTTGGTCAAACGCCCAAGCGCCATTTCTGCGGCGCAAAGCATGGCCATTGGCACGGCGGGTTATACCGCCATGCTCTGCGTCATGGCGCTGGCCGATACGCCAACAGATGCGGGTGAAATTCTGGTCACCGGTGCCGCCGGTGGCGTTGGCTCCGTGGCTTTGGCGCTATTGTCGAAAATGGGTTATCAGGCCGTTGCCTCAACGGGTCGCATGGAAGAAGAAGCCTATCTTATGGGCTTGGGCGCATCGCGCATTATTGACCGCAATACGCTGTCTGAAAAAGGCCGCCCATTGGATAAAGAAAACTGGGCCGGTGTCGTTGACGCGGTCGGCAGTCATACTTTGGCCAATGCGATTGCCCAGACCAAATATGGCGGCACGGTTGCCGCTTGCGGTTTGGCGCAAGGCCCCGACCTGCCGGCGACGGTGATGCCGTTTATTTTACGCGGCGTGACTTTGGCCGGTATTGATAGCGTTATGGCGCCGCGCGAAAAGCGCGAAGCGGCATGGGCGCAACTGGCCGACCATCTCGACCTCGCCAAACTCGACGCCATGTCGAGCCCGGCGACGCTAGATGATTTACCCGAATTGGGACAAAAAATCCTAGCCGGTCAGACCCGCGGTCGATTGATTGTAACGCTCTAAAGGCGCTTAAAAAATCGAGTAAGCCCCGTCAATGACGAATAAATCGCCGGAGTGATAAGCCGAGGCATTGGACGTCAGATAAACGGCAATGCCGCCGAAATCTTCCGGCTCGCCCCAGCGGCGCGCCGGAACGCGGGCGATGACTTTGGTCTCGAACACATCGCTACCTTGCGCGCCTGCTGTCATGTCAGTGGCAATCCAACCCGGCAAAATCGCATTGGCGCGCACGCCATAGCGGGCATGTTCAACGGCAATTGATTTCATCATGGAAACAACCGCGCCTTTGGTGGCGGCGTAATGTTGATTGCGCGCTGCCCCCTCAATCGCGGCCAGGCTGGCAATGCCGACCAATGAGCCGCCGGGGTCGCCATTTTCGGCGCGGTCAATCATATGTTTGGCTGCGGCGCGCAGGGTGAAGAACACGCCATCGAGATTGACCGCCAAAACATCGCGATAGGCTTGCGTATCCATATCGGCAAATGTGCCCGCCAGCTTGCCGATACCGGCATTGGCGAAAACGCTGTCAACGCGGCCCATTTCTTTCACCGTGTCTTCAAAAGCCGCACCGACGGCAGCTTCGTCAGCGACATTCACGTTCCAAGCATGGGCTTTCACGCCGTGGCCGGAGAGTTCCGCAACGGCTTTTTCATTATTCGCTTCATTCGTGCCCCAAATGGCAATATCGGCACCCGCTTGCGCCATAGCGGCGGCCATGCCCAGTCCGATGCCGCGATTGCCGCCCGTTACCAGCGCCACTTTTCCGCTCAGATCGAAAGGTTGATAGCTCATAATTGTCTCCCCGTTTTATGGCTGACTTAATAGATTATTTGACAGCACTATATCGGCTTCGCTGCATAAGAAAAGAGCTTAAAGGCGGCTTGTCTGGCGCTTTGACCTGACCGAGAAGCAATGGCAAGCTACGGCCATGTTCGAGCGATTCCTTCTTCTGGTGGTGCTGGCGACCGCGGCCTTTAAACCGGCTTTGGCCGTGCCGCTGCATGTGATGAAAAATGACGGGCGCATGGTGACGCTTGAGGTCAGCGTGGCCGATACGGCTGAAAAGCAACGCATTGGGCTGATGTTTGTGCCGGCCATGCCACCAAAATCGGGCATGGTGTTTCCCATCGACCCGCCGCGTGTGGCCCGTTTTTGGATGCGTCATACCATGCTGGCTTTGGATATGATTTTTATCCTACCCGGCGGTCTTATCGGTCAAATTGAGACGCGCCGCGACACGCAATCAGACGAGGTGACGACCTCCTTGCAAGCGGTCAGCGCGGTGTTGGAAATAAATGCCGGTGAGGCGCAAGCGCTGGGCATTGCGGTCGGTGACATAGTGCGTATGGACGGGGTGAATTTCTAATGTGCGGACGTTTCGCCCTCGCCACGGCGCCCGAGGATTTGCGCCAAATGGTTGATTTTTCCAATCGGATAAATTTTCCGGCGCGCTATAATATCGCGCCGACCCAACCGGTCAGCATTATTCGCGCCGTGCCGGGCCGCGAAATGGCACTGGTGCAATGGGGCTTGATTGCGCCCTGGCTGAAGCCCGAACAAGTGGGCGACAAATCGGCACGCCCGCAGATTAATGCGCGCGCTGAGACGATTACTGAAAAGCCGAGCTTCAAAAATGCTTTTCGCCGTCGCCGCTGTCTTATTCCCTCAGACGGGTTTTATGAATGGGACCGTAAGGTCGGCCAGCCCTATCGCATTTATCGCGCCGATGGGCAGCCGTTTTTCATGGCCGGTATTTGGGAGATATGGAACGGCGCAGATGGCAGCGAGATTGAAAGCTGTGCGATTATCACCACCGCGGCCAATGACCGCTTAAGCCCGATACATCATCGCATGCCCGCCATGATTACCCCCGCGCAAGCCGAGGATTGGTTAGCAAAGCCGGAGACCGAGGCGGAGAAATTGCTTCCACTTTTGGGCGCGGCACCCGAAGATGATTTCACCGCCACGCCAATATCCAAACGGGTGAATAAGGTGGCGGAAGATGATGTGGATTTATGGGAGGCGCATATTGTCAAAGCCCCGCCCAAGCAGATGGATTTATTTTAGGAGCCGAAAGTGAGCGTTGTTGACCATATTATTATCGCCGTGCAAGACCTCGACCAAGCCAGCCAAGACTATGCGCTGATGCTTGGGCGCGCGCCCAGTTGGCGCGGCACGCATCCCGGCTATGGCAGCGCGAACACTCTGTTTCGCCTCGATAATTGCTATTTGGAACTCCTTGCCGCGACCGGCGAAGGCTGGGCCGGTGATATGGTGCGCAGCGTGTTGGAGGCGCAGGGCCGGTCGCTTTGCGCTTTGGTTTTCGGCACAGATGATTGCGATGCGTTTTTGGAAAACGCCCGCGCTCATGGGCTTGAAGTGGCCGACCCCGCCGCCGGAAGCGGTATTGATGACAATACCGGCGTGACCCGCACATGGCAGACCATGCATTGGGATAGGAAAGCGGCGCGCGACATTTTTTCGTTTTGTATCCGCCATGATGATTTATCGGCCTTACCAATGGCCGAGATTGAAGGCGATGGCGCGGTGAGCGCGGTTGACCATATTGTTGTGCAAACCAAAAG
>FZLQ01000076.1 GCA_900197605.1 Phyllobacteriaceae bacterium Water-Bin73
CGGCCTGTTTTTGCCTCAGCGCCCCCGATTTGGGTCGGCGAATTGGAAGGGTTGATGAATTCAATCGGCGATGGTGCGCTGAAACTTGGGCCGTCGCACAGCGCTTTGTTTTCCTTTGGTAAAGATTTCTCAATTGGTGAGGCCTTCACCATATCGACCGAAGCGCATTTTACCTTCAGTCATTTATTACCGCAGAGCGAAAGCCTTATTCGCGGCACGCAGCATGCCGTTGACTCGGCCTTTGATGTTGATATTGCGTATCGCGATTACACTTTGCAGCTCAGCCAGCCGACTTATTTTCAAAGCGGCTCGCTGAAATTGTCGCGGCCGCATAAACGCCAAGCCGACGGGTCGGTCTTGTTTCGCAATGATGAGGTTTCTTTGCAGTCAGCCGCGCGGCCCTTATTGCTGAGCCTGACGCATGAGCGCGGTTTCAGCCGTCTTGGGCTGAAGGTTGAAAAACATGCGGGGCGCGACACACAAATCGGTTTTGCGTGGGAGCAGAAATTTTAGCCGTTCAGCAGTTTGGCCGCGTCGAGCGCGAAATAGGTCAGAATGCCATCGGCACCGGCTCGCTTAAACGACATCAGGCTTTCGAGGATAACGCGGTCGCGGTCGAGCCAATCGCGCTCAATCGCCCCTGCCAGCATGGCGTATTCGCCGGATACTTGATAAGCGAAAGTCGGCACGCCGAAACTTTGCTTACAGCGCGTCACAATATCCAAATAGGGCATGCCCGGCTTGACCATCACCATATCCGCGCCTTCTTCAATATCCAGCGCGATTTCTTGCAACGCCTCATCGCTATTGGCCGGGTCCATTTGATAGGTTTTCTTATCGCCCTTTAATCTGTCGCCGGAACCGACCGCGTCGCGAAACGGGCCATAGAAGGCAGAGGCATATTTTGCGCTATAGGCCATAATCAGTGTGTCGTGATTTCCGGTGGCTTCCAGCTCATTGCGAATGGCGGCGATGCGGCCATCCATCATATCGGAAGGTGCAATAATATCGCAGCCCGCCGATACCTGATTGAGCGACTGGCCGACCAAAATCTCAACCGTCTCATCATTCAAAATCGTCTCGCCATCAAGCAAGCCGTCATGGCCATGCGCTGTATAGGGGTCAAGCGCGACATCGCATAAAATGCCGATTTGCGGCACGGCCTGTTTAATGGCACGGGTGGCGCGGCAAACCAGATTATCGGGGTTCAGAGCTTCTTGCCCATCATCAGAGCGCGCCGTATCAGGCGTATTGGGAAATAGCGCAATCACCGGAATACCCAGCGCGGCAGCCTCTTTTGCGGCCTTAACCGCCAGGTCAATGCTGAGGCGCTCAAGGCCCGGCATGGAGGCCACAGGCTCCGTAATATTGTCGCCCTCAATAATGAAAATCGGCCAAATCAGGTCGTTCACCGAAAGCATGTTTTCGGTGACCAAACGGCGCGACCAATCGGCTTGGCGCAGGCGGCGCATGCGGGTCGCAGGGAAGGCACGGTTTGTCATCAGTTCATTCCTATTCAATCTATTGTTTACATAGCCCGCCTAAGGCCGCTCGGCAACATGCCGATATGCTTGCCTTGCCTTTGAAAGCGCGGCATAAATTAGCGCAGTGGAGGTCATCAATGTTGAGTGAAGAGCAAATTGCCATTCAGGATATGGCGCGCGATTTCGCGGCTGAGAAGCTTGCGCCTTTCGCCATGCAATGGGACGAGGAAAAGCATTTTCCGGTCGATACGCTGAGAGAAATGGCCGGGCTTGGCTTTGCCGGTATTTATTTGCAGGAAGAACATGGCGGCTCCGGCCTGTCGCGCTTCGATGCCGCCTTGATTTTTGAGGCATTGTCGGGCGGCTGCACATCAACCGCCGCCTATATGACCATTCACAATATGGCCAGTTGGATGATTGACAGTTTCGGCAATACCGCCCAGCGCGCAAAATATCTGCCCGGCCTGACAAGCATGGAGTTAATCGCCAGCTATTGCCTCACTGAACCGGGCTCCGGCTCAGATGCCGGCGCGATGCGCTCAAAAGCCGTGCGTGATGGCGACCATTATGTGCTGAACGGGTCTAAGGCTTTCATCTCTGGCAGCGGCGTATCGGATATTTATGTCGCGATGGTGCGGACGGGTGATGCCGATACTGCAAAAGGGCCGAGCGGCGTTTCTTGCTTCATTGTTGAAAAAGGCACGCCCGGGCTTTCCTTCGGGGCCAATGAAAAGAAAATGGGCTGGAACAATCAGCCGACGGCGCAGGTTATTTTTGAAGATTGCCGCGTGTCGGTTGAAAACCGCATTGGCGCGGAGGGCGAGGGCTTCAAGTTCGCCATGATGGGTCTCGATGGCGGGCGTTTGAATATCGCCGCTTGCTCGCTCGGCACGGCGCAGCGCGCCTTTGATAAGGCGCTCGACTATGCCAAAACCCGCGAGCAATTCGGCCAATCAATCGCGGCGTTTCAGGCAATACAATTTAAGCTGGCCGATATGGCAACCGATTTGGAGGCGGCGCGGCTAATGCTTTATGAGGCCGCCAAAACGCTCGATGAAGGCAAGCCTGAAAAGACCCGCAAATCGGCCATGGCCAAACGCTTTGTAACCGATACATGCTTTAATGTGGCCAATGAGGCGCTGCAAATTCATGGCGGCTATGGCTATCTGCAAGATTATGAAGTCGAGCGCATGGTGCGCGATTTGCGTGTGCATCAAATTCTTGAGGGCACGAATGAAATCATGCGGGTGATTATTGCGCGCGAGTTGCTGAAGTAATGACGCAAGAAGTGCTGTTCGAGATTGTCGGCAAAAGCGGCGTCATTACACTGAACCGCCCCGAGGCGCTAAACGCTTTGACGCTCGATATGGTGCGGCTGATGAAGCCGGTGCTGGCTGACTGGGCGGTGAATGATGCGGTGGCACATATTGTTATTGAAGGGGCGGGCGAAAAGGGCTTTTGCGCCGGTGGCGATATTCGCGCCCTGCATGATTGGGGCAAGGCGGGTGCGCCCGAGGCGACCGGTTTTTTCCGCGAGGAATATCAGCTCAACCGCACCATCAAAACCTATCCGAAGCCCTATATTGCGCTGATTGACGGCATTACAATGGGCGGCGGCGTGGGTGTCTCTGTGCATGGCAGTCATCGCGTGGCGACCGAGCGGACAATGTTTGCCATGCCCGAAACTGGTATTGGTTTGCTGCCCGATGTTGGCGGCACGTATTTTCTGCCGCGGTTGCCGGGCGAGATCGGGGCGTGGCTGGTGCTGACCGGTGCGCGTTTGCGCGGTGCCGATGCGCCGGCCGCCGGTGTGGCGACGCATTACACGGCTTCTGAAAACATTGACGCGCTGAAAGCCGCGCTGTCTGAGGGCGGCGATGTGGACGCGATTTTGGCGGCGCATCATCACGCGGCTGAAAACGAAATACTGCCTGACCATCAAGCCGATATTAATCGCTTGTTTGCAGGCGACAGCGTGGCGGAGATTGTCGCCGCATTGGCGGCTGATGGCAGCGATTGGGCGCAGGTGCAAGCGGCGGCGATTGCTACCAAATCGCCGACCAGCGCGGCGGTGGCATTGCGGCAAATGCGCGACGGCATGGCGGTGGATTTTGACGAATGTATGCGGATTGAGATGCGCGCCGTGACCCGCATCATGGCGCAGGCCGATTTTTACGAGGGCGTGCGCGCCACGATTTTGGAGAAAGACGGCGCGCCGAATTGGACGTCGCAGCAAGATATTGACGCCATTTTCGCCCCGCTGGGTGATGATGAGCTTGTTTTTTAGGGGAAGCATGATGAGCAAAATAGGATTTATCGGGCTGGGCAATATGGGCCTGCCCATGGCGAAGAATTTGGTCGCGGCGGGGCATGATGTCACCGGTTTTGACCTATCAGACGCGGCCAAATCGGCGCTTGTCGCGGCGGGCGGCGCGTCTGCCGACACCATTGCGGCGGCGGTTGCTGAGGCTGAGATTATCGTCTCCATGCTGCCGGCGGGCAAGCATGTCAGCGCCGTTTATACCGAGGCTGAGGGCGTGTTGGCGCAGGGCGATGCGGGCGCGCTGCTGATTGACAGCTCGACCATTGATGTTGATACGGCGCGCGGGGGTTCGGCGCAGGCCGAGGCGGCGGGGTTCACCATGGTTGATGCGCCGGTTTCGGGCGGTGTCGGCGGCGCGGCGGCAGGCACGTTGACCTTCATGGTGGGCGGCACGGAAGAGGGCTTTGCCGCGGCCAAGCCTTATCTCGATATTATGGGGCAGAATATTTTTCACGCCGGCGGCAGCGGCAATGGGCAGGTCGCCAAGATTTGCAATAATATGCTGCTCGGCATTTCGATGATTGGCACCGCTGAGGCCTTTATGCTGGGCGAAAAGCTGGGGTTGGACGCGCAGACATTTTTCGATATTTCCTCCACCGCTTCCGGCCAGTGCTGGAGCATGACCAGCTATTGCCCCGCGCCCGGGCCGGTGCCGACCAGCCCCGCCAATAAGGGTTATGCGCCCGGCTTCACCGCCGCCATGATGTTGAAGGATTTGCTGTTATCGCAAGAAGCCGCGGGCAGTGCGGCGGCGGCCACCCCAATGGGCCAACGCGCCACCGAGCTTTACACGCAAATGGCCGATGCCGGCGACGCGGATATGGACTTCTCGGGCATCATGCAGATGCTGCAAAAGCAGTAAGTTAAATCGAAACAAATATCTGAGAATAAGCCCCTTTAACGAGGGCCTTATTTGTATATCCTGCCTCTCAATAAAAATAAGAAGATGGGGCGGGGATGACTTCGAACATTTCTGGAGATGTTAAAGTTCCATCGAGGATTCTTGATAGGCTTAGCTCCGGGCTATACCCGAGTCCGGCTGCCTGCTTAAAAGAGCTCATCAACTTTGTTTTCGGCTAGGCGGGAACTTCCGGCACAAGACCAACAAGTCGGTCGTGCCGTCGTTCGCAGCCGAAAACGGGTCGTCAACCGCTAACGCCCTTGAGCGTATCCTTAGAAGCTTAGATATTGAGTGCGTTAGAATATCTTCGGAATGAAACGGTTAGTCCGCGCCATATATGCCTCATAGCCCGGTTTTTTCTTCAGGCTGCGTTCCAGCATGGCGGCGCCGGACACATTGACCAGCAGATAATTCATGATAATGGGCGCGAAAATGGTCCAGATGGCCTCCGGCGTGGCGGCCACCACCGCGCCATAAATGCCCCACCAAAACACCGCATCACCAAAATAATTCGGGTGACGGGTATATTTCCACCAGCCCGTATCCAGCACGGGCGGCTTGTCTTTCAGCGCGCGGAATTTGGTCAGCTGAATGTCGGCGCTGGCCTCCATATAAAGCCCGCCCATCGCCACCAGCAAAAACACAATGGTGAGGCCGGGCAGGGCGGCATCGCCACCAAAATAAAACGCCGCCATAAATGGCATGGAAACCAGCCACATCAGCAGCCCCTGAAAGGTGAAGACCGTGAAAAAGCTGCGCCACCAAAACTTATCGCCATGATAGGCGCGCATTTTTTGATACCGATAATCCTCTTCGCCCTCGCGCCGCCAGCGCGTGAATAAATGCAGCCATAGGCGCAGACCCCACGCAATAACGGCAAGGCCGGTGGCGATGCCCAGCGGGCTGAGATTGCCGGCCATCAGCATCGTCGTGGTCGCAATGGCTGCGTAGCCGCCGCCCCAAAACATATCAATTATACTCGCGTCAGAAATAAGCAGACTGACAATCCAGACGCCCGCCAGCAGAACGGCGGCAGTTACGGCACCGGTCAGATAAGGGCTTGCAGTTATCGTTTCAATAATCATGGTAGGAAGCTATCTAGGATTATTTGTTCTGTCAGCAAGTTTGTGAGGGGTTATGCGCCCATCGGCCAAATTTAAATATCTCGACCATCAGGGCGTGTTGGCCTTCGCGCATCGTGGCGGCGACCGCGTCGCGCCGGAAAACACCATGGCGGCGTTTCAAAATGCCGTCGGGCAGGGCTATCGCTATCTCGAAACCGATGTGCATGCCTCGAAAGACGGGGTGGTCTATGCGTTTCATGATGATGATTTGAACCGCATGGTCGGTGAGGATATGGCCATCTCAACCCTCACAGCGGCAGAGATTGACGGCTTACAGATGCAGGGCGGCCATCACATTCCGACCATGGCGGAGTTGTTTGAGACGTTTCCTGAGGCGCGCTTCAATATTGACGCGAAAGCGTGGCCGGTGGTCGAGCCGCTGATTGCGCTCATCAATAAAACCCAAACCCATGAGCGGATTTGCATCGGCTCGTTTTCTGATAAGCGCATCAAAACCGTGCGGCGCGGCGTTGGTGATGTCTGCCACAGCGTCGGGCCAATGGGCGCGGCGCGGTTTCGCCTCGGCGCTTGGGGCCGCTTGCCGCTGTCTTATGCGGCCGGTGCGGTGCAATTTCCGGTCAGCGAGTTTGGTGTGCCAATGGTCACGCCCGCCTCAGTGGCCTATGCGCATCAGCGCGGCTTGCAGGTTCATGTTTGGACCATTAACGACGAATCGACCATGCACAGGCTGCTCGATATGGGCGTTGACGGGGTGATGACCGATGATTGCGCGCTGCTGAAAAAAGTGCTGCTGGCGCGCAATCTTTGGTAAACCACTGGCGCGCCAATCATTTTTGTGGATGCCTTCGCCCTGCGGCGCTTTGGCGGCGCGCAGTGCTTTTGCGACCCCGCGCTTTGTGCTACATGAAAGGCAAATGACGAGTCGCTCGACCACCGATTTGAAAAGGAAGCTCGATGTCAGAATCCAGCAAAATTGATGCTTTGGAAAACGAATTTTTCACGCAAGACGTTGCCCAGCGCGATCCGGAAATCGCCGAGGTTCTTGGCCTCGAAATGGGTCGCCAGCGCAATCAGATTGAACTGATTGCCTCTGAAAACATTGCCTCAAAGGCGGTGTTGGAAGTGCAAGGCTCGGTGCTGACCAATAAATATGCCGAGGGCTATCCGGGGCGGCGCTATTATGGCGGTTGCGAGCATGTCGATATTGCCGAGAGCTTGGCCATTGAGCGCGTCAAAAAACTCTATGATTGCGCCTATGCCAATGTGCAGCCGAACTCAGGCTCGCAAGCCAACCAAGCGGTGATGACGGCCTTGATTAAGCCGGGCGATACGATTTTGGGCATGAGCCTTGCTGCCGGTGGTCACTTGACGCATGGCGCGAAGCCCAATCAGTCGGGCAAATGGTTCAATGCGGTGCAATATGGTGTGCGCGAAGATGACCATTTAATTGATTATGATGAGGTCGAAAGCCTCGCCAAAGAGCATAAACCGCACCTGATTATCGCCGGTGGCTCGGCCTATCCGCGTATCATTGATTTCAAGCGTTTCCGCGAGATTGCTGATGCTGTCGGCGCATATCTGTTGGTTGATATGGCGCATATTTCCGGTCTTGTGGCCGGTGGCGCGCATCCAAGCCCGCTGCCTTATGCCGATGCGGTGACAACAACAACCCACAAAACCCTGCGCGGGCCGCGCGGCGGGCTTATCCTCACCAATAATGAGGATTTGGGCAAAAAGTTTAACTCGGCCATCTTCCCCGGTATTCAGGGCGGGCCGCTTATGCATGTGATTGCCGCCAAAGCCGTGGCTTTTGGTGAGGCATTGCAGCCCGACTATAAAGTTTATATCCAGCAGGTTGTGCAAAACGCCAAAGCGCTGGCCGACACGCTGGTCGGGCATGGCTTTGATATTGTTTCAGGCGGCACGGATAATCACCTTGTTTTGGTTGATTTGCGTCCCAAAGGCCTGACCGGCGATGTTGCCGAAGCGGCAATGGAGCGCGCTTTTATCACCTGCAATAAACATGGCGTGCCGTTTGACCC
>FZLQ01000064.1 GCA_900197605.1 Phyllobacteriaceae bacterium Water-Bin73
ATATGCTGATTTATGTGGTGCTTGGCTGCGGCTTATCGCTGGGGTTTCTGATGCGGCTCTGGCCCGGCCTGTTGCTGATGACATCGAGCGAAGAACTGGCCCATGCCGAGGGCGTGCCCATTCGCACTTATGAGTTTCTGCTGATGCTGCTGCTCGGCGTTTTGGTGGCGGCGGCCATTCAAATTGTCGGTATTTTGCTGATTACGTCGCTGCTCATTATCCCCGCGTCAACCGCGCGGCCGATGGCCAAAAAGCCGGAAACAATGGCGATTGGCGGCAGTTTGATTGCCGCAATTTGCATGTTGAGCGGCCTGCCCTTCGCCAAAGCGATAGACGTGCCGCTTGGCCCGGCCATTGTGACGTTGACTGTCGGCTTGTTTTTAGCCGTCTTGACCGGCCGACTTCTTATCGACCGGCTCAGAAACGCTAATTAACCCAAATCGGTGACGAATAAGCCCGCTCTTGAATGGTCGCATCAACACCCGGACGCGGCGGCACACCGGCGCGCAACGCGTCCCAAGTTGACCACCGACAGCTTGGATTTTCCATCACACGAACATAATAAAACGCCTGCTGGTCTTTCTTATATTCGGGGTCTTGCCAAACCGTCTTCAACGCATTGGCCGATGTTTTGGCGTCGGCCTTGCAGGTTTTGAGGTCAACGGTCGCGCCATTATCGGGGCAGCGATGATTGCGGTCGGGCTTTCTGCCGCCCGCACAAGCAATATCAAACACCTTCTCGGCGCTGCTGCCGTCTTGTTTCAGCCAGCCTTTAACGATTTGCAGACGTTGCAGTCCGTAAGATTTTGCGTCGCGCATCGCCCATACGAGAAACGCGGGCTTGTCGCGGCCTTTGACGGTTAAATCCCCGCCCATCGACACACCCTCTTTATAAGCGCGCTTCACCATATCCGTGCGGTTTTCAATATTGCGGCTGAAATCGGTCGAGGCGAAGAAGCGCAATTTAATGCGCGGGCCGGTCGTGGCATAGGTTTCCTTGCGGCGCATGGCGTCGAAAATATCGCCGCGCGTATTATTATCGGCCCAAACCGCCGCCAGTCCCGACGCGCCCCAAGTATGGAAATTATTGACATTATATTTGCTGCCATCGGGGTTCGGTTCAGCCATTGGCACCGAGCCGCGCAATTCCGCATTGGAATCGACCAGTCCGATTTTCGACCAATAATTATGCTCATCAAACGCCCCCGCCCCGACATGCGTGTCAGACGCGCCAATAAGCCCGAATTTATACGGATTGCCCCGGCCCTTAGCGGCCATTTCGAGGCCGCGCAAATAGGCTTGGCGCACATAAGAGCCATCGGGCTGACTGGGCACCCAGCCGCCAATACGGAACGGCATCGTTTCAAAATCGGCATATTCATCATTGGGCGATAAAAGCGGATGCGTCTCGCTATCGCCTTTGACTTGCGTCACCTCGACAATCGGTTCATTCCGCATGCGGGTTTCGGCATATTCCCTATCCATCAGGCTGCCGTCCCATTTTTTGGTCATAAACATCAGCCCGTTAGAGCCGTTGGAATTATGCGGCACGGCAATCGTGTCCATGCCCTTATCGCGCAGCCCGTCCATCCACGCCCATAAGTCTTCCGGATTGGGCGACATGATGCGGCTGAACGGCAAGCTCGGCGCTTTGTCGCCACGGAAGAAAACATTGCGGTGCAGATTTTGCTGTTCAGGGCCGGAGGTGAACTCATAGCCGATAAGCGTCGAGAATTTACCCGGCTCATTATGGCGATTGGCGGCGCTGATAATGTCGGCCCATGCCGATTGCATGACGCTCTCATCAACCAAATCATCGGGTCTGTCGCTTTTGTTCAAATAGGGAAACAGCTTTTGAAACGCGCCAATGCGTTCTTGCTGGCTTTTGGCTTTACGCATTTCCAACGAAATCGGGTGTTTTGATACTTCCAGCTTCGGGTCATGCATGGCGGGCAACATGCCGAGATAAATCGCGTGATCGGTCACGGACTGAAAATCCAGCGGATCGGTCAAAGTCATATCAAAACCGGCGGGGTGTTGAATCGTCTCGCCCTTCGCATAGCGATAAGCATCATCGGGCGTGTTGCGATTGCCGAAAATATAGCTGTCGAAAGATAAAACGGTATGCAGATGAGTTTCGCCGAAAAGAACTTGTCGATTCTCAGGCTTCGGTGCCGCCGAAAGCGGCATAATCGACAGCGAAATAGCGCCAAAAACCGCCAAAAACTGATGTTTTCTCATAAATCCCCCAAATTTTTTCGTGCGTAACGCTTTTTTAACCATCCAAACGCTAAAACCATGCGTATTAGGAACGAGAATATTTGTCGTCCTCCCCGACAAATAGGTTCCCAACAAGCCCTCGGCGTCCCTCCCACGTCGGGGGCAATTTTTATGCTTCAATACTATCTAATTTTAGCGACACATGGCCATTAAATTGTAAGCAATTTGCGCTGCCGTAAAATCGCTGGCCGGTTGCTCGGCGCGGGGCGCAAGCTCCATCACATCAATGCCGACACAATGCCGCCCGTCCAGCGCGCTTTCGACCAAATCAAGGGCCTGATAATAACCCAAGCCCCCCGGCACGGGCGTGCCGGTGGCCGGTAAAACAGACGGGTCGAGACCATCAAGGTCAAAAGTCACATATATGTTTTCGGGAAAATCATCAGGCAGGGTAATGGCTGAAATATTGCCGCGCACCAAATCGGGCGCATCAAATGCAATCACCCCATGCGCGCGCCGCGCTGTCTCTTCTTCCTCAGCCAGTGCCCGCACCCCGAATGAGGCCATTGGCAGACCCTCTTGCGCCAATAAATACATGACGCTGGCATGGGAATATGTATGCCCCTGATAGGCATTGCGGAAATCGGCATGGGCATCAATATGCACCAAGCCGAGCGGCGCATCTAACGCATCGACAACGCCCATCACCGCGCCATAGCTGACCGAGTGTTCGCCGCCCAACGTGACCGGAATATGCCCGCGCTTTGAAATCGCACCCGTGAGCGCGCGCAAATCGGCCATGACAGCCTCAATCTCTTGCCCGCAATCAATCGGCGCATGGGTAAATATGCCCTCGGCGCATGGCACATGGCCTTGCGTCAAACGCTCAAGCTGATGACTGGCGGCGATGATGGCGGCAGGCCCATTGGCCGCGCCCGTGCCATAAGACACGGTGGCTTCCAAGCCGCAGGGCACCACCTCATAGCGCGCCGTCGCCATATCATTTTCGGCGGCGCTGAGTTCTTCGCCAAGAAACTGGTCTTGTCTCACGACAGCCGCCCCTCAAAATCGCCATAGTCGAACTGCTTCACAATGCGGAGCGCGTCCGTGTCGCTGTTCCAAACCGCCAAAGACGGCAAATGCGCGCCGTTAAAAGTGGTGGTTTTGACCATTGTGTAATGCGCTTGGTCGAGAAAGGCGACCCGTTGCCCGCTTTGCGGCACATCATTAAATTTATAGCTGCCGATAATGTCACCCGACAGACAGCTCGCGCCGCCCAGCCGCACATTAATCTCGCCCGCCTCGCCCAGTATGGCCGGACGATAAGGCGCTTCAATGACATCGGGCATATGACAGGTCGGGGAAATATCGGTAATGCCCACCGGTCCATTATTTTCTGTCACATCAAGCACTTCACCGACCAAAATGGCGGCGTCCAGGCCAATCGCCGTGCCCGGCTCGATATAGGTTTGAATCCCCAAATCGTCCGACAATTCTTTCAGTATTTCTATCAAGCCGACGCGGTCATAATCCGGGCGCGTCACCAAATGACCGCCGCCCAAATTAAGCCATTCATATTGGCCCTTATGCGCTTCAAGAAAAGGCCGCACGGCCGCAATTGTGCGCCGCAGCGGTTCCAGCCCTTGCTCGCATAAATTATGCAAATGCAGCCCTGAGATATTATCGGGCAATGTGTCGAGTTTGGAAATCGGATGCCCCAGCCGCGACCCGACCGCGCAAGGGTCGTAAAGTTCAATCTCGGCCTCTGAATGTTCGGGGTTAATACGCAGCGCAAGGTCAGCCCCTGCCGCTTTTGCCTGCGCCGCATAACGCTCAAACTGCGCCGTGCTGTTAAACACAATATGGTCAGACAGGGCGGCAATCTCATCAAACTCAGACGGCTTAAAGGCCGGTGCATAGGTCGCCAATTCCCCGCCAAAATGATTGCGCGCGAGCTTGGCTTCCCATAAGCCAGAGGCGCATGTGCCCGCCAAATGCTCGCTAATGAGGGGCGCAACTGCCCACATTGAAAATGCTTTCAGCGCCAGCAAAACCTTTGTGTCGGCGGCCTGCGAGAGGCCGCGCAGCACTTCCAAATTTTCGCGCAGGCGCACTTCATCAATGACAAAGCAGGGCGACGGGACGCGGCTTAAATCAAAATCGGCGAAGCGGCCATCGCCTGAAGATTGCGTTCTTAACATCAGTCAAACTCCGGTGCTTCAGCCAGCTCAACATATTGCCACGCCAGACCATGCGCGTTCAGCATGTCCATAAACGGGTCTGGGTTGAGTTGCTCAAGGTTAAACACGCCCGGCTGCATCCACGTGCCGTCGAGCATTAAAGCCGCGCCAATCATCGCCGGCACGCCGGTGGTATAGCTCACCGCCTGACTGCCGACTTCCTCAAAACAGGTTTCATGTTCGCAAATATTATACAAATAAACCGTGCGCGGCTGGCCCTCATGCGTGCCGCTGACAATATTGCCGATGCAGGTTTTACCGGTGGTGGTTTTGCCCAAATCACCCGGATTGGGCAAAACGGCTTTCAGGAATTGCAGCGGCACGATTTCGCGACCCTCATACATAACCGGCTCAATCGCCGTCATGCCGATATTTTGTAGCACTTCCAAATGCGTCAGATAAGCATCGCCAAAGGTCATCCAAAAGCGCGCACGCGTCAGTTCGGGATAATGTTTCGACAGGCTTTCAAGTTCCTCATGATACATGAGATACATATTGCGCGCGCCGACTTCGGGAAAATCGAAGCTCTGCTTATGCGACAAGGCGGGCGTTTCCACCCATTGCCCTTCATGCCAATGGCGCGCCGGTGCGGTGACTTCGCGAATGTTAATCTCAGGATTGAAATTGGTCGCAAAGGTTTGGCCGTGGTCGCCGCCATTGCAATCGAGAATATCCAGCGTGCGCATATTGGCGACCAAATGCTTTTGAATATAAGCGGTGAACACATTGGTGACGCCGGGGTCGAAGCCTGAGCCGAGCAACGCCATCAGCCCTTTTTTGGCAAAGCGTTCCTGATAAGCCCACTGCCAGTGATACTCAAATTTGGCCTCATCGCGCGGCTCATAATTGGCCGTGTCGAGATAATGCACGCCGGTTTCCAGACAGGCATCCATTATTGCCAAATCCTGATAGGGCAAGGCCAGATTGACCACCAAATCGGGTTGCACTTTATCAATAAGCGCGACAGTCTCCGCCGTATTATCGGCATCGACTTGCGCAATATTTATGGATTTACCGGTGCGTGTCGCGACCGCTTTTTGAATATCTTCACAAGGTCCCAAGCGTCGGCTGGCGAGGGTAATATCGTTAAATATATCGGGCAGCATTGCCATTTTATGCACTGCCACCGAGCCGACGCCGCCGGCTCCAATCACCAGAACAGTCGCCAAGTCACCCTCCGCGTATTCACCAAAAAACAGGACCCGTGAGTCACCTCCAATGCCGCCAATATGGACGGCTGAGGGGGCTATTAGACACTTTTTTCAAAGCTGTAAAGCAAATTCATACGAAGCGGGAATCGCGCGAAAATAGGGCATGAAAAAGCCCCGACAACAGCCAAACTCCTGCTATGTCTATCTGCTGCAAAGCTGTGATGACGGGCCTGCAAAATCCTATGTCGGTTGGACAATGGATTTGGAAAAACGCCTCGCCGCCCATAATGACGGCAGCGGTGCCAAATCAACACGCGGGCGGCAATGGCAGCTTGTGCATAGTGAGGTTTTCAAAACCCGTGGCGAAGCCATGTCGCGGGAATATGAGTTAAAGAATAATCGCCCTGAGCGCAGACGCATATTGGGTGAAAAGGGATAAGAAGATGAGCAGCTACACGCAAATGATGGACGCCTTTCTGGCTTCCGGCCCGCAAAATTATACAGCCAATTTACCCGAGACTTGGAAGCAAGGGCGCACCGCCTTTGGCGGCATCACCTCAGCCTTATTGCTGGCTGCCATATTAAACGACCATGATGATTTGCCGCCTTTGCGCACCATGCAGATTAATTTCATCGGCCCGGCTATGGACGAGTTGTCCGTTAGCAGCAAAGTTCTGCGTAAAGGCAAAAATAATGTGACGCTGAGTGCTGAGTTGAATAGCGATGCCGGTGCCGGAACGCATGGCTATTTCACTTTTGGTGTCGAGCGCGAGCTGGATATGGTGATGGATTATCCGCTCAAGGAAATCACCAAACGCCCCGAGGAAATCGAGCCTTATGAGTTGGGCGATGCCGCGCCCAATTTTTTGGTCAATTTCGACCGGCGTTGGGTATCGGGCCCGACTTTTTTCGAGCAATCCGACGACCCCGACATGCTGATTTGGACGCGACTGACCGACCCTGAAAGCTGGGACAAAGGCCTGCTGCCATTGGTGGTACTGGCCGATACGCCGCCTGCCGCTTTTGGCACAATTAGCGGCGTGCGGGCGCTATCCTCGATGAATTGGAATATCAATTTTCTGACCGATGATTTTACAACCGAAAATGGCTGGTGGCTGATGCGCTCCGCCACCCGCTTTATCCGCGACGGATATTCGTCGCAACTCATTCAAATATGGAATAGCGAAGGCCGCCGCGTCATGGACTCGATGCAGCATATTGCCATTTTCCAATAGGCGAAAAGGTTGAGGCTTACAGCCCCAACACAAATTTCGACATAATGCCCTTTTGCACTTCTGTCGTGCCGCCGAAAATGGTCGAGGCACGATTGAACAGCATGGAATGGGTCATGTCGGGTGCTTGCGCTCGATAATTCGGCTCATTATCGCCAACGCTTGGCTCAAAATCAGCCGAGAACAAGACCGTCGAATCCGCCGCCAGCATGTCATAGGCCAAATCGCCCATATCCTGCTGCAATTCCGTGCCCAATGTCTTCATCGGCAGCGGCAAAATCAGACCGTCGCCTGAGCCTTCTTCGGCAAACAAAGCCCGGTTTTCGAGCATTTGTAGCGCTTCATAACGCACTGATAATTCCGCATGACGCTTGGCAAAAGCCTCGGCCTGATAGCTGTCACCGGCGGTTTCAGCCAAATAGCCATGCACGGTTTTCAGATTGGCCAGGCCATTGACGATAATATCGGTTCCGGCAATTCCGGCGCGCTCATTGCCCAACAGGAATTTCGCATAGGTCCAACCCTCATTTTCATTACCGACGAGATTGCTCACCGGCACGCGCACATCAGTGAAATAAACCTCGTTCAAATGATGGTCGCCATCAATCGAATAAATCGGCTTCACTTCAATGCCCGGCGTGTTCATATCAATCAGCAAAAACGAGATGCCTTGTTGCGGCTTGCCGTCTGTGCTGGTGCGCACAAGGCAGAAAATCCAATCGGCAATATGCGCTTGGGTCGTCCAAATCTTTTGGCCATTGACGACATAATCATCGCCATCGCGAATGGCGGCGGTGCGCAGACTGGCCAAATCCGACCCCGAACCCGGCTCAGAATAGCCCTGACACCAAAAACGCGAACCGTCGAGAATATGCGGCAAATGTTCAGCTTTTTGTTCATCACTGCCAAAAGCGCAGAGCACCGGTCCGACCATTGTCACGCCGAAAGGCGACTGACCCGGCGCGTTGACGCGCGCGGCTTCTGATTGAAAAATGGCTTTTTGCGCATCATTCCAGCCCGTGCCGCCAAGCTCTTGCGGCCAGCCAATCGCGCCCCAGCCATTGCTGTTCAGCGTTGCTTGCCATTCGGCCATTTCATCGCGCGACATATTAATAATGCTGCCGCCGCGAAACGGATGCCCTTCCGGCATCACGTCTTCAAACCACGTGCGAATTTCCTGCTGAAAAACTTGCTCTTCACTCGAAAGTTTCAAATCCATGTCTGTCTCCTGCCTGTCTAAAATAGGTGTGTTAAACAGCCGATGGGCAGCTGTGGGCGGCCATAGGTTTTAACCCTAGCCGATTAAATAGCTCATTGTCTTTTTCTATATGCGGATTGGCTGTGGTCAACAAAGCCTCACCGACAAAAATCGAATTGGCCCCGGCCAAAAAGCATAGCGCTTGGGTTTCGTCCGACATCCATTCGCGACCGGCTGACAGGCGCACCACAGATTTCGGCATCATGATGCGCGCCACGGCAATGCAGCGCACGAAATCAATCGGGTCAACCGCTTCCTTGTCGCCCATCGGCGTTCCGACAATCGGTATCAGCATGTTAATCGGCACAGATTGCGGCTGCGGATTGAGATTGGCCAATGTCATCAGCATGGAGGCGCGGTCGCCGACTTCTTCGCCCATGCCCAAAATACCGCCCGCGCAGACATTAATGCCCGCATCTTGCACATGGCTGATGGTCTCGAGGCGGTCTTCAAAATTGCGCGTGGTGATAATCTCGCCGTAAAACTCTTCTGACGTATCAACATTGTGATTGTAGTAATCGAGACCAGCTTCCTTCAGCTTGCCTGCTTGCTCGGGCGTCAACATGCCCAATGTCATGCAGGTTTCCATGCCCATATCGCGCACGCCTTTAATCATCTCGCAAACCGTGTCCATGTCGCGGTCTTTTGGACTGCGCCATGCCGCGCCCATGCAATAACGCGAGGCACCGGCTTCTTTGGCGCGCTGCGCGCCTGCCAGCACCGCATCGACATCCATCAGCTTGGTCGCTTTGAGGCCGGTTTCAAACTTCGCGCTTTGACTGCAATAATTGCAGTCTTCGGGGCAGCCGCCGGTTTTGATAGACAATAGCGTGCTTTTTTGCACCGCATTGGCATCAAACCATTGGCGATGCACGCTTTGCGCTTCAAAAATCAAATCATTGAAAGGCAGCGCAAACAAGGCGTTAACCTCGTCGCGTGTCCAATCATGGCGCGGCGCCACCGCATTGGGTAGCGGTTCAAATTCCACAGTTTCGGTCATTATTATTCCTTGCCTTTCCGTGTTTGGTCTAGCAAGCCTTTCTTATTTTGTGAAGCGTGTGCCGGGGGCCGGCGGGGTTTCCGGCGCACCGGCAAAACACTGCGCTTTCGACATCCAATCGGTTGCCACCGCGCCTGTGACCGTCAAATGCGTGTCGGCGATATTGCGCACTTGCGTCACAACTTGGCAGAAATCCGCCGCTGCGCCCTCAATGCGCTCGTCATCGGACGCTGCGCCAAATTCCCAAACATCGCCGGACGGCGCGGTTAATTTGACAAATGGCATCGGCCCCGGCGGCGTTTCGCCGCGGGTTGCATAGGTCCAACCAAATGTATTTGTCCCCAAAACAGCGATGGATCGAATGGTGTCTTTATTGTCGCGCACCGCGCCAAGCTGGTCGAAAACCTCTTGGCCATGCGCCCATGTTTCCATCAGCCGCGCCGAGATGGAGGAGCGCGCGCTCATATCCGGCCCGGCCCATTTTAGACGTTTTTTCGGATCAATCTCGACAAAGCGCGCCGCCATATCGGTATAAAAGCCATACCATTTTTCCAGCAAATCGCGGCCTTTCACGCCGCCATTCCAATCGGCCTCATAGGCGCGCATGCTGCTTTGGCCGATGGCGGTCATGGCCTCGCTCAGCCAAGCGGCAAAATTATGCTCATCGACATAGCTTTCATTGGCCGCCCAATTCCACATATGCAAATGCTCCAACACATTGTTCAGCGTCCAGCCTTTGAACTGGGTCGGCGCATCAAAACCCGCTTCATCCATCTCGCGCATCAGCGCATAAAGCGCATCGCTCTCGGTTTTGAAATCCAGTGCCTCTTGCAACATATTGCTCTCCTATGCCTCGCCCGTATCAATCGCAATCATCAAATCGTCTGCCGCCACTTGCGCGTCGGCGGCCACCAGCACATCTTCCACTGTGCCATCGACACCGGCCAGAATTTCATGCTGCATTTTCATCGCCTCGATAATCGCCAGCCTATCGCCTGTGGCAATCGCATCGCCCTTGCTGACAAACACATCAATCACC
>FZLQ01000035.1 GCA_900197605.1 Phyllobacteriaceae bacterium Water-Bin73
CGGCATTCTTATTTAGCGTTCGACGCAGCCCGCGCTGAAGCCACCGCTTGCGCCAGCTCGGTTTTGTCGAGCGCGCCCGGAAACAGCGTGCCATTGACGACAAAGGCCGGTGTGCCGTTGACGCCAATCGCATCGGCAAGCTGGCGGGTGGCTGAGATATGCAGAATATATTTATCGGCGCGCGCATCGGATTTGATTTTCTGCGGCGGCAATTTCATCTCGCTCAGTGTCTTATCGATAACCGATTGCGACAAGCGGCTATTGGTTGACATCAGCTTGGTATGAAAGGTCAGATATTTGATCTTATCGGCGAGCGCCAGCGCAGTGCTGGCCGCATTATAAGAGGGCTCGCCCAAAATCGGATATTCCTTAAACACCAAACGCACATCGCTGTTTTCTGCCAGCACTTCCATCAGCGGCGCGAAGCTGCGTTTGCAATAGCCGCAATTATAATCAAAGAACTCAACAATGGTGATGGGCGCATCGGCCGGGCCCATCGAAAAATCAGCCGCATTGCGATATAGCGCATCGGCATTATCGGTGAGGGCTTGGGCGCGCATCTGCGCTTCGCGCTGGGTTAGGAAAGCCTGCATATTATCCAGCGCTTGCTCCAGCTTTTCGGGATTACGCAAAAGATAGTCTTCAATATGCTTATCAATCAATCGCTTGTCCTGCTCGCTTAACGCAAGCGCGTTTCCGCCGATAAAGGCGGGCAGTAAAACAAGGACAAACAGTAATTTCTCAAACAGGCGACGCACATCCAATCCCCTTCGTTTAACGCTTAACTGCGCTTAAAATATCAACGGCGCGGATATATTCAACCGAGCCTTTGGGCAATCCTTTAATGGCGCGTTGGGCATGCCGCCGCGCCTCGGGGCTTCCGGCAGCGGCGTAATACTCTGCCAATGCCCATTGCGCCATTGCCGTTTCACCAAGCTGCCCATAGCCCTTCGACATTTGCAAATAGGCCGCGCCATTAAGCGGGTCGAGGCGCAATGCGGCGCGCAGATGGTCAATCGCCTGTCGGTTTACGGCGCGGTTGGCCGTGCCGCCTTCCGCACCTTTACTGAGCAGGCAAGATGCCAATCCAATCATCAATAGCGGTTCGTTTGGCCGCAATGCAACCGCCTTTTGATAGGGCGCAATGCCCAATGGCGCGAGGCCGGTTTCAAAATAAACCTGGCCTTTTAACTCATGCAGCCACGGATTATCTGGCATTTCGGCAATCAGACTGTCCAGTTCCGTCAATGCCTCATTGCGTAGCCCTTGCCTGAAATAGGCGACGCTGCGGGCATAGCGTCCGGGACGGCTATTGTCTGTGCGGTAACGCCGTAAGGTGGTGGCGGGCGAGTCGAGAAAGCCGTAAATTTTGGCTTGCGCCATTTTATGCCGAAAAACCAGCGTGTCGGGGTCGCGCACATCATTATAGGGCGAATTGCGCGCGCCATTGCGATAGGCGTTCACGCGGTCGCGCGACATGGGGTGCGAGCGGGCATAAGGGTCTTGATACACTTCGCTCAGAATTTCCTGATTGGCCAGCGACTCCATCATGCCGATAATGCCTTCGGTAGATTGCCCCGTCGCCTCCAATAATTGCAATGCGGTGTTATCTGCCGCCGCTTCTTGCCCGCGGCTATAGGTCAAATAACTGCGTATGGCTAATTGCTGGCCGCCGGTAATCAGCGCCAAGCCCAAATCACCCGCGCCGGCCAGAATAGAGCCAAGCCCCAAAATCGTGGCGACAAGCGCCGGGCCTTGCGCCGTAGCGGCGGCCTCAGCCCCGCGCGCCAAATGGCCGCCGGTAATATGGCCAATCTCATGCGCCAGCACGCCGATAACCATATTCGGTTCCTCGGCCTCCAATATCAGTCCGGTATGGACATAGATGTTTTGCCCATTGGTCACGAAAGCGTTGAGATTGCGGTCATTAATCAGCGAGATACCGACCCGTGAGGGGTCAAGGCCGGCGGCGCGAAACAGCGGATTGCTGTAATCGCGAAGCAATAATTCAATCTCGGCATCGCGCACCAAACCGCCAAGCGCATGCGCGACGACCGGCAAGGCCATCAGACAGACGACCAGCAAGATTGAAAATTTTTGCAGCATTCGGCGCATCATGCCTCCAGCTTGCCCGTAAAATACGGCCTAAGTTTGACGTTTATTTGCGCCACCAACCCGATTTACGCGGCTTTCCTTTGCCGTCGGATTCCTCATCAGCCTCAGATTCGGCTTCCTCATCAGTTTCAGAGATCTCAGCAGGGGCGTCTTCGGCCATTGCGTCTGTATTCTCTTCGGCTGCTTCGTCAGCGTCTTCTTCGGCTTCCTCAGTGGCAACTTCTAAGATGATTTTCTGCGGTGCGGCGGCATCGTCATCGGTCGCTTCTGTATCGGCCTCTGCATCGGCTTCACTATCTGCTTCGCCCTCAGTTGTCGCGTCCTGACTGCGACGACGATTGCGACCACCGCGACGTCCGCGACGGCGGCGACGCTTCGGCTTATCCTCATCATCGCCATCTTCACCGTCACCGGCGCTGTCGGCAGCACTGTCAGCAGAGACATCGGCATCATTCGCGTCGCCGTTGCTATCCTCAGCTGCGCTCTCAACTTCTTCATCACCGTCTTCAGCGCCGTTTTCAGCACCGTTTTCAGCACCTTGTCCGCGACGCCGATTGCGACCGCCACGGCGGCGGCGACGGCGTTTGCCGCCATTCTCGTCGCTCACGGCAGCGCTTGGGTCGCCTTCCATGCGGCCACTGCTTTCCGAATTATCGGGCAGGGTGATGCTGATTTCCATCGCATTAAGCTCATTGTCAATCTCGACTGAAATGCTGACACCCGTGCGGGTTTCGATTTCATGCAATTGACCGCGCTTATTATTCAGCAGATAGACCGCCACATCTTGCGGCAGATGCACAGTCAATTCGCCTTCGCTGAATTTACCGGCATCTTCATCTATTTGACGCAGCACGTGCAGGGCGCGGCTTTCAACCGAGCGCACCATGCCGGAGCCGTTACAATGGGCGCAGGTTTCGCTTGAGCCTTCCAGCACACCGGCGCGCATACGCTGGCGCGACATTTCCATCAGGCCAAAGCTGCTGATGCGACCGACCTGAATACGGGCGCGGTCGGCTTTCAGCGCTTCTTTCATTTTGCGTTCGACAGCGCGGTTATTGCGATTTTCATCCATATCGATGAAGTCGATAACCAGCAGGCCGGCAAGGTCGCGCAGGCGCGCCTGACGGGCAACCTCTACCGCCGCTTCCAAATTGGTGGCCAATGCGGTTTTCTCGACTGATTGCTCGCGGGTTGATTTGCCTGAGTTCACGTCGATGGAAACCAACGCCTCGGTCGGGTTGATAACCAAATAGCCGCCTGAGGGCAGAACCACAGTCGGGTTAAACATGGCCGCCAGCTTGTCTTCGACGCCGTGTTCTTTGAACAAGGGCGCGTCGCCCGCATGCTGCTTCACCTTGCGCGCATGGCTTGGCATGAGCAGCTTCATATAAGTTTTGGCTTCTTTATAGCTATCCGCGCCGTCAATCACGACTTGGTCAAAATCCTTTGAATATAAATCGCGGATACAGCGGCGTATCAGATTGCCTTCTTCGTAAACCAAAGTCGGGGCGGTTGAGCTGACGGTTTTCTCGCGTATATCCTCCCACATGCGGGTGAGATATTGAAAGTCGCGGCGGATTTCCACCAGCGTGCGTTGGGCGCCGGCCGTGCGGACAATCAGGCCCATGCCATCAGCCACATCAAGTTTGCCGACAATGGTCTTCAGCTTTTTGCGGTCTGCGCCATTATTGATTTTGCGCGAAATACCACCGCCGCGCGCCGTGTTTGGCATTAACACGCAATAGCGACCGGCCAGTGATAGATAAGTGGTCAGCGCTGCGCCCTTATTGCCGCGCTCTTCTTTCATTACCTGTATCAGAATAATCTGACGGCGTTTGATGACTTCCTGAATTTTATATTTGCGGTGCAAAGCACGCATATTGATTGCTGGTGCGGCTTCCTCATGGGCGTCGCCGCCAATATCGGAAACATCGCCATCGGTTTCGCCATCGGCTTCGCCATCTGTTTCGGCTGTCGCATTATCATCGCCATCAGCCTGATTATCATCTGTCGCGGCTTGCGAGCGGTCTTCGGCGGCTTGCGCTTTCAGCAATTCCTCGCGGTCACTGACCGGAATTTGATAATAGTCCGGATGAATTTCGTTAAACGCCAGAAAGCCGTGGCGATTGCCGCCATATTCCACAAAGGCCGCTTGTAAAGACGGCTCAACACGGGTGACTTTGGCGAGATAAATATTACCGCGAAGCGGCGCTTTAGATTGCGACTCGAAGTCGAATTCTTGGATTTGATTGTGGTCGGTCACAACCACCCGCGTTTCTTCCGGGTGGATGGCATCGATAAGCATATTTTTGGTCATAGAGAACTCCCGCCGGGCGATGGGTCACTGACCCATGCGGCGTCCGGCGTATATCTGAAGGTGAAAAGGACAAAGCGGCGGCCAAGCTTTGGGCCGCTGAATTGACTGTCATAATATCTGAAGAGACGGTCACGCTGTTTGTCCTCAAAAAAGTGTCGAATTCGAACCGATTGCGAGAATCCAGCCCGAAAATTATTCTGATATGGTCTGGGGTGAGTGCGACCGGCTCCCTAAAGGCCTTCGTATCGCGTCACCCGTAATATCGAATGTGAATTTACAGGGCAGTGCCGGTTAATGCAAGGTCAATCGGCCTATGGGTAAACCGTTGAAATTATGACGGTTTTTGTAAAAGTCGCAATTTTGGGGCGAAATTGCTATGGTGACGCATCAAAACTGAGTCGTTTGCCGTAAGGAGAATACACGCGACCATGATCGGTTTATCGACGCTTTTTAGAACCACCTTGCTTGCATTAACGCTGCTGAGCAGCAGTCTTGTTGTTGCTGCGGCTGAGTCAGCCACTGTGGCGGTGAAGGATATTCGCCTCGGCGTAACAGCCGAGCGGACGCGACTGGTGCTCGATTTGGGCGCGAAAGTCGATTTTGATATTTTCTTGCTGGACCGACCGCGTCGCGTTGTCGTTGATTTGCCGTCGCTGGCTTGGCCGACAGACCAGCCGACAGTTGACGGGCTGGTGCAGAAAATCCGCTTTGGCCAGTTCACTGCCGATAAAAGCCGCTTGGTGATTGATGCCAAAGGGCCGGTGCGGGTTGTGAAAAGCTTCCTCCTGCCGCCATCATCGGGCTTGCCGCATCGGCTGGTGATTGACTTGGTGAAAACCGGAAATAAAGAATTCGCTGACCAAGTAGCCAAAGACCGCGCCGCCAAGCGTTCGGCTAAAAAAGCCGCCCCCGCGCCGACGCCTTTTACGCCCAAGCCGCGCAAACAAGCCAATAGCAAGCCGGTTATTGTGCTTGATGCCGGGCATGGCGGGGTGGACCCCGGCGCGCTGGGCCGCAAGGCGCGCGAAAAAAGCGTGACCCTGAATTTCACCCGCGAGTTGGCCAAACAGCTACGCAAGACAGGCAAATATAAAGTCTATCTGACGCGCAATCGCGATATCTATATTCCGCTGCGCCAGCGCGTAAACATTGCGCGCAAGCATAATGCCGATTTATTTATCTCCATTCATGCTGATGCGATTAAGCGTAAAAACGTGCGCGGCATGTCGATTTATACGCTGTCTGAAACCGCATCGGATAAGGAAGCAGCCGCTTTGGCGAAAAAGGAAAATCAATCTGATATTATTGCTGGGATTGATTTCGCCGACCAGCCGCCCGAAGTGGCGAATATTCTGATTGATTTGGCGCAGCGCGAGACTAAAAACCTGTCGGTCAAATTTGCCAATCTGGTGGTTGATAATGCGCGCGGCAAGACGCGCTTGCTTGACCGCACGCATCGATTTGCCGGTTTCCGGGTGTTGAAAGCGCCCGATGTGCCGTCGGTTTTGATTGAGCTTGGCTTTTTGACCAATCGCAGCGATGAGAAGCAGCTTTTATCAACGGCGTGGCGGCGCAAAGTGGCCGGTGCTTTGGTTAATTCCGTGAACGGGTTTTTCGATGCCAGCAGGCTCGCCGCGCTGCGCTAAATATGAGACAAACAGGGCTGGATTTTTTCCGCTGACCTGCCATAGTGCGGCCTCATTTATCAGACATTTATCGGGCTGAAAGGGTTCGTTGATGAAGTTTCTGGGCAATATGGCTGGCGTTTTGGTAACGCTCGGGGCGATAGGGCTTTTCGCCTTTGTTCTGATATTGTGGCGCATTAATAGTGGTCTGCCCAATTACGAGCATTTGGCCAATTACACGCCCCCCGTGATGAGCCGCGCCCATGCCGGAAATGGCAGTTTGATTGCCGAATACGCGCAAGAGCGGCGTATTTTTGTGCCGATTGATATCGCGCCCAAACATTTGATTGATGCGTTTCTGGCGGCGGAAGACAAAAACTTCTATGACCATGTCGGAATTGATTTTATGGGCATTTTGCGCGCGGTTTTTGCCAATGTGGTGAATGTGGTTTCGGGGCGCCGCCTAGAGGGCGCATCAACCATCACCCAGCAGGTTGCGAAAAACTTTTTGCTGAGCAGCGATGTGACGCTGGAACGCAAATTGAAAGAAGCCGTTTTGGCGTTGCGCTTGGAGCGCACTTTCACCAAAGAACAATTGCTCGAGCTTTATTTGAACGAAATTTATTTGGGGCTGGGCAGCTATGGCGTGGCGGCGGCGGCGCTCAATTATTTCGACAAGCCGTTATCTGAATTGACAATTGCCGAGGCGGCTTATCTGGCCGCTTTGCCGAAAGCGCCGAATAATTATCATCCGTTTCGCAAACGCGCTCGTGCCATTGCACGGCGTAATTGGGTCATCGGACGCATGCGCGACAATGGCTATGTGACGGATATGCAAGCGCGCGCGGCGGCGTCACAAGATTTGGTAGTGGCCGACCGTCCGGCCAGCCTGCGCCGCTTCAACGCTGAATATTTTGTCGAGGAAGTGCGCCGCGAGGTTTATGCGCTGTATGGCGAGCGTCAGCTTTATGGCGGCGGCTTGTCTATCCGCACCACGCTGAATACGGATTTCCAAAAACTGGCACAACACAGTCTGCGTAACGGCATTGAAGATTATGACCGGCGACAGGGTTATCGCGGGCCGGTGGCTGAGTTGGAAACGTTGGAAGCCTGGTGGGAACAATTGACCGAGTTTCCGATTGCGACTGATTTGGCACCGTGGCGTCTTGCCGTGGTGCTGTCGGTTGATGAGGAAGCCAATCAGGCTAATATCGGTTTGCGGCCGCGCATCACCCGAGCGCGCCGCTTTGAGGACCGTGTTGATTTGGGCGTCATCGACCTTGCCGGTGTCAAATGGGCGCGCGCCAAGCCGTCGCCTGAGAATGGTTATAAAATAAAGGGCCCGCGCATTAAGCGCATGTCGCAAGTGCTGAAAACCGGCGATGTGATTTGGGTGAGCGAAAAGGGCGATGACGAGATTTACGCCTTAAAGCAATTGCCCGAGGTCAATGGCGCAATGGTGGCGCTCGACCCGCATACCGGTCGCGTCTTGGCCATGAGTGGCGGCTATAGTTTCTCGTCCAGCGAGTTTAACCGCGCCACGCAAGCCAGCCGCCAACCCGGCTCGGCCTTCAAACCATTTGTTTATGCCGCCGCGCTGGATAGCGGTTTTACCCCGGCCAGTCTGGTGCTCGACGCCCCGTTTGTTATGGAGCAGGGCAAAGATCAGGGGCTGTGGAAACCGGAAAACTATGCGCGGCGTTTTTACGGCCTCTCAACCCTGCGACTGGGCATGGAGAAGAGCCGCAATCTGATGACCATTCGCATGGCGCAGGAAATCGGCATGCGTAAAATCACCGATTATGCGGCGCGCTTCAATATCAACACCACCATGCCGCGCGTCTTGGCGATGGCGTTGGGGGCGGGTGAAACCTCGCTGATGCGCCTGACAAGTGCCTATGCCATGCTGGTCAATGGCGGTAAGCGCGTTGAGCCGATATTTATTGACCGCGTGCAAGACCGCTATGGCCAGACACTGTTCAAAAAAGACCAACGCAATTGCATTGGCTGCAATGCCGAAACTTATGCCGCGCAAGTGCCACCCGATTTGGCTGATGAGCGCGAGCAAGTTTTGTCGCCGCAAACCGCTTATCAAGTTGTTTCCATGCTGGAAGGCGCGGTGAAGCGCGGCACGGGTCGGCGCATTTCGACGATTGGCAAACCGCTGGCCGGTAAAACCGGCACAACCAATGACAGCCGCGATGCGTGGTTTGTCGGCTTCTCGGCTGATTTGGTGGTCGGGGTTTATGTCGGCTTTGACGATAATCGTCCGCTGGGTAAAGGCGAAAGCGGAGGCCGTGTAGCAGCACCAATATTCAAAGCCTTTATGGAGGACGCGCTGACTCATATGGCAACGCCGCCTTTCCGCGTGCCGCCGCGCATTAATTTGATACGCATCAACGCCAAAACCGGCAAGCTGGCGCGCCCCGATGATGAAACAGTAATTCTGGAAGCCTTTAAGCGCGGCACTGAGCCGACCCGCAATGGCAAGCAAATGGTGGTGCGCGGCAGCCTCGGCAGTTCGGGGGTGAAGCAACGTCCGGCCATCAATACCGAAACCGTCGGCGCAGGCACAGGCGGTCTTTACTAAACAGCTTGGCTTGTCTATTTTCTGTTCCGTTGAGGAGACAGCCGTGCGTGCAGAAATTTCAGATTTTACAGATAGTATAAAACAATCATTGGTGTTGCTTCGGAGGCATCTTTGACTGGGATAATGCGCTAGTTCAGCTCGACGCGCTAAATAAGCTCGCCGAAGACCCTAGATTGTGGGACAATCCGCAAGCGGCGCAGGTTAAAATGCAAGAACGCACGCGGCTCGAAAATGCCATTAAGGCATGCCAAAAACTCGAATCCGAAGTGAACGATCATATTGACCTCATTGAGCTGGGTGAGGCCGAGGGCGATGACGAGGTTGTGCGCGAAAGCGAAGCCGCGCTGGCGGCTTTGGCGGCTGTGGCCGAGCGCATGGAAGTGGAGACGCTGCTATCGGGCGAGGCTGACAGTAATGATGCCTATATTGAGGTGCATGCCGGTGCCGGTGGCACAGAGAGCCAGGATTGGGCCAGCATGTTGCAGCGCATGTATATGCGGTGGGCTGAGAAAAAGGGTTATTCAGTATCGTTGATTGAAGAGACGAGCGGCGAAGAAGCGGGCATTAAATCAACGACGATTGAGATTAAAGGCCATAATGCCTATGGCTGGGCGAAGACCGAAAGCGGAGTGCATCGTCTGGTGCGTATATCGCCGTTTGACAGTAATGCGCGCCGCCATACCAGCTTTGCCAGTGTCGGCTGCTATCCGGTGGTTGATGATGCGATTGAGGTCGATGTGTCTGATGCCGATGTGCGTATTGATACCTTCCGCGCCTCAGGGGCGGGCGGTCAGCATGTGAACACAACAGACAGCGCTGTGCGTATCACCCATTTGCCGACCAATATTGTGGTGCAATGTCAGAACCAACGCTCGCAGCATAAAAACCGGGCCACCGCTTGGGCGATGTTGCGCGCGCGCCTATATGAGTTGGAATTGCAACGCCGCGAGGAAGAAGCCAATGCCAATGCGGAACAAAAAACCGAGATTGGCTGGGGGCATCAAATTCGCTCTTATGTGCTGCAACCCTATCAAATGGTCAAAGATTTACGCACCGGCATTGAGAGCGGAAACCCCTCTGCCGTACTTGATGGCGCGTTGGATAATTTTATGGAAGCCGCATTGGCACAGCGTGTAAGCGGCGGAGGCGGCAGCGATGTTGCCGATATTGACTAGCTAGGCCTTAGCCGTTTCTTTCGTCATTTCTTCTTCGATGATTTTCACCGCAGCATTTTTCAGCGGATCTTTTTCACGCCGCACCGCGCAGTTTAATTGCGCGCCGGTTTCAATCGCTAATGCTTCATTAAAGACGGTACCGCTGACCTTGCTTGTGGCGCATAGATAAACCTGACGGGCGCGAATTGTGCCGGTCACTTTGCCGAAGACCGTAACCGTGTCGCCCGCCACTTCGCCGGAGACAAAGGCTTTTTCACCAATGGTGACGGCATGAGAACGCAAGTCCCCATCTAAGCGGCCTTCAAATTGAATGTCGCCGGTGGAGAAAATGTTGCCGACAATATGCATGTCATGGCTGAGAATTGAGGGAGCGGATTTGCTGCGTGATTTTTCGGGGGGTGACGTTCTCATTGTTACCTTGCCTCCTGGGAAATGGTCTCAGCAATATTGAAAATTTGTTTTCCGGCATCAAGGAAAGCCAGCGGGTCGCGCACTTTTCCCTCATACCAAACTTCGTAATGTAGATGCGGGCCGGTGCTTCGGCCACTATTACCGGCATCGGCAATATGTTGTTGAAACTCGACAGCTTGCCCCCGGCGCACACGGCTGCGTGCCAAATGGCCATAGCGCGAGCGGAAGCCGTTGCCGTGGTCAATCTCAACCACCAGCCCATACGGGCCTTTATTACCGGCGCGGGTAACAGTGCCTGCCAACGTGGCGTAAACCGGCGTGCCGGTCGCTGTGCCGAAATCGACACCCGCATGAAAGGCAGCGCGTTTTTTGAATGGGTCAAGGCGCGGGCCAAAACCACTGGTTACACGATAATCGTGAATTGGCAGCGACAGCGGAATTTTGGTGACTGCCGTGCTGAGATTATTGAGTCGTTCTAGATTGCTGGAAATGCGATAGAGCTGGCGATGCAAATCGGAATTAATGCCCGGTTTTTCTTCGCTCAGTGGAATATAAGGCCCGCCCATGGCGCGTTCATCTTCAGGCAAAACTTGCGCCATAAAGGTTTCCGGCTCCAGCGTTCCCGTGCCGTTAATCACGCCCTCAAATTCAGAAATGCGCAGGTCGATTTTTTCTTCCAGCGCATCAAGCAAATCTTTTTGACGCAACTCCAATAAGGCGACGCGGTCATACACACCATTTGACAAAAGCGGCATGGCAATATCGGCCTCAGGCAGGGCGATTTGTTCGGCGCGGGTCAGGGTAATTTCTTGCTGTGAGTTGGCGCCGACAACGCTGCGGCGTTCCAAACGGTCTTCTTGACTGGAGCGCGAGCGGGCGACCAATTCGGTTTTATTGCGATTGCGCTTATTTGACTTGGCGATGGAAGAAAATGACACCTGCATTTTCCGCAATTCATCTGACACAGAGGCATGCTGCTCAAACACCAATGTCAGATCATTATGCCGCTTTTCGAGGTTGTCGGTTGTTTCAGCGAACCAATCGCGCGTCAGCACAAGCTCGGCGTTCAAATCATCATAGGAAAGGCGAAGGCGATTGAGCTCATTTTCATAAGCCAATTTCATCTCACGGACTTCTTGTTCGCGCTTGGCACCCAGCCCGTTATTAAATACGACATGCACGGAGGCATAGCCGACCCAGCCCGCAACAAGGACAAAAAGCAGCGTTAAAACCACCAGCGAATGGCTTGAAAGCGTCACAAAAGTAACACTTCCGCTCTTGCGAACATAAATTTGTCGCTCGGCGAAAATCTCGCGAAGTTTGTCCAGCAAGCGAGTCATGAGGTTTTTCCCAAAATCAGCTTTTTATGTCTCAAAATTAAGCCGTATTTGCAAGTGTTTACTTCATTTTTATCACCGGGCGCGTGAGGCCGTTTTTACCTTTGGTTTTGGTGCCTTAGCTGCAAAAGATGAGGTTTTATCAGCCGTCCGCTGCCGCCAGCACGGCTTCGACATGGCCTTTGACCTTAACTTTACGCCAAATCTGCTCAATTTTGCCGTCTGAGCCAATCAGATAGGTCGCCCGTTCAATGCCCATAAATTCGCGGCCATACATTTTTTTCTGCACCCAAACCCCATAGGCATTGAGCATGTCTTTCCCTTGATCAGCCAGCAGGGTAATGCCGAGATTGTGCTTTTCGATAAAGTTCTCGTGCTTTTTAACGCTGTCGGCAGAAACGCCGACAATGCTGGTATTGGCCTTGTCGAAATCTTTAACCGCGGCGGTGAAATCAATCGCTTCCGTAGTGCAGCCCGGCGTATTGTCTTTCGGGTAAAAATAAATCACCAACTTGCGTTTGGCGAAATCTGACAGGCTGACGGTCTGTCCGCCATTTGCCGGACAAGCAAAAGAAGGAGCGGGGTCACCGATTTTTAGCTCTTTGGCCATAAAAACTCCGAATTAGAGATGCGCCTGAGGGTAGACTCTGGCATAAACAATTAAAGTAGATGTGGCCTCTGCCTTGATTTTGTCAAGTTCATAGGTCACAGACTTAGCAAGGGATAAATAGGGTTAATTGATGAAGCGTATGCTGCGGATTATTTCGGGAAGCCTCGTCTTATTGGGGATGCTTGCAGTGCTTCTCTATGGAACCATTCGCACATTCGGCTTGCCGCTCGGGTTTTTGACCGAACCGCTTAGTGTTGTGTTGACGACATTCGTGCCCGAAGGCTCGGTGGATATTGACAGCAGCCGCTTGGGCTGGTCGGCAGAGAATAATTTTTTCGCCCTTTCCATTGGCAAACTGCGTATTCATGAGGCCGCCGAGGCCGGTGTTCTGGCTGAGGATATTTATATCGAATTGAGCGGCCCGGCTTTTTGGGATGAGGGGCGCATCGCCCTGTCAAAGGCGATTATTGAACGGGTCACCTTAATTCCGACTCGGGTCAATGACTTGCCTGCTGCTGCGGGCTTATTGGTGCCAACAGGCGGCGGCGGTCAGTTCGAGGCGTTGCAATATATTTCTGAGATTGCCGTGCGCGATATTCGCGTCAAATCAGGTGAGGCGGCGGTCTCCAATGGTTCGCATTTATTGATGATACGCAAGGGCAGTCGCCTCTCGGCATCGCTGCAAATTGAATATGGCACGCCGGATAGTTTGAGCAGCATTATCGGCACGGCTGAGATTGGCCAAGATGGGGGCGGACGCGCCGAGGTTGCTTTAAGCCGCCTCGACCCGCGTGATATTGGGCGTTTCAGTAATTTCCTCACGCCATTGCGAGGAATTCAGTTGCCGGTCACGGCCATGATAAATCTTAACATCGCCAAAGGCGGGCGGCTGCAAAACGGCAGAGCAGAGATTTTTGTTGACCCCGGTCTTATCCAGCTCACCGGCGCGCGCGTCAATGTGCGTGAATTGGTGATGGACGCTGACATTAATTTTGAGACCCGTCAGATTAAGATGCGCGATGCACGTTTTTACCTTGCCGGCGTAGCCGGGCAATTATCCGGCAGCGCGAGCTATGAGCAAAACCAAGATAATCGCTTATCCACCATCAGCTTTGCTTTTGATGGCACGGGCGCGAGAGTTGAACTGCCGCGCCTGCTCAAGCAAACCCTCACCATTCCGCGCGCCAAGCTCATCGGTAATTATGATTTCAGCCGCGATGCGATTGAAATTGACCGACTTGAGTTGGAACATAATTTCGGCACATCAACGGCTTCGGGGGTTGTGACGCTGAATGAACGCAATCCGCATTTTGATATCAAAACAGATTTCGGCGCGATGACGCGCGCCGGTGCTGAGGGGCTATGGCCACTCACCATTTCGCCGCGCGGGCGGGATTGGGTTGAGAGAAATCTGTTTGGTGGCCGTCTGCGCGCAGGCTCGTTCAGCATTAATGCCAGCCTAGAAGACTTCACCCGTCGCCAAAAAGGCGACCCGATGCGCGAAGATGCGATTTTGCTCGATCTGGATTTTGAAGATATCGGCGTGCGTTATCTCGCCGGCATGCCGGTGCTGGAAAATACTTCGGCGCGGTTCTTTTTGCGCGGCAGCAGCATGGAAGTGCGGAGTGTCGGCGGTGCCATCAACCTGCCTGCCGCAAATGGCGAAACCTCGCCGCTAAAGGTCGAAACCGTGCGCTTCTTCACGCCCAATTCGCGCGACCCGTTGCAAGCGGTTGATATTAATTTTGTCGGCGCGGGTGTGACGCGCGATATTATGCGCGCCATTAATCGCCCGCCATTGCGCGCTTTTCAAAAAGTCGATTTTGATTTTGAGCGGCTATCGGGCACGGTGCGCGCCGAGGCGGCGTTGCAAGTGCCGGTTTTCGCGCCGCCCGCCAAGCGCAAACTACGCTTCAATGTTCAGGCGCAGACGCGCGACTTGCAGGTCGAGGGCGCGCTGGGGCCATTCACCCTGACACAGGGGCGCGGCGATATTTCAATCACCAATGAGATGCTGCAAGCCGTCGGGCGGGTGAAGGTAAATGGCGTTGATGGCGGGTTTTCTTGGCAGCAACCCCTTGTCGCAACGCAATCCGATAAGGCGCGCTTGGCCGTGCACGGCTTTTTTGCGCCGCAAGATATTGCTGACCTCGGGCAGGGCTGGGCGGCGTCGCGCTTGACCGGCAAGCCGCATGTCAATTTGCTGATAAGCGGCCCGATTACCAAGCCGCTAAATTATCGGGTATTTGCCGATTTGCAGCCCGCCATATTGACCATGCAACCTCTGGCTTTTGAGAAAGCAGAGGGCGCAGAAGGCACGGTTGAGGCAGTTCTGACAAATGACGCTGAGGGCAAGATTGCCGCCATTCGGGCGCGCTTGGATATGCCCGATAAAAAGCCGTTGCGAGTCAAAATGACATTTGACGGCCCGGTTATGAGCGCGCTGGAAATGACACCATTTTCAATGGGGCGCGACCGCAATGTGCGGGCTGAAATTAAAACTGTCGAAAATCAAAGACTGGTGACCTTGACTGCCGATGTTTTAGATGTCGGCCGCCTGTTTTATGGCGGCAATCCGACTGTCAAAATTCAACCGGAAAAATTCGAGATTTTGCCGTTTCTCGGCGCTGAGGCTGTGATGGAAGTTCAGGCGGCTCGGCTTGTCGGTGCCAATGGGGTGAGTATGGACAATGCGCGTTTGCGCGTCGTGCGCAAAAACGGCCTGCACGAAAAGCTGGCTATGCAGGGCGTGTTTAATGATGGCACAGACATGCTGATGGATATTGAACGCGAGACGGTTTTCAGGCGGCAATTTTTTGTGCAGGCCGAGCGCGCCAGCAATCTGTTCCGCATGTTTGACTGGATAGAAGAAATGTCGGGCGGGTCTTTGGTTGTGCAGGGCAAGGTTTTTGATGACGGGGATATTATTAATGGCCGCCGCCGCGACCTCAGTGGTCGCCTCACAATGACCGGTTTTCGCGTCCGCAATGTGCCGGTCTTGGCATCTATCGTCTCTTTAGCCTCGCTGAGCGGTATCGCCGACACGCTGTCGGGCGATGGCATAAAATTTGAAAAAGCGCAGGGCGATTTTTCCTTTAGCGAGGGGCGTTTATCCATCAAGAAAGGCCGCATGCATGGCGCGGCTGTCGGCATTACGACGCAAGGCGATTACGATGTCGGCTCCGGCGATGTTGATTTTGGCGGCACGGTTATTCCGTCCTACACGCTGAATTCTTTCTTTGGCAAAATTCCGATTGTCGGACGCATTTTATCGGGCCGTCGCGGCGAGGGTGTTCTTGGTATTGGCTATCGGGTTTCGGGCGAAGCGGGCAAGGCCAATGTATTGGTCAATCCGCTATCGGTTCTGACCCCCGGCTTCTTGCGTCGCATTTTTGAAATCGGCATCGGCCTCGATAATGACGACACCCAGCCATTGCCGGCTTTGGAAGAGCCGGATTTAACCGAATAGTTTTCAGACCCGCTAAACCGGCCGCAACAGCACGTGGCGTTTTTTGCCGAAAGATAATTTGACGCTGCCATCTTTGACATCATCATGGCTAAGCGTGACGCTGATATCATCTTGGGCGGCGTCGTTTATTTTCGCGCCGCCGCCTTGCACCAATCGGCGGGCTTCGCCATTGGACTTGGCCAATCCGGCCAGCACAAAGGCCTCCAACAGACCCAAACCGGCTGCCAATTTGGCGGCATCAATATCGACACTGGGCAGGTCGGCACTGGTGCCGCCGCCCTCAAATGTTTCCAACGCCGTGGCCTCGGCTTTTTCAGCCGCCGCGCGCCCGTGGCACATGGCCGTGGCTTCGGTGGCCAAAATTTTCTTGGCGTCGTTGAGTTCCGCGCCCTCAAGGTTTTCGAGGCGGGCAATTTCTTCCATCGGCAATTCGGTGAACAGTTTGAGGAAACGACCGACATCGGCATCTTCCGTATTGCGCCAGAATTGCCAGTAATCATAGACCGGCAGCATATCGTCATTCAGCCAGACCGCGCCTTGCGCCGTCTTGCCCATTTTCACACCCGATGAGGTGGTCAAGAGATTGGTTGTCAGACCGTAAACCGATTTCTGGTCGCATCGCCGCGTCAGTTCAATGCCGTTAACGATATTGCCCCATTGGTCGCTGCCGCCCATTTGCAGGCTGCAATCATAGCGTCGGTTCAGTTCAAGAAAATCATAGGCCTGCAAAATCATATAATTAAATTCGAGAAAGCTGAGCGGTTGCTCGCGTTCCAAACGCAATTTGACACTTTCGAAGCTCATCATGCGATTGACTGAAAAATGGCGACCGTAATCGCGCAGAAACTCGATATAATTCAGGCCGGAAAGCCATTCATCATTATCGACCATAATCGCGTCAGTCGGGCCATCTCCAAAATTCAGAAAACGCTCAAAAGTGGCGCGAATGGTTTTCTTATTCGCGTCAATTTTATCTTGCGTCAAAAGCTGGCGGCTTTCGTCTTTGCCCGACGGGTCGCCGACTTTTGTCGTGCCGCCACCAATCACCACAATCGGGCGATGACCGGCTTGTTGCAGGCGGCGCAGCATCAAAATGGAAATCAAATTGCCGACATGCAAAGACGGGGCGGTGCAGTCATAACCGATATAGCCGGTAACCACACCCTCGGCGGCGGCGGCATCGAGCGCGGTATCATCTGTGCATTGCGCAATAAAGCCGCGTTGGTCGAGCGTTTTGAGAAATTCTGATGTATAAGTCATGAGTTCATCTGTTAAGCAAAGCCCCCGCTAAAATCAAGGGGACAAAATCAAGTGGAATGCATTAATGGCGGCAGCGCAAAAATCTCTAAAGGCATCATTGGGGCTGATGAGCGGCACCTCGCTTGACGGTATCGACCTCGCGCTGCTGCTCAGCGATGGGGCCGAGGCCATCAGCTTTCGGCGCGACGGCTTTGTGCCTTATGATACGCCCACCCGTGACTTGCTGCGCGGGGCGCTTGATGCGGCTGTTGAATGGCCGACCACGCAATTGAAAAACCCGTCCGATTGGCCGGACAAATTGCATCAAGCCGAGCAGGCCGTGACCGCCGCGCATCTTGCCGCCGTGCAGGGTTTTGTGAGAGACACGGATAATCTGGAGCTTATCGGCTTTCATGGCCAAACCATTACCCATCGCCCTGATGAGGCTTTTACACTGCAAATAGGTGACGGGCAGGCTTTGGCGCATCAACTTGGCTGCGATGTTATCGGGCAGTTTCGGCGGGCTGATATGCAAAATGGCGGGCAGGGTGCGCCGCTGGCGCCGCTGTTTCATGCCGCGCTGCTGGGCGATAATCGCCCGCAAGCCGTGCTTAATTTGGGCGGTGTCGGCAATATAAGCTGGCTCGGGCGCGGTGATGAGATATTGGCTTTTGATACCGGCCCGGCCAATGCGCTGATTGATGATTGGGTGAATGAGAAGACCGGCAAGGCTTTCGACAAGGACGGCGCGCTGGCCGCTGCCGGTGAGGTTGATGCGGCGGCTTTGGCGACGCTGATGGCGCATGATTATTTTGCCAAACAGCCACCCAAATCACTCGATCGCTTATCATTTCCGACCCATGCCATTCAGGGTCTGTCGCTTGAAGATGGCGCGGCGACGCTGACCGCCTTCACTGCGGCGGCTGTCGCGCTTGGCCTTGAATATTGTCCGGCAAAACCGGCACGCATGATTTTATGCGGCGGCGGGCGGCACAATAAAACCCTATGCGCCATGTTGGCTGAACGCTGCGGTGTGGACATTGTCGATTGCGATGGGCTGGGCTGGCGCGGTGACAGTTTGGAGGCGCAGGCCTTTGCGTGGCTGGCTGTGCGCGCGCTTAACGGCTTGCCTTTATCGCGACCCGAGACCACCGGCGTGGCGCAGTCCTGCACGGGCGGGGCATTATATCAGGCGGGCTAGCCGATTTCGCTGATGCGTCGGTCGAGATAAGTGCCGACGGTTTTGTCGAGCGTATCCATATCTTTCTCAAAGAAGTGATTGGCTCCTTTGATGTTCTCATAATCCACCGTAATGCCTTTTTGCGCTTGCAGGCGCTCGACCAATTTTTCGGTATCATCTTTCGGCACAATACGGTCAGCCTCGCCATGCACAATCAAGCCGCTTGCCGGACAGGGCGCAAGAAATGTGAAGTCATAGAAATTGGCCGGTGGCGCGATTGAGATAAAGCCGGAAATCTCCGGACGCCGCATGAGAAGCTGCATGCCTATCCAAGCGCCGAAACTATAACCGGCAATCCAGCATTGGCGCGCATCGACGCTGAGGGCTTGCAGCCAATCCAGCGCGGCGGCGGCATCGGATAATTCGCCCAAGCCTTCGTCAAACTCGCCCTGGCTGCGCCCGACACCGCGAAAATTAAATCGCAGAACCGAAAAGCCGCGATCCGCAAATTGGTGATAAAGCTGATAGGCAACCGGATTATTCATATTGCCACCAAGC
>FZLQ01000048.1 GCA_900197605.1 Phyllobacteriaceae bacterium Water-Bin73
AAACGTCTCAGCGATGCGGGGATTGATGTGTCTGAGGTGCGCGAGGGGCGCAAGCTCGGCACCAAAGTCTGCACCGCGAAATCGCATGTGCTGGATGTGCCGACGCTGTTGATTCAGCATCCGAAGGATTAAGCGGCGCGGGTCAGCCTATCATTTATCGCTTCGCCAAGCCCGTGCACGGGTATCGGCATGACCGCCAGCCCGCATTGGCTTTTCTGCGCGGCAGTGTCAGCCGCATGCAATACGGCAAAAAGCTGCGCGGCGGCTTCGGTCAAATCGCCCGACGGGCTGAGATTGGCAAAACAATCAGCCGGCGCATCGGTGCCAAATCCGATGAGTAATTCATCTTTTGCGGCGCGCGCCACATTCAGGCGCATCGGGCTTTGCGGGGCGTAATGGCGCACCAATCGACCCGGGGCCAAACGGGCCGCCGCGTCTTTTTCTTGCGGCGGGTCGCTAAGCGCACAACCGAGGCAGGCTTCAATATCTTTGGGCGCCCAAACCCCCGCGCGCAACCAAAGCGGCGTCTCATCAAGACAGCCGACAATGCTGGATTCGAGACCAATGGCGCAATCGCCGCCATCGAGCACGTCACTATCGGGCAGCATGGCGGCAACATGCGCCGCGCTGCTGGGGCTTAAACGTCCGGAAGGATTGGCACTGGGTGCCACTAAGGGCAGACCGACAGCGCGGAGCAGTTTTTGCGCCACCGCATGGGCGGGAATTCTAAGCGCAATCGTGTCGAGACCGGCTGAGGCGAGCGGGTCAATCGCGCAGTCTTTTTGGCGCGGCACGACCAAAGTCAACGGCCCGGGCCAAAAAGCGGCAGCCAGTTTTTCAGCCATATCATTAAATTGACCGAGCGCACGGGCGCTGTCCATATCGGCAATATGGCAAATAAGCGGATTGAATTGCGGGCGCGCTTTGGTGGCGTAAATCGCCGCAATCGCATTTGCATTGGTGGCGTCCCCGGCCAGCCCGTAAACCGTTTCCGTCGGCAGAGCGACCAGCCCGCCTTGCTTCAGCTTTTCGGCACAAGCGGTAATGCCTGCTTCAGTGGCGGGGTGTGCGGTCACGGAAAACTCCTTTATATGCACTCTCTATTTGCACTCTGCTGTAGATGCAATATGTTGTTACCAAGTGACAAGTTTTGTGCCAAGCCTTTGCAGGCATTGAGGATATAGTGACCGAACACATAAAAGCGACGTCGCAGGCGCATGGCCTGCGCTATCCGTTTGATGAAAAACCGCAACTGGGCGAACCGATTGAGGTCGCCGATGGGGTTTTTTGGGTGCGTATGGATTTGCCCTATACGCTCGACCATATCAATGTCTGGCTGCTGCGCGATGGCGATGGCTGGGTGATTATTGATACATGCGTCGATATGGAAAGTTCGCGCGCGCATTGGGAAAGCCTGTTTGCCGGTTTTATGGGCGGCAAGCCGGTTCACAAAGTCATCGTCACCCATATGCACCCCGACCATGTCGGGCTTGCCGGTTGGTTGGTCAATCATTTCAACGCTGATTTTCATATGTCGCGCACCGATTATCTGATGTGCCGCACCATGGCCGGTGATACCGGTAAATCGGTTCCCGACGAAGGGCTTCGTTTCTATCGCGCCGCCGGTTTTGGTGAGGAAGCACTGGAGCGCTATAGCGCGCGTTTTGGTGGTTTCGGTCAGCATATTCATCCGCTGCCGCAAGCCTATAAGCGGGTAAAGCAGGACGATGAGATTGAGATTGACGGTTATAAATGGCGCATTGAAATCGGCTCCGGCCATGCGCCTGAACATGCCTGTCTTTATTGCCCTGAAAAAAATGTTTTGATTTCGGGCGACCAAGTCATTCCCCGCATCTCGTCTAATGTGTCGCTGTTTCCGACCGAGCCAATGGGCAATCCGCTGCAAGATTGGATTGATAGTTGTCACCGTCTGCGCGGGGCTATCCCCGATGATGTGCTGGTTTGTCCGGCACATAATGAACCTTTTTACGGCCTTCACGCCCGCTTGCAGGCATTGATTGACGGGCATGAAAATTCTTTGACGCGTCTGCATGAAGTATGCAGCGAGCCGCGCCGCGCCATTGACGGAAAAGTTTTCTCGGTTTTGTTTAAGCGCAAGATTGGCCGCGAGGTGTTTTTTATGGCGGCAGGTGAAAGCTTGGCGCATCTTATGTGTCTGGTGCATCGCGGCGATTTGGCAATGAATTATGACGAAGATGGCGTATGCTATTATCGACAAAGCGCTGCCGTTTAGCGCAAAGGAGACGGATATGGCCGATAAGATTGAAATCTCTGAAGATATTTTGCAGCTCAGTTTCGAAGAAGCCTTGAGCGAATTGGAAACCATTGTTGACCGGCTGGAAACAGGCGATGTCGCGCTGGAAGAGTCGATTGAGATTTATAAGCGGGGCAGCCAATTGCGCGCCTTTTGCGATGAAAAGCTGAAATCGGCGCAAGCCAAAATTGAAAAAATCACCGGCAATGGGGGCACGGCATCGGGCACTGAACCGCTAGATGCCGACTAACCCATGTCCGATTTTGAAACAGACCGTCGCCATGCTGTGTCGCAGGTGGCGGCGTTTTTTGATGATTTACTGCATGTGCCGGACGGGCCTGAAAACCGGCTGATTGAGGCCATGCGCTACACTATGATGGAGGGCGGTAAGGGCTTTCGGCCCTATCTCTGCTATGCGGCGGCGCGCTTGCTTAACGTCGATGAGGCGCGTGCCATTCGCGCTGCGGCGGCGGTTGAGGCGGTGCATTGCTATTCGCTTATTCATGACGACCTTCCGGCGATGGATGATGATGATATGCGGCGCGGCAAGGCGAGCTTGCATATGGCTTATGATGAAGCGACCGCCATTTTGGCCGGAGACGCGCTGCTGACGCTGGCTTTTGAAATTCTCAGCCATGAAGCGACCCATAAAGAGAGCACGAAAAGATTGGCTTTGGTCAGCGCTTTGGCGCGCGCGGCGGGCATGCAAGGCATGGTTGGCGGGCAAATGATTGACCTGCAATCGCCCGAACTGGACCTCGATTCAGGCGGTTTGACCCGTTTGCAAAAAATGAAAACCGGCGCGTTAATCAGCTTTGCCGTCGAGGCCGGAGCGATTTTGGGCGGTGCCGATGATGGCGAGCGGCACGCGCTGGCCGGTTATGCGCATGATATTGGGCTGGCCTTTCAAATTGCCGATGATGTGCTTGATGTCGATGCCGCCAGCGCGGATTTGGGCAAAACAGCCGGAAAAGACGCGATGGACGACAAGGTGACTTTTGCTTCATTGCTGGGCACTGAGCGCGCGCGCGACCAAGCCGGATTGCTGGTCGAGCAGGCGATTGCCCATTTGGCCATATTCGGCGATAGCGCCGACAGCCTGCGACAAGCCGCCGAGTTTGTGATTAGACGCCATAGCTGATATTAAACCCTCAGCAAAGGAGCCAAAATGGCTGAGACAACGACACCGCTTCTGGACCGCATTGGACGTCCGGCTGATTTGCGTCAGTTGGATAAGGGCGATTTGCGCCAGCTTGCCGATGAATTGCGCGTTGAGATGATTGATGCCGTATCGGCGACGGGCGGCCATTTGGGTGCGGGTTTGGGCGTCGTCGAATTGACCGTTGCTTTGCATTATGTTTTCGACACGCCCGATGATCGCCTGATTTGGGATGTCGGCCATCAGGCCTATCCGCATAAAATTTTAACCGCGCGGCGCGACCGAATTCGCACATTGCGCCAGGGCGGTGGGCTTGCCGGTTTTACCAAACGCGCGGAAAGCGATTATGACCCGTTTGGCGCAGGCCATAGCTCAACCTCCATCTCAGCCGGTCTCGGCATGGCGGCGGCGCGCGACCTTGCGGGCAAAGATAATAATGTTGTCGCGGTTATCGGTGATGGCGCGATGAGCGCCGGCATGGCCTTTGAAGCGATGAATAATGCCGGTGCGATGGATAGCCGTATGGTGGTTATCCTGAACGATAATGATATGTCCATCGCCCCGCCGGTCGGTGCCATGAGTGCCTATTTGGCGCGTATCCTGTCGGGCAAAACCTATCGCTCTTTCCGGAGTCTGCTGAAGGATTTGAGCAAGCATTTGCCCGAAGGCTTGCAAGAAAAAGCGCGGCAAATGGAAGAATATACGCGCGGCTTTATGACCGGCGGCACGCTGTTTGAGGAAATGGGCTTTTATTATGTCGGCCCGATTGACGGGCATAATCTCGACCATTTGCTGCCGGTTTTGGAAAACGTCAAGAAGATGCAAAACGGGCCTGTATTGGTGCATGTGGTTACTGAAAAAGGCCATGGCTATGCGCCTGCCGAAGCCTCGGACGATAAATATCACGGCGTCTCGAAATTCAATGTGGTGACGGGCGAACAGGTGAAAGCCACCGCGTCTGCGCCCAGCTATACCGGCGTGTTTGCCGAAGCCTTGATAGACGAAGCGGCGCGCGATGATAAAGTCGTTGCCATTACGGCGGCCATGCCGTCCGGCACGGGGCTGGGTAAATTTGCCAAAGCCTATCCCGACCGCTGTTTTGATGTCGGCATTGCCGAGCAGCATGCGGTGACCTTCGCCGCCGGTTTGGCCAGTGAGGGCTTTAAGCCTTTCGCCGCCATTTACTCGACTTTCTTGCAGCGCGCTTATGACCAAGTTGTGCATGACGTGGCTGTGCAAAATCTGCCGGTGCGCTTTGCCATTGACCGTGCCGGCTTGGTGGGGGCTGATGGCCCGACCCATGCCGGTTCATTTGACAATGCCTATCTCGGCACATTGCCCAATATGGTGCTGATGGCGGCGGCTGATGAGGCCGAACTTAAACATATGGTGGCGACGCAAGTGGCTTTTGGCGCGCATCCCAGCGCGCTGCGCTATCCGCGTGGCGAAGGCGTCGGTGTTGACCTGCCCGCACATGGACAGGTTTTGGAAATAGGCAAAGGTCGCATTTTGCGCGAAGGCGGGCGCGTTTGCCTGCTCAGCTATGGCACGCGTTTGGGCGAAGCTCAATTGGCGGCAGACCAGCTCGACGCGCAAGGTTTCCGCACCAGCGTGGTTGATGCGCGCTTTATGAAACCGCTCGATGAGGCGCTGATTTTGCGGCTGGCGCGCGAGCATGAAATTTTGCTGACGCTGGAAGAAGGCGCAATTGGAGGCTTTGGCAGTCATGTGATGCATATGTTGGCCGAGAACGCCATGCTGGAAAGCGGTCTGAAATGCCGCGCGCTGGTGCTGCCCGACATTTATATTGACCAAGATAAGCCCGAAGCCATGTATGACAAAGCCGGGCTCAATGCGGCGCAAATTATTGAAACCGTGCGCGGTCTTTTGGGTGCCGATGGCGCGCAAATTGAGGTGATTGCGCCCAAAGCCGGTGCTTGATTTTGGGCAAAACCCGCCTCGACCAACACCTCGTTAACCTTTCCTTGTTTGAAAGCCGCGCCCGCGCTGCCGCCGCCATTAAGGCCGGATTGGTGCGCGTCAATGGCGAGACGGCGCTGAAAGCCGCCACCGGTGTCAGCCAAAATGACCGCATTGAAGCTGAAGCCGAACATGCCTTTGTTTCACGCGGCGGCATGAAGCTGGAAAAAGCATTGGCGCATTTCGGCTATCCGGTCAGCGATGGCATATTTGCCGATATTGGCGCATCGACCGGCGGTTTTAGCGATGTTTTGTTGAGAAGCGGCGCGGCTTTTATCTATGCGATTGATGTCGGGCACGATCAGCTTCATGCCAGCTTGCAGGGCGATGCGCGGGTGCAGAATATGGCGGGGATGAATGTGCGCCATATTACGGCGGCGCATTTCGACCGCCCCTTATCGAGTCTGGTCTGCGATGTCAGTTTTATCAATCAGGAAAAAGCATTGGCGGCCATGTTGCCGCTCATGCCAATAGATGCTTGGGCGATTGCGCTGATTAAACCGCAATTTGAAGTCGGTAAAGAGGCACTGGGTAAAAACGGCGTGGTGAGCGATACGGCGTTGCGCCAGCAGGTTTGCGACACGCTAACGGCTTGGTGGCAAGCGCAGGGCTGGTGCGTTGACGGGGTGATTGAAAGCCCGATTACCGGCCCGCAAGGCAATATTGAATATCTTCTCGGCGCGCGCAAAACCGCTTGAATGCGCCATGAAAAAGCCCGCCGCATCTAAAAGATGAGACGGGCTCCTCCAAAAGCGTTTAAGGCTTAGCCTTCCAGTGATGCGTCCCATTGGCCTTGCGCGGCAAGGCCGTTCATTTTGGCGCGATGGGCGAAAGCGGCTTGCGCGTTTGGCACATTGCTCGCCTCACCGGCCCAGGCTTTCAGCGGCGCGGCCTGCAAAGCGCGCCCATAAGAAAAGCTGAGCTTCCACGGCAAGCCACCGATTTTATTCATGGCATCAAGATGCGCGGTCGCGTCCTCATCGGATTGGCCACCCGATAAAAAGACAATGCCCGGCACGGCTTCGGGCACGCATTTTTTGAAGCAATCAAGGGTCATTTCAGCGACTTGTTGCACCCCGGCTTGCTCGGCATGTTGGGTGCCTGAGACCACCATATTGGGTTTCAAAATCGTGCCTTCCAAATACACATCTTGCTCGGCCAATTGCGCGTAAAGCTGCGTCAGCGCTTCTGTCGTCACCTCATAGCAACGCTCAACCGAATGGCTGCCATCCATAATCACTTCAGGTTCGACAATCGGCACAATCTCGGCTTCTTGGCACAAGGCGGCATAGCGCGCCAGCGCATGCGTATTGGCGGCCAGACAAGCGGCTGATGGCTTGCCCTCAGCGATATTGATAACGGCGCGCCATTTGGCAAATTTCGCGCCCAGCCCGTGATATTCGGCAAGCCGCTCGCGCAGACCATCAAGGCCCTCGGTAATCATTTCACCGGCATGATTGGCAAAATCCTTCGCGCCGCCATCGACTTTAATGCCGGGCAGTGAACCGGCATCAGTGATGAGTTGCGTCAGCATTGTGCCGTCAGCGGCTTTCTGGCGAATGGTTTCATCGAATAATATCACGCCGGAGATATGCTCTTTCATGGCGTCTTGGGTGCGGAAAAGCATTTCGCGATAATCGCGGCGACTATCCTCGGTCGATTCCGCGTCAATCGTGTCGAAGCGCTTTTTAATCGTGCCGGTGCTTTCATCGGCGGCCAAAATGCCTTTGCCATTTGCCACCATAGCTTGCGCGATGGCTTCCAAAGCTTGCTTGTTCATATTTCTCTCCCTTTTTCTTCAACTCTGCTGCCCGGGTCACGCGCTTAGCGCAGCGACACCCGGCAGTGTTTTACCTTCCAACCATTCCAAAAACGCGCCGCCTGCGGTCGAGACATAGGAGAAATTTTCTCCGGCCCCGGCATGGTTGAGGGCGGCGACCGTATCGCCGCCACCGGCGACTGAGGTCAGTTGACCTTTTTGCGTCAACGCCGCCGCATGTTGTGCCGCCTGATTGGTCGCGGCATCAAACGGTTCAATCTCAAACGCGCCCAAAGGGCCGTTCCAAATAAGTGTGGCGGCTTGGTCAAAGGCGGCGCAAATATCAGCGACGCCATCAGGGCCGGCATCAAGTATCATTTTATCATCAGGCACGGCATCGCACGATACAATTTCAGCGATTTGACCGGCGGCAAATTCCGAGGCAATGGCGGCGTCGCGGGGCAGTAAAATCGCGCAGCCTTGTTTTTCGGCCTCGGCCATAATGGCGCGCGCCGTGTCCAGCATGGCGTCCTCGCATAAGGATTTGCCGACGCTGTGGCCTTGTGCCGCCAAAAACGTATTGGCCATGCCGCCGCCAATTACCAGCGTATCAACACGGGCGGATAAATTGCCCAATAGGTCAAGCTTGGTCGATATTTTCGCGCCGCCCACAACCGCCACAACCGGTCGCTTGGGCGCGCCAAGCGCGGCGTTTAAGGCGTCCAATTCAGCCTGCATGGCAAGGCCGCAATAGGTCGGCAGATATTTGGTAATGCCATGTGTCGAGGCATGGGCGCGATGGGCGGCCGAAAAAGCATCATTGACATAAGCCGCGGCAGGCGCGGCCAATGCTTCGGCAAAATCTGTCGCATCGGCTTCTTCACCGGCATGAAAACGGGTGTTTTCCAACACGCAAATCCCACCCTCGGCTAAAGCTGACAGCGCATCTGCCGCCGCCTCACCAATGCAATCATCTGCAAAAGCAACGGGCTGACCAAGCAGCGTGGCCAGCGCATCGGCCACCGGCGCAAGGCTCATCTCAGCGACCCGTTGGCCTTTCGGGCGACCGAAATGCGATAACACGCCGATACGAAAGCCATCATTTGAGAGCTTGTTGAGGCTCGGCAATAAGCGCTCCAGCCGCGTCGCGTCGCGCACGGCGCCGTGCTCATCAAGCGGCACATTTAAGTCGGCTCGAATAAGAACAACACCACCGCGCGGCGTGTCTGAGGATAGCTGGTCGAGTGTTTTGAAGTCGCTCATCTTCAGCGAGCGGACTAAAGTTTGCCCATTGCGACAGCCGTGTCGCTCATACGATTGGCAAAGCCCCACTCATTGTCATACCAGCTCAGCACGCGCACCAGCTTGCCGCCGACAATTTGTGTCTGCGTCAAATCAAAGGTCGAACTGTGCGGGTCGTGGTTAAAGTCAATCGACACAAGCGGTTCGTCGCAAACGCCCAGAATACCTTCCAGCTTGCCATTGGCGGCTTTGGTGATGGCGGCATTAATTTGTTCAACCGTGGTCTTCTTTTTGGCTTCAAAAACCAAATCAATCATCGAGACATTCGGGGTCGGCACGCGCACGGCGGTGCCGTCAAGTTTGCCGACCAGTTGCGGCAATACCAGACCAACCGCTTTGGCCGCACCGGTAGAGGTCGGTATCATGGAAAGCGACGCAGCGCGCGACCGGCGCGGGTCAGAGTGCAGCGTATCAACAGTTTGCTGGTCGCCGGTAAAGGCGTGAACCGTGGTCATATAACCGCGCGCAATGCCGCAGGTTTTATCCAGCACTTGCGCCACCGGCGCGAGGCAATTCGTGGTGCAAGAAGCATTGGAAACAATTTTATGGCTCTTGCGCAGCTTATTGTGATTGACGCCATAAACAACGGTCAAATCAGCACCCGAGGCGGGGGCCGACACCAGCACACGCTTGGCACCGGCGGCCAAATGCTTGCCGGCGGTTTCTTGCGTGGTGAACAGACCGGTACATTCAAGCGCAATATCGACGCCCATTTTTTCCCACGGCAGATTGGCCGGATCGCGCTCGGCGATGACTTTAATCGACTTGCCGCCGACATTAATGCCGGTTTTGGTGGCCTTCACTTTTACCGGAAGGCGACCATGCACACTGTCATATTGCAGCATATGCGCATTGGCTTCGACACTGCCCAAATCGTTAATCGCAACGACATTGATATCCTTGCGGCCACTTTCGATAATCCCGCGCAATACCAGACGACCGATACGTCCAAATCCGTTAATGGCTACATTTACTGTCATGTTTTCTCTCCCCGAAAATCTTACAGCGCATCTCGTGCCGCTGCGGCGATGGCCTCAGCAGTGATGCCGAAATGCTGGAATAATTGACCGGCCGGCGCGCTTGCGCCAAACCCGTCCATGCCGATGAAAATATCTTGCGGGCGCAAATAGCGGTCCCAGCTTTGCTGCACGGCGGCTTCCACCGCAATGCGCAAGGTCGTGTCGCCCAACACATCGGCTTTGGTTGCCGGGCTTTGTTGCTCGAATAATTCCATGCAAGGAACAGACACAACCCGTGCGCCAATGCCGTCTTCTTTCAAAGCGGCGCGCGCTTCCATTGCGATGGAAATTTCTGAACCCGACGCCATAATGGTCACTTGCGGGTTGCTGCCACCGGCGGCCAATTCATAGGCGCCATGCGCGCAGCTATTGCGCTCTTCATAATCGCGCACGGTCGGCAAACCTTGTCGCGTCAATGCCAAAACGCTTGGCGCGCTATCGAGTTTTAATGCCATCTGCCAACATTCCAGCGTTTCAATCGCGTCTGCCGGACGGAAGACAAATGTATTTGGAATGGCGCGTAGCGCAGCCAAATGCTCAACCGGCTGGTGGGTTGGGCCATCTTCACCCAAGCCGATACTGTCATGCGTCAGCACATGAATGGTGCGTTGCTTCATCAGCGCCGACAGTCGAATGGCCGGACGCGAATAATCAGAAAAGACGAGGAACGTGCCGGAATAAGGAATAAAGCCGCCATGCAGCACCATGCCGTTCATCGCCGCCGCCATGCCATGCTCGCGAATACCCCAGTGAATAAATTGTCCGGCCATATTATCGGCAGAGACGGGGGCTTGTTCCGGTGTCTTGGTATTGTTGGAGCCGGTTAAATCGGCTGAGCCACCAATCATTTCCGGCACATGCGGCACAATGGCTTTCAGCGCTTCTTCGGAAGATTTGCGGGTTGCCCAATTCGGCTTTTCTTCGGCCAGTTGCTTTTTGAAGGCGTCAATGGCGGTGTCGAGACCTTGCGGCAATTCACCTGAAACAACGCGCTCGAACCGATTACGGGTTTCGGCCGATTGTCCGGCCATGCGCTCTTCCCAGGCTTTGCGGGTAGAGGCATGGGCGCGACCGGCCATGCGCCAGCCATCAAGCAAATCAGACGGAATGTCATAAGGCTCAGAAGACCAGCCAAGTGCTTCGCGGGTCATGGCAATTTCATCATCACCCAAAGGCGCGCCATGCACGCCGCTTGTGCCTTGCTTGTTCGGGCTGCCGTAACCGATAGTGGTTTTGCACGCAATCAGGCTTGGCTTATCGCTGTCGCGGGCGGCGGCAATGGCCGCTTCAATGGCGGCGTGGTCGTGGCCGTCAATGCGGACAGCGTCCCACCCTGCGGCCTCAAAGCGACCCAATGCGTCGCCGGATTCCGTGAGGTTGAGGGGGCCATCAATTGAAATATCATTGTCATCATAAAGCACGATAAGGCGCGATAATTTCAGGTGACCGGCAATGGAAATAGCCTCATGGCTGATGCCTTCCATCAGGTCACCATCAGAGGCGAGGACATAAGTGAAATGGTCAACCAGTTCGTCACCAAAGCGCGCATTCATCATGCGCTCTGCCAGTGCCATGCCAACCGCGGTTGAAATACCCTGGCCGAGCGGGCCGGTGGTCGTCTCAATGCCCGCAGCGTGGCCATATTCAGGGTGACCGGCTGTGCGCGCGCCAAGTTGGCGGAAATTTTTAATCTCTTCCAGCGTCATATCGGCGAAACCGACGAGGTAATGCAGCGCATATTGCAACATTGACCCGTGACCGGCAGACAGCACAAAGCGGTCGCGATCGGGCCATTCCGGCGCGAGCGGGTCAATCTTCAAAAATTTTGTGTAGAGAACCGTGGCAATATCGGCGGCCCCCATTGGCAGTCCCGGATGGCCGGAATTGGCGGCTTGCACGGCGTCCATTGAAAGGGCGCGAATGGCATTTGCCATTTGTTGAAGGGGCATGGAGCCGGTTTCGGTAGAAGCGCTTTTTTCGGCGTCAGACATCAAAAATCCCTCTTACTCGTCGGGCTAAAATAAGCCAACAAGGCCGTCTAAAATTTGCGCGCACAATGCGCCCGGGGCCTGATAGAGTCAATGCCAGATTCGCCCGTCAGAGTCCCATAATTAACAGAATATTTGACGAAGAAATCGGAGAAATCTTATGCTATAAATAGAGGTGCATGATGCAGAAAATTCAACCCGCTTTAGAACGGCTGCTTAACGCCGTTGATAAATTGACCGCCGAACATGCGCGTTTAAGCGCTGATGGCCAGACCATGCTTGGCAAAATGGCTGAGCTTGACGCGCTACAAATTGAGTGCGCGCATTTGCGAACCGATATTTCGACCTTGAAAAAACAAAATCAAAATTTGGAAGGCACGCAAAAACGCGCCGCGTCGCAAGTCGAAAAAGCGATGCAGCAAATTGATGATGTGCTGGGGGAGGCTTAAATGGCCGAAATAACCATATCCGTTAATTCGAGACCCTTTCAAGTCGTGTGCCGCGATGGTGAAGAGGCGCAGGTGACGCAACTGGCCGAGGATTTTGCGGCCCGTGTCGCCACCATTAAAAAGGGCAATGAAAAAGCCGGTGACAGTCACTTAATGGTGCTGACCGGCCTGATGCTGTGCAATGATATTCGCGATTTGAAGCATGAGCTTGTTGCGGTGCGCCGCGATATGGCGGAGGCGAGTAAATCGCGCGATGCCCTCTCGGCGCGGGTTGATGAAATTGAAGATGTTTTGTCATTGGCGTTAAATTCGGCGGCTGAGAAAATTGAAGCCATATTGCCCGATATGACAAATGGCTCACAAAATGCGCCGCCCACGCAAGAGACGCCCAATCCGTTGGGCTAAGCGTCGCCGGTTGAACCCCATAAGAAGACGTGACGCGATAAGGTTTTTGTCGCTATAAGGCAAAGAGGAACTGCCCGACGCGAAGACTGCTTTTAACGCTCGGGGCCTTACGGTCCTTTAGGGAGCTGTCACTGAGGCGGGTTGCGGCCTGCTCCATACGGTGCCCACCTACTTTTGTAGGTCTCCGAGGACACGGCAGAAAACGGTTGTGGCGGTTCCACTTTTATCACGTTGCACGTCATCAGGTGACATATGGACGATAAAGACCAAATGCGCCGTGCCCTTGCGGCTCAGCGCAGCGCGCATCATAAGGCGCATGGCGAGGCGGAGGCGCAGGCTTTGGCCGAATTTGTGTCGTCCAATGCCGACAAACAGCTCGGCGCGATAAGCGATAAAATTATTGCCGCCTATTTGCCGATGGGGGGCGAGCTTGACCCGCGCCCGCTCATGCAGGCTTTGCGGAAAAACGGCAACGGCATTTGTCTGCCGGTTTGTATCAATGAAGACGCGCCGCTGGTGTTTCGCCGCTATCGGCATAATGACGCTTTGCTGTCCGATGATATGGGCATTGCCGCGCCGCGCGCCACGGCGCAACAAGTAACCCCCGATATTGTGCTGTTGCCACTCTTGGCGTTTGACGGGCAGGGCCATCGGCTGGGGCGCGGCGGTGGGTTTTATGACCGCACATTGGCCGAGCTTAAAAAGCGCAGCGATTGCCGCTTTATCGGCCTGGCTTTCGACATGCAAATGGTTGACAAATGCCCCATCGCGCCGCATGACGAGGCCTTACACGCCGTGCTGACACCTTCAAAACGGCATGATTTTAATAGGGATTAAGAAATGCGTTTGCTGTTTCTGGGAGATGTTGTTGGTCGCGCCGCGCGCGATGCCGTGCTGCGCCAAGTGCCGGTTATGCGCGCGCAATATAAGCTCGATTTCGTTGTCGTGAATGGCGAGAATGCCGCCGGTGGCTTTGGCATTACGCCGGATATTACCCGCGCTTTTCTCGATGCCGGTGTCGATGTTGTCTCGACCGGCAATCATGTTTGGGACCAGCAAGGTATTTGCGGCTATATTGCCGATGAACCGAGGCTTTTGCGCCCGGCCAATTTTCCGCCTGAAACACCGGGCAAGGGTGCCGGCCTGTATGAGGTCGGCGACCGGCGCGTGCTGGTGGTCAATGTGATGGGGCAGTTATTTATGGAGTCGCTGGACGACCCGTTTGCCGCTGTCGAGCGCGAATTATCGGCCTGTCCGTTGGGCGAAGCGGCAGACGCGATTATTGTCGATATGCATTGCGAAGCGACTTCTGAGAAAATGGCGATGGGCCATTTTTGCGATGGCCGCGCCAGTCTGGTTATCGGCACGCATACCCATGTGCCGACAGCCGATACGCAAATTCTGCCAAATGGCACGGCCTATCAAACCGATGCGGGCATGTGCGGTGATTATGACAGCGTCATCGGCATGGAAAAAGAAGAGCCGGTCAATCGCTTTGTCACCAAATTGCGCGGTGGCCGCTTTGGTGCAGCGCAAGGCACGCCGACGCTTTGCGGTGTCATGGTCGAAACCGATAATGCAACCGGCAAAGCGATTGCCATTCATCCCATTCGTGCCGGTGGCAGGCTTTCCACTGCCGCGCCAAACCTATAATGTTAAATCTCACGACAGACGGAGGACGGCATGGCAGGCCATTCCAAATTTAAGAACATTCAGCACCGTAAAGGGGCGCAAGACAAAAAACGCGCCAAAATTTTCGCCCGCCTGACCAAAGAGATTATGGTCGCGGCGAAAATGGGCATGCCCGACCCGGATTCAAACCCGCGCTTGCGTACGGCCATTTTGGCGGCGCGCGCGCAAAACATGC
>FZLQ01000065.1 GCA_900197605.1 Phyllobacteriaceae bacterium Water-Bin73
ATCAACTAAATTAACGATGCAATCTAGCGCCACATCAACCAAACGACGGGTCAGATAACCCGAGTTGGCGGTTTTCAACGCCGTATCGGCCAGACCTTTACGCGCCCCGTGGGTTGAGTTGAAGTATTCCAGAACCGACAGACCCTCTTTGAAGTTTGAGATAATCGGTGTCTCAATAATCTCGCCCGATGGCTTGGCCATCAGACCGCGCATACCGGCAAGCTGTTTCATCTGAGCGGGTGAACCACGCGCCCCTGAGTGAGACATCATATAGATGGAGTTGATGAAGCTATCATCATCTGCATCACCGGCATCGACAGTTGAAATTTTGCCCATCATGGCATCGGCCACACGGTCTGTGCAGCGCGCCCAGGCATCAACAACCTTGTTATATTTCTCGCCTTGCGTAATCAGGCCATCAATATATTGCTGCTCATATTCCTTCACCAAAGCACCGGTTTCATCAATCAAACCGATTTTGTCTTCGGGGATAACCATATCGTCTTTACCAAACGAGATACCGGCTTTACACGCTTCGCGGAAGCCGACCTTCATAATATGGTCGCAGAAAATGACGGTCTCTTTTTGACCGCAATGGCGATAAACCGCATCAATGACTTTTGAAATTTCTTTCTTGGTCATCAGCTTGTTAATCGTCTCATAAGGCAGGTTCATGTGTTTTGGCAGTTCTTGGCCAAGCATGAAACGTCCGGCGGTTGTATCGACCACACGCTGCACAAGATTACCCTCGGCATCAATCTCTTCAATGCGCGCTTTGATTTTCGTGTGCAGTGTCAGCGCTTTATTATCCAGCGCCAATTCCAACTCAGCCAAATCAGAGATAATCATGCCCTCGCCCTTCAGGCCATCGCGTTGCAGGGTCATGTAATACAGACCCAACACGATATCCTGTGACGGCACGATAATCGGCGCGCCATTGGCAGGGTGCAGAATGTTGTTTGTTGACATCATCAACACGCGGGCTTCCAACTGGGCTTCCAGCGACAGCGGCACGTGAACAGCCATTTGGTCGCCGTCAAAGTCGGCGTTAAAGGCGGCGCAAACCAGCGGGTGAAGCTGAATGGCTTTACCCTCAATCAAGGTCGGTTCAAATGCCTGAATACCCAAACGGTGCAAGGTCGGCGCGCGGTTCAGCATCACCGGATGCTCGCGGATAACCTCATCGAGAATATCCCAAACCTCGGGACGCTCCTTCTCGACCATTTTCTTCGATTGTTTGACAGTGGCCGATAGCCCCTTCGCCTCAAGGCGCGAATAGATAAACGGCTTGAACAATTCCAACGCCATCTTTTTCGGCAAACCGCATTGGTGCAGTTTCAATTCAGGGCCAACCACAATCACCGAGCGGCCTGAATAGTCAACGCGCTTGCCGAGCAAGTTTTGACGGAAACGCCCTTGCTTGCCTTTCAGCATATCTGACAGTGATTTCAGCGGACGCTTATTGCCACCGGTAATCACGCGGCCACGACGGCCATTGTCAAACAACGCATCAACAGATTCTTGCAGCATACGCTTTTCATTGCGGACGATGATGTCCGGCGCGCGCAATTCAATCAGACGCTTCAGACGATTATTCCGGTTGATGACGCGACGATAAAGATCGTTCAAGTCAGAGGTCGCGAAACGACCGCCATCAAGCGGCACAAGCGGGCGCAGTTCCGGCGGAATGACCGGCACAACATTCAAAATCATCCATTCAGGACGACCGCCTGAGCGCAAAAAGGCTTCAACAACTTTCAACCGCTTGGCCAGTTTCTTCGGCTTCAGCTCAGTTGTCGCTTCGGCAATGCCGACACGCAATTCTTCGCGCAGTTCTTCAAGGTTCAACTCTTCCAGCATCACCCGCACGGCCTCGGCACCGATACCGGCAACAAAATTGTCTTCGCCATGCTCGTCTTGCGCGTCGAAATATTCTTCTTCCGTCAGCAATTGCCCTTTTTCGAGCGGCGACAGCATCGGGTCGAGGACGATGAAGTTTTCGAAATAGAGCACGCGCTCCAAATCCTTCAGCGTCATATCAAGCAGCAAGCCGATACGGCTCGGCAGTGATTTCAAGAACCAGATATGAGCAACCGGTGCCGCCAGTTCAATATGACCCATGCGCTCGCGGCGCACTTTGGTCAGCGTAACTTCGACACCGCATTTTTCGCAGATGACGCCCTTAAACTTCATCCGCTTATATTTGCCGCACAAGCACTCATAGTCCTTAATCGGGCCAAAAATACGGGCACAGAAAAGGCCATCGCGCTCCGGCTTAAACGTCCGATAGTTAATGGTTTCCGGCTTCTTAATCTCGCCATATGACCAGGAGAGGATTTTCTCCGGGCTGGCAATCGAAATACGGATTTGATCGAAGGCCTGTTGATTGGCCTGCGGATTGAAAATGTTCATGACCTCTTGGTTCATGCGCTCTTCTCCTGCTGAACGGCTATCGCCGCTCTATTCCTGATTTTCTTTGCGGCTCTCAGTCAATTCGACATTGAGACCCAAAGACCGGATTTCTTTCACCAACACATTAAAGCTCTCCGGAATACCGGCTTCGAATGTGTCATCACCTTTAACAATCGCTTCATAGACTTTCGTCCGACCGGCGACATCATCTGATTTGACTGTCAACATTTCCTGCAATGTGTATGCCGCGCCATAAGCTTCCAGCGCCCACACTTCCATCTCACCGAAACGTTGGCCGCCAAACTGGGCCTTACCACCAAGCGGCTGCTGGGTAACAAGGCTGTATGGGCCAATGGAACGGGCGTGGATTTTGTCGTCCACCAAATGGTGAAGTTTCAGCATATAGATGTAGCCAACAGTCACTTTCCGGTCGAACGGTTCGCCTGTGCGCCCGTCGTGCAATTGCACCTGACCTGAACTGTCAATACCGGCCTTGCCGAGCATATCGACAATGTCACCTTCGACCGCGCCATCAAATACCGGCGTTGCCACCGGCACACCGCGACGCAGCGTCTGGCTCATCTCAATGACTTCACCATCGGATAATTTGCCGACAGCCGGGTCATCAGAATAAACATCTTTCAGCGTTTCTTTGACTTTCTCAACGTTGCCTTCGCGCTCATATGCGGTCAGCGCGTCATTAATTTGACGCCCCAAACCGGCACAGGCCCAGCCCAAATGAGTTTCGAGAATTTGCCCGACATTCATTCGGCTTGGCACACCAAGCGGGTTCAGCACAATGTCAACCGGCGTTCCGTCATCATGGTAAGGCATGTCTTCAACCGGCATGATGCGGCTGATGACACCTTTGTTACCGTGACGACCGGCCATTTTATCACCGGGCTGCAGCTTGCGCTTCACGGCCACATAAACCTTAATCATTTTCATGACGCCGGGCGGCAATTCATCACCGCGTTGCAGCTTATCGACCTTGTCTTCAAAACGGGCTTCAAGCTCCGCTTTGGCATCGTCAAACTGCTTCTTCATGGCTTCGACTTCGGCCATTGCCGCATCGTTTTTCAGGGCAATCTGCCACCATTGACTGCTTGGCAAATCTTCCAGCATGGCATTGGTGACTTTGGCATCGTCACCGATACCGGCAGGGCCTGACGCGGCTTGCTTGCCGACCAGCAATTCTTCGAGACGCTTGTAAACATTGCGCTCAAGAATGGCCAATTCGTCATCACGGTCTTTCGCCAGCGCTTCAATTTCTTCACGCTCAATCGCCAAAGCACGTTCATCTTTGTCAATGCCATGACGGTTAAACACACGCACTTCAACAATCGTGCCGGCTGTTCCGGGCGGCAGTTTCAGTGAGGTATCACGCACATCAGAGGCTTTTTCACCGAAAATGGCGCGCAGAAGTTTTTCTTCCGGCGTCATTGGGCTTTCGCCTTTCGGGGTAATTTTACCGACCAGAATATCGCCGGGATTAACCTCCGCACCGATATAAACAATACCGGCCTCATCAAGATTGCTCAGCGCTTCTTCACCGACATTTGGAATATCGCGGGTAATTTCTTCCGGCCCCAATTTCGTATCACGCGCCATCACTTCAAATTCTTCAATGTGAATTGAGGTGAAAACATCGTCGCGCACAATGCGCTCAGAAATCAAAATCGAATCCTCGAAATTATAGCCATTCCACGGCATGAAGGCGACCAGCACATTGCGGCCAAGCGCCAATTCGCCAAGCTCTGTTGACGGGCCATCGGCCACAACATCGCCAACTTCAACCCGGTCGCCAACACGCACCAGCGGACGCTGGTTAATGCAGGTGGACTGGTTGGAGCGTTGGAATTTCCGCAGATTGTAAATATCAACGCCCGATTTCGAGGCATCGGTTTCTTCCGTCGCCCGAACAACGATACGCGTCGCATCAACTTGGTCAACGACACCGGCGCGGCGAGCAGAAATGGCGGCACCACTATCGCGGGCCACAACTTCTTCCATGCCTGTGCCGACCAGCGGCGCTTCTGCTTGCAGCAGCGGCACGGCTTGTCGTTGCATGTTCGAGCCCATCAAAGCGCGGTTGGCGTCATCGTTTTCAAGGAAAGGAATAAGCGCCGCAGCAACCGAAACAATCTGTTTCGGGGACACGTCCAGCAGGTCCACCATATCGGGTGGCACCAATTCAAAGTCACCATTAATCCGGCAGTTAATCAGCTCATCAGACAGCTTGCCGCTGCCATCAATCGCGATATTGGCCTGCGCGACACGGAAACGGGCCTCCTCCATCGCGGACATAGAAATCACTTCTCTGGTAACTTTACCGCCTTCAACACGGCGATAAGGGCTTTCGATAAAGCCATATTTATTCACGCGAGCGAACGTCGCCAGCGAGTTAATCAGACCGATATTCGGGCCTTCCGGCGTTTCAATCGGGCAGATACGACCATAATGGGTCGGGTGCACGTCGCGCACCTCAAAGCCTGCCCGCTCGCGCGTCAGACCACCCGGGCCAAGCGCCGACAAACGACGCTTATGGGTGATTTCGGACAACGGATTGGTTTGGTCCATAAATTGTGACAATTGCGACGAACCGAAGAATTCACGCACAGAAGCCGAAACCGGCTTGGCGTTAATCAGGTCTTGCGGCATCACCGTATCAATATCGATAGAGCTCATGCGCTCTTTAATCGCGCGTTCCATGCGCAGCAGGCCGATGCGGTATTGATTTTCCATCAACTCACCAACCGAGCGCACACGGCGATTGCCGAGATTGTCAATATCATCAATATCGCCGCGCCCATCGCGCAGGCCGACCAGCGTTTTCACAACACCGACAATGTCTTCTTTACGCAGCACGCGAATATCATCAGGACATTCTTGGTTCAGGCGAATGTTCATTTTCACCCGACCGACGGCTGACAGGTCATAACGTTCGCCATCAAAGAACAGCCCGTCAAACAGCGCTTGTGCCGTTTCAGGGGTTGGCGGCTCGCCCGGACGCATCACGCGGTAAATTTCTTCCAGCGCAGACAGCTTGTCGCTCGATTTATCGGCAAACAAAGTATTGCGAATGAACGGGCCTTTATTGACCGGGTCAATATCCAGCACGCTCAGCGTGTCATAGCCTTTTTCTTTCAGATCAGCGAGCAGCTCTTCGGTCACTTCTTGACCGGCTTCGGCAAAAATCTCACCGGTTTCATAGCTGACAAGCTCGTCAGACAGGAAACGCCCGACAAGCTCTTCATCACCGACGAGAAGCTCTTTCAAGCCTTCTTCAGCCAGCAATTTGGCTTTGCGCGGGGAGATTTTTGAACCGGCTTCAACCGCAACCTTGCCGGTTTTTGCATCAACCAAATCATAAATCGGCTTGGTGCCACGGCGTTGCTCGGGCACAAAGTCTGTAACCCAGCCTTCTTTGCCAAGCTTGTACACGACTTTGTCGTAAAACATTTCAAGGATATTATCTGACGCATAATCAAGCGCGTGCAGCAAAACCGTGGCCGGCAATTTGCGGCGGCGGTCAATCCGCACATGCAGAATATCTTTGGCATCAAATTCAAAATCGAGCCATGAACCGCGGTAAGGGATAACCCGCGCAGCAAACAGCAGCTTGCCCGATACATGGGTTTTGCCTTTGTCATGGTCGAAGAAGACGCCCGGGCTACGGTGCATTTGCGAGACAATCACCCGCTCCGTGCCATTGACAACAAATGTGCCATTATCGGTCATGAAGGGCAGGTCGCCCATATAGACTTCCTGCTCTTTAATATCTTTCACCGATTTGGAACCGGTTTCTTCATCAATATCAAAAACCACCAGACGGAGCGTCACCTTTAGCGGCGCGGCGTAAGTCATGCCGCGCTGTTGGCACTCTTCAACGTCATATTTTGGTTTTTCAAAATCATAGGATACGAATTCCAGCATCGACGCGCCGGAGAAATCGCTAATCGGGAAAACCGACTTGAACACAGCCTGCAAACCGTCTTCATCTCGACCACCATCAGGTGCTTGCACCTGTAAGAATTGGTCATAGGAGTATTTCTGAACTTCAATCAGATTAGGCATTTCCACAACTTGTGGAATACGGCCGAATGAACGGCGAACACGTTTGCGACCTGCGTAAGCTTGCGACATGAGCTTTCCTCACAATTTCCCAAGCGGGCCCGGATTACCGGTGCACGAGTTTCCTCGCAATTCACGCCCCCTACCCGCGATTTGGGAGCATGTGCCTAAAAGGCAAGATGGGGCGGCCGAACCCTTTAGGCCCGACCACCCCTTAATCGAGACGCGAACTATTTCAGTTCGACAGTCGCGCCAACGCCTTCGAGCTTTTCTTTCAGCTCATTGGCTTCGGCGGTCGGAACGTCTTCTTTCAGGTCCTTCGGTGCACCTTCAACGATCTCTTTGGCCTCTTTCAGACCCAGACCGGTGATGGCACGAACTTCCTTAATGACGTTAATTTTCTGGTCGCCTGCTGATGCGAGAACGACGGTGAATGCGTCTTTCTCTTCAGCAGCACCACCGGCATCGCCGGCAGCCGGAGCGGCAGCAACTGCAACAGGTGCAGCGGCAGAAACGCCCCATTTGTCTTCCAGAAGTTTAGCAAGCTCAGCCGCTTCCATAACGGTCAGGCTTGAGAGGTCATCGGCAATTTTTTCAATATCAGCCATTTTCTTTCTCCAATCGGTTGTTCGGGGACCTACCGCTTACGCGGCATCTCCCTCTGCAGCTTTGGCGCCCATTACGCGAGCCAGTTAACCTGCCCGGGCTTGCAGCACGCCGGCGATTTTCGTCGCCGGTGCATTGATAAGTCCAACAAGTTGACCGCGCAGCTCGTCCAGAGACGGCAACGACGCCAGATTTTTGACACCCTCTGCATCAAGAACGTTACCGTCCATAATGCCGCCAACGATTTTGAGATTATCATTCTCTTTGGCGAATTTAGCAGCGACTTTCGGGGCGGCAACCGGGTCTTCCGAAAAAGCAATCGCGGTTGGGCCAGAGAAAAATTCGCTGACAGATTCATTGGGTGTTCCTGCGAGAGCGAGCTTGACGAGACGGTTTTTGGTCACTTTGACCGTGCCACCGACATCTGCCATTTGGTGCCGAAGCTCATCGAGATCCGGCACGGAAAGCCCCGAATAGTGGGTAACGACAATCACACCGGCATTTTCAAAAATGCCGTTATAATGTGATACGAGCTCTTCTTTTCCAGCTCTATCCACTGTTCACTCTCCTTTCGCATGTCTTGCGACATACGCTGGTGGTACCTCACCCTATCGGGCTGTGGCACCGGTTCGGAATTGCCACCGGATGCGAAAGGCATCTGGTGACGCTCTTCCTGTCCCGGGACCAGCCGATTGAACGCTTACGCGCTCTCAAAAACTGTTCTCCCGTCTCATACAGGACATTAAGTATTCCTTAGCGAACACCCCTGTAATCTCGGACAGGCCGGAAGTAGAACTTCCGGACATCCGTTCGCCGCCCCCATGTGTACGCAAAGGGCAGCGAACGAAATTCTTAGGCCTCGTTGCCGAGGTCTGACACGTCGAGTTTAACGCCCGGCCCCATTGTGGAGCTGACCGCCAAACGCTTCATGAAAGTGCCTTTGGCACCGCTGGGCCGTGCTTTTTGTACGGCACCAACCAGCGCGCGGATGTTGCCGGCCAATTGCTCTTCCGAGAAACTGGCTTTGCCAACACCGGCTTGCAAAATGCCTTCTTTCTCAACACGAAACTCGACCGCACCGCCTTTGGCAGAACGCACAGCTTCAGCCACATCGGCTGTCACTGTTCCGACTTTCGGGTTCGGCATCAGATTGCGCGGGCCCAAAACTTTACCCAGACGACCGACGAGCGGCATCATGTCCGGCGTTGCGATGCAGCGGTCGAAATCAATCGTTCCGCCTTGCACCGCTTCCATCAAGTCCTCTGCACCAACAATGTCAGCACCGGCGGCTTTCGCTTCGTCGGCTTTTTCATCGCGGGCAAACACGGCGACGCGCTGGGCGCGGCCTGTGCCATTGGGCAGTTCAATCACGCCGCGAACCATTTGGTCGGCATGGCGCGGGTCAACACCCAGATTGATGGCGATTTCTACAGTCTCGTCGAACTTGGCAGTGGCGTTTGCCTTTACCAGCTTGACGGCTTCGTCCAGCGTATAGAGCTTGTTTTTATCAACAGTCTCATTAGCTGCTTGCATACGTTTTCCGGCCATTAGTCGCGCACCTCAAAACCCATAGACCGCGCAGAACCGGCGATCATTTTCTGTGCCTCGTCCAGATCCGTTGTATTCAGATCGGCGATTTTCTGTTCGGCGATGTCACGGCACTGCGCCATCGTCACGGAAGCCGCAACTTCGCGTCCGGGTGCTGAGCCGCCCTTATCAAGCTTGGCTGCCTTTTTCAAATAATATGAAGCGGGCGGCGTCTTGATGACGAAGGTGAAGGACTTGTCTTCAAAAATCGTCACAATGGTCGGAATCGGCATATTGGCTTCCATTTCCTGCGTCTTCGCATTGAAAGCCTTGCAAAATTCCATAATATTCAAACCGCGCTGACCCAAAGCCGGGCCAATAGGCGGTGACGGGCTTGCTGCCCCTGCCGGCACCTGCATTTTCAGGTAACCTTCAATCTTTTTTGCCATCTCTCGTTCCTTTCTTGCCGCCGAAGCGGCTGACGATTATGGGCCGTGGTGGGGCAGTTTGCTCTGCCTGCCACGAACATTCACGGGGTTCAGCCTTTTTCGACCTGCCCGTACTCCAACTCGACCGGGGTTGCCCGACCGAAAATTGACACAGCCACTTTGAGCCGTGCCTTTTCTTCATCGACCTCTTCGACAAGGCCGCTGAATGAAGCAAACGGGCCGTCGCATACGCGAACTTCCTCGCCCACTTCGAAAATAATAGAGGGCTTGGGCCGCTCTGCCCCGTCCTCGACCTGATTTACAATCCGGTCAACTTCTGATTGCGAAATCGGTGCCGGTTTGCTTTGTGAGCCCAAAAAGCCGGTGACTTTCGGGGTGTTTTTGACAAGGTGATACGCATCATCTGTCATATCCATTTTCACCAGCACATAGCCCGGAAAAAATTTACGCTCGCTATTGACCCGACGCCCACGGCGCATTTCGACAACCTCTTCAGTCGGCACGAGGATTTCCTCAAACGCACCTTCCAGTCCGGTTTGAGCGGCCTGCTCGCGAATACTTTCCGCGACCTTATGCTCGAAATTCGAGTAAGCGTGAACGATGTACCAGCGCTTTGCCATACTAACCAGCCAATCCCAAAAGCAATGACACCAGCCAGCTTAGAATCTGGTCGGCAATAAAAAAGAAAATTGCAGCAAGCGTCGCCAAAATGAAGACCATGACCGTTGTCACCGCAACTTCATTGCGGGTCGGCCACGTCACTTTCGACGTTTCGCTACGCACTTCCTGAACAAACTTCAGCGGATTTGCCATCTGCCGATTTTCCTCTTTCGCGCAGGCCTTTCAGCCCACATTTGTCTTTCACAAACCCTGCCACCTCTTTCGAGCGTGGCAGGAGTGGAGGGGCTCGAACCCCCAACCCCCGGTTTTGGAGACCGGTGCTCTACCAGTTGAGCTACACTCCTCCGGCTTTGCTACTCAATAATTGCTGCGACGACGCCGGCGCCGACGGTGCGGCCACCTTCACGGA
>FZLQ01000066.1 GCA_900197605.1 Phyllobacteriaceae bacterium Water-Bin73
GAGCGGCGGCTGGGCAATATAGAGATAGCCGCGCTCGATAATCTCCGGCATTTGCCGATAGAAGAAGGTCAGCAGAAGCGTGCGAATATGCGCCCCGTCAACATCGGCATCGGTCATGATGATAATCTTGTGATAGCGCAGCTTCTCAATATTGAAATCCTCGCGCCCAATGCCGGTGCCGAGCGCGGTAATCAAAGTGCCGATCTCATTCGATGACAGCATTTTGTCAAATCGCGCGCGCTCAACATTCAAGATTTTACCGCGCAAAGGCAATACGGCCTGATTGGACCGATTGCGCGCCTGTTTGGCCGAGCCGCCCGCACTATCGCCCTCAACCAAAAACAATTCGGCACGCGAGGCGTCACGCTCTTGGCAATCGGCCAGCTTGCCGGGCAGGCTGGACACATCAAGCGCGCCTTTGCGCCGCGTCAATTCACGCGCCTTGCGCGCCGCTTCACGCGCCGCGGCGGCTTCGACCACCTTATTGATGATGATTTTGGCCTCATTGGGATGTTCTTCAAACCAATTATTCAACACATCATTGACGACGCTTTCGACCACCGGACGCACTTCGGAGGAAACCAGCTTGTCTTTTGTTTGACTGGAAAACTTCGGGTCGGGCACTTTGACCGACAAAACCGCCGTCAGCCCCTCGCGGCAATCATCGCCGGTCAAGGATACTTTTTCCTTTTTGGCAATGCCGGATTGATTGGCATAATTATTCACCGTGCGTGTCAAGGCGCCGCGAAAACCGGCCAAATGTGTGCCGCCATCGCGTTGGGGGATATTATTGGTGAAGCATAAAACCGTCTCGTGATAGCTATCATTCCACCATAAAGCCAATTCGACACCAATATCATCAGCCTCTGATTGCAGCGCAATCGGCGTGTCAATCAGCGTGGTTTTATTGCGGTCGAGATAGCTGGCAAAAGCCTCCAGCCCACCATCAAAACGCAGCTCCACACGGCGCGGCTCGGCATGGCGCAAATCTTCCAAGACAATGCCGACGCCGCTATTCAAAAACGCCAATTCGCGCAGACGATGTTCCAGCGTCTCAAAATTAAACTCGGTCATGGTGAAGGTTTCAGATGAGGGATGAAACGTCACTTGCGTGCCGGTCGTATCGGCCTCACTGGTAACCGCCAAATCCTCCGCCGCTTCGCCATGCGCGAAGCGCATGGCATGCTCTTTACCGTCGCGGCGAATGGTCAGTTCCAGCCAATCGGACAGCGCATTGACGACCGAAATACCGACGCCGTGCAAGCCGCCCGATACTTTATAGCTATTGCTGTCAAATTTACCGCCGGCGTGAAGCTGTGTCATAATCACTTGCGCGGCAGAAATACCTTCTTCAGGGTGCATTTCGGTCGGAATCCCGCGTCCATTATCCGATACAGTCACCGAGCCGTCAGCATTGAGGCGGACAAAGACTTCATCGCAATGACCGGCCAGCGCCTCATCAATGGAATTATCGACCACCTCATAGACCATATGGTGCAGGCCGGTGCCATCATCGGTATCGCCAATATACATGCCGGGGCGTTTTCTGACCGCTTCCAGCCCTTTCAGAACCTTAATCGAGGAAGCGCCATAATCGCCCTCATTCGCGTCATTGGCCGTTTCATTTTTATCGGGCGTGTCAGTCATGATGATGTGCTCCCCAGCGATGCTTCCCCAGCATCTGTTTCAGTCATTTTCGCCGCCATATTGACCGCCGCAAAAGCCGGTCCGAAAACCGTTTCAAAGCCGTCAAAGGCCTCATTATCCGTGCCGGTAATCCAGCTTTGCCCACCCAGAGCATGCAAAATTTCGGCCAATGCGCCGCGGCGATGGCGGTCGAGATGAGCGGCAACTTCGTCGAGCAACAATATCGGCACATCGCCGCGTTGGGCGGCCACAGAATGGGCTTGCGCCAAAATCAAGCCGACCAAAAGCGCTTTTTGTTCGCCGGTCGAGCAATCAGCCGCGGCCATGTTTTTCGCCGCATAGATGACCTGCAAATCGCTGCGATGCGGGCCTTCCAATGTGCGTCCGGCCGCGCCATCAAGGCGCCGCGCCTGTGCCAGACGGGCGCGAAACGCGTCCTCGACCTCAAGCGCCGATTGATGCCGCAATCCGGCTTCCAAAGAACCGGCCAACGCAATTTCAGCACGCGGAAAGGCGGTTTCCGGAATCGCCGCCAAGCCGACCGCCAACGCGTCCAATGCGGTCAAGCGCGCCGCCGCAATGGCCACACCATGCAGCGCCATGGCTTCTTCTAAGCCATCGAGCCAGCCATTGCTTGCCGCGTTTGGCACGCCCCCTTGCAATAGGCGATTGCGTTCGCGCATCGCCTTTTCATAGCCGCCCAGCGCTTTTGATAAAGTCGCATCAAGGCTTTGTGCAAAGCGGTCGAGAAATTTGCGCCGCCCGCTCGCGCCATCGACAAATAAGCGATCCATGGCCGGGGTCAGCCAAAGCTGCGGCAGAATATGCGCGATATCGTCAAGCTTGCCATTGGCCCCATCAAGGCGCAATTTGCGCGCGCCGTTTTGCCAGCCAATACCGGCCCGCACCGGCCCTTGCGCCGTCGCAATATCGGCGCTGACTGTCCAGCCCAGCCGCCGCTCAAAGCGCATATCGTCAAATGCCGCACCGCGCAAACCGCGCCCGGGTGCCAGCATGGACAACGCCTCCAGCACATTGGTTTTGCCAATGCCATTGGCCCCGGTCAGCACCATTGCGCCGCCGACACATTCAAGCGTCAGCGCGGCATGCGATCTGAAATGCGTCAACCGCAAAGCGGTGATATGGGGGGCCAGCACACTGGCCGGAGCCGCATAATCATGCGGCCGGTCAAGACTGGCGGAAACGCCCGTCATTACACCCGCATCGGCATAAGGACATAAAGGGCTTGGCCATCTTCATCATCGCGCACCAGCGTTGGTGAGCCGCTATCGGCAAGCTCAAAAGTCGCCGTTTCGCCATCAAGCTGGCCGGTAATATCCATTAAATAGCGCGCATTAAAGCCGATTTCCATCGCATCGGCGCCATAGGAAACGCTCAGCTCATCATTGGCTGAGCCGCTATCGGGGTTGGAGACCGAGAGCGCCAGACTGTCTTTGTCGAGCGCCAATTTAACGGCGCGGGATTTCTCGCTTGAAATGGCCGAAACGCGGTCAACGCTTTGCGCGAAGCTTTTGGCGTCCAATTTCAGCATTTTATCATTATCGGACGGAATAACCCGCGTGTAATCGGGGAATTTGCCATCAATGAGTTTCGAGGTCAGGACAATCTCGGCAAAGGCGAAATTAATCTTTGTGTCAGAAACCTGTAAAGACACTTCGCCTTCGGCTTCCTCCAGCAGCTTTTGCACTTCGCCCACGGTTTTGCGTGGGATAATGACCGCCGGCATGGCATCTGCGCCAACCGGTTGGGCCATATCAACGCGCGCCAAACGGTGCCCGTCTGTCGCCACGGCGCGCAATAATGGACTGCCGCCATCTTCCAGCACATGCAAATAAATGCCGTTCAAATAATAGCGCGTCTCTTCCACCGAAATGGCAAAGCGCGTCTTATCAATCAAGCGGCGCAAATCACCGACCGGCAAAGCAAAGGCGACAGGCATTTCATCTTGCGCCATGGCCGGAAAATCTTCGCGCGGCAGGGCTTGCAGGGTAAAGGCCGATTTACCGGCCACCAAATTCAGGCGTCCACCGGTTTCATCTGTGGCCAATTCGACCTGCGCCCCATCGGGCAATTTACGCACAATATCGTAAAGCATATGCGCCGGCGCGGTGATGGCACCGGGCTGCACAATTTCAGCCTCGACGCGCTCGCGCATTTCGATTTCCAAATCAGTCGCGGTCAGCGACAACACGCCATTATCGGCTTCCAGCAAAACATTGGAGAGAATGGGGATGGTATTGCGACGCTCGACAACGCTTTGCACATGGTTGAGCGCTTTTAATAAATCGCTGCGTTCAATTATGGTTTTCATGTCACCCTATCTCCGTCTTCATTTTTTTTAAAAGCAATCCGGTTTTTGAAAACCCTATGGCTTTTTAATGCTGTAAGACCCGCCTCATTGCTTTTAGACGCTTTTGGGCGCTTTCAAACAGCCAAATAAAGCGCCAAACAAACAGCGCTTAAAGGCGTTTTGAAACCACCGCAAAAACGGCGAATCTCTTGTCAAAAATATAACAGAAACGGGGGCGCTGAGGGGTATTTTTTTACCCCTCGCAACGCTTTATCCCACCGATAAATATTGGCCTGAAAACCCGCTTAAAAGGCGCGCCGCAAGCGGACACGAAAGCCTCGTTTTCAGGCTTAATTTTCAAGCATGCGGCGCAACAAATCGACATCTTCATCAAGAGCCGGGTCTTCATCGCGCAATTGTTCAATCTTACGCACGGCATGAATGACTGTCGTATGGTCACGGCCACCGAATTTGCGGCCAATCTCCGGCAGAGAGCGCGTCGTCAATTGCTTTGACAAATACATCGCAATTTGGCGCGGACGGGCCACCGAGCGGGCGCGGCGGGCCGACAACATATCGCCCATTTTGACATTGAAATATTCGGCCACACGGCGCTGAATTTCATCAATGGTCACGCGCCGGTCAGAGGCGCGCAGCAAATCGCGCAAAACATCTTGCGCCATTTCCAGCGTAATCGGACGACCGACAAAACTGGAATAAGCAATGACGCGGTTCAGCGCGCCTTCCAATTCACGAATATTGGTGATGATGCGCTGCGCCAAAAATTCCAATACGGGTTGGGGAATGCGCGTGGCATCGGTGCTGCCATCTGTGCGCCGCGACAGGGATTCGGCTTTGGCCTGCAAAATGCCCAAGCGCAATTCATAATCCGTCGGGTGAATATCAGCCACCAGACCCCAGCCCAGACGCGAGCGAATACGCTCCTCAATGCCTTCCAAATCAGTCGGCGAACGGTCGGCAGAGACAATCACTTGGCGGTTATGGTCGGTCAGCGCATTAAATGTATGGAAAAACTCTTCCTGCGTTGAATCCTTACCGGCAATAAACTGAATATCGTCAATCATCAGCACATCGACTTCGCGGAATTGCTGCTTAAAGGCCACTGTGTCCTTAAAGCGCAGCGCGCGAATAAACTGATACATAAATTTTTCAGCCGATAAGTAAAGCACCGTGCGCTCGGGCGCGCGGCGGCGAATTTCCCAAGCAATGGCGTGCATTAAATGGGTCTTGCCCAAGCCCACGCCGCCATAAAGAAACAGCGGGTTAAACGCGACCCCATCACCCTCAGCAAGACGATGCGCCGCCGCATGGGCCAGCTCATTTGATTTGCCGACAATGAAATTCTCAAAAGTAAAACGCGGGTCAAGCGGGGCGCCCAAATCGTCGCGGCCCGAGGCCTCGGGCATTTCCGGCAATGGCGCGCGCGGCGCAGCAGCTTGGGCAGCGCGACGCGGCGGCACGGCTTTTTGTTCGCGCACTTCCGGCTTTTTATCCGCCGGAACCCATTCCGGTTTCAATTCAATATCAATCCGCCGAATGGAAGCGTCTTCTGATTTCCAATGGTCACGAATGCGCGTCAAATAATGCGCCTCAATCCAACTGCGCACGAAACGGGTCGGCACATGTAAAATCACGCGGCCCTTTTGCGCGCCGGCAACTTCGAGCAATTTGAACCAGCTATTGAAAGTCGCCTCGCCAAGTTCGGCACGCAAGCGCGAGCGCACTTTATGCCATTGCGCGTTCAGCGCTTCCATCGCTTCATTTTTCGGGTTTTCTTGATTATCCGTGAGATCTGCACCATCGGAAAACTTATCTTTGTCGGCTTTACCGGTTGCGTCCGCCATTATCGTTCCCTGTCTCGCACTCTTTTGAAAAAAGACGCGCGCTAAATATTTCGCCTGACCCATGGCCGCGGGGACACCGCGCCATCGGCTTTTATATGGGGGGCTTTCCCGAAAACGGATTCATATGAAAATGAACCGATACGCAAAAGCAAAATGGCGAAGAAGCGAGACACTCCCAACGGATTTACAAGCCACACACGGCCTTTAACGAAATCCTGTCAGCTCCTCCCCCGACCAATAGATGACCCGAAAGTATCTAAAACAGTCAGAAAGAATTCCCCTCCGTCACCTAGCCCACTGTTTTCAAAGGTGTTTTATGTGCAAATCCGGACTGAGTCCAAAAAACAAGCCAAACTGCGGGTTTCAGCGACTTTTTGACACTACAAACAAGGCGGGTATCTGGCAACGGGAAGAAAATGAGAACAGCCATTTTTTTTTCATTTTTTATGATTTTTTTTTCGAATCGCTGACATCAAAAAAGCCCGCCGGAATTTCCGACAGGCTTTTTTGCAAATCTGAGCGTTGATGAACCGCCCAGGGCGGCATCATGCGCGGATTAAATGGTGCTGACGCGTTTCGACAGGCGCGAGATTTTGCGCGAGGCTGTCTTTTTATGCATCAGACCTTTTTGACCGGCACGCGCAATAACCGGCTGGGCGGCACGCAGGGCGGTTTCGGCCGCGGCTTTATCGCCACCGGCAATGGCTTCATCGACGCGACGGATGAATGTCCGCATTCTGGTTTTTTGGTCGCGATTACGCGCCGTGCGGCGTTCGATTTTGCGCACCATTTTTTTGGCTGAGCTTGTATTGGCCATCAATCTTTTCCCGTTTTCTAACAGTTCGGCGCGTTATAGGAGCGAAAGCGCGCCCCGTCAAGGGGAGAAGTCGAGAGAAGAAGTCAAGAGAAGAAGCCACGGGAAACCGTCAAGAGAAGGGCGGCGGCACTGATGGCAACATGCCCCATCCCGCCAAGCCCTGAACTTATTGACCGGGCTTTATGATTGCGCCCTATTTATTGGTGAATTTCGGCTGACGTTTTTCACTAAAGGCCGCCATGCCTTCCTTTTGATCATCAAAAGAAAACAATGCATGGAAGACGCGTCGCTCATAATGCACGCCTTCGCGCAGGCCGGTTTCATAAGCGACATTGACACATTCCTTCGCCGTCAGCACCGATGGCAGGGATTTTTCAGCAATTTTTTGCGCCACATCAACCGCCTCATCCAGCAGCTTGCCATCCTCGACAATGCGCGACACCAGACCGCAACGTTCGGCTTCAGCCGCATCCATCATGCGACCGGTCAGACACATTTCCATCGCTTTGGATTTACCGATAAATCGCGTCAGCCTTTGCGTGCCACCGGCCCCCGGAATAACGCCCAAATTAATCTCCGGCTGGCCAAATTTGGCGTTTTCAGCGGCCAAAATAAAGTCGCACATCATGGCCAATTCGCACCCGCCACCCAGCGCATATCCCGCCACGGCGGCAATAATCGGCTTGCGGGCTTTCGCTGCCGCTTCCCAATTTGAAGTGATGAAATCCTCGCGCATGACATCAATATACGTTTTGCCCGCCATTTCTTTAATATCGGCACCGGCGGCAAAGGCCTTTTCCGAGCCGGTCAAAACCATGCAGCCAATAGCATCATCGCCATCAAAGCCTTCAATGGCATGGGTCAGCTCGTCCATGAGCGGGCCGCAAAGCGCGTTCAGAGCTTGCGGGCGGTGCAATGTCATCAGCCCGACATTGTCACGACGCTCGACCAAAATGTTTTCATATTTCATGATGTGGCTCCCTGCCTTAACGGCGCTTACGGATTGCTGATGGGGGTCAGGTCAAAAATCACCAAATCAGCAGAAAAAGTCAGACGCAGGATTTCGCCCTGGCGGGCAAAAGTCAAGATGCCTTTTGCCGGCGCTTGTTCTGCGTCATGCGCCTGCCAGCCCAAATTGGGCAGGCTATGGCTATAAAAAGCGATGAGTTTTTCTTGGGTTATCTGGCGGCTATGGGTAGCCGTCATTTGCACAATCCGCCCTTGCGGCTTATCGAAAACAATCCCCGCTTCGGGCAACTCCACCAAGCCTTCGGCCAGCGGCACATCGCCCAGCATGGACAAATAATCTAAGGCCTGCGCCATATTCATCGACCCGATGGTCAGGCCCAGCCCGATTAAAATGCGGTGAAATATATGCATGCGGCTTATCCCGTTCCTATTGTCAGCGCTGGCATTTGGGGCAATAAAAGCTTGAGCGCCCCGATTGCATCAGCCGCACCACGCTAGCAGAACAATGCGGCGCTGAACAGATTTCACCGGCGCGGCCATAGACTTTGAAATCATGCTGAAAATAACCCATAGCCCCATCTTCATGCGCGAAATCGCGCAAGGTTGAGCCGCCTGCCGCAATCGCGCGGGCCAACACATTGCGTATTTCAGGCACCAGCCGGGCCACGCGCTTGGCACCTAGATTGGCGGCTTTGCGCCGCGGGCTAATGCCGGCCATAAATAAAGCCTCACAAACATATATATTGCCCAATCCGGCAACCACGCTTTGGTCGAGCAGAAAATTTTTGACCGGTGTCTGTCGCCCCTGAGCGGCGGCCAGCAAAACCGCCTCGTTAAAATCATTACCCAAAGGCTCCGGCCCCAGCCGCGCCAAGAAAGGCGAGTTTTCAGGGGTTTTATCAATGGTGTCCATAAAGCCGAAACGGCGCGGATCGGCAAAGGCTAAATGCGTGCCATCATCAAAATCCAGGTCAACATGAATATGTTTATCAGCCACCGGCGCGGCTTGCTCATGCGCAAAAACACCGGGGGTTTGGCTTTCCTTATCCGCCTTATCGACCGGCGGCGGGGTGAGAATAAACCGCCCCGTCATGCCCAAATGGCTGAGCCAAAAAAATGTCTCGCCTTTTGTGCTTTGCATTTCGGCCAGCAAATATTTGGCGCGCCGCGCAAAATGAACCAATGTCGCGCCTTCCATTTGGGCGACAAAATTTTTGGGAAATGGAAACCGCAAATTGGGCCGATTGAGGGTCAGACGTTTAATCCGCCGCCCTTCAATATGCGGCGCCAGACCACGGCGCACGGTTTCGACTTCGGGTAACTCAGGCATGGCTGCCATCATAGGCCGCAACAAGCCGCGCGCAAGCGACATCTGGCCGCGATGACAGGCCTGTTCGGCAAAACCGATGGCGCGCAAAATCCGTAAACAGTGCATGGATTTAGCACGCCTGATAGGCTATCGTCGCGGCGCATTCGGCGCGCGCGGCATCGGGCAGCAATGCAATGGATAGCAGGCAGGATTTGTGAGCAGGGCAGAAAAAACCAAACGCGACACGCGCCAAGACACCGAAACCATTGATTTCGGTTTTCGCGAGGTTGCGCGCGATGACAAGCAGGGGCTTGTGCGCGGCGTGTTTGACGCGGTCGCCGATAAATATGATGTGATGAATGATGTCATGTCCGGCGGGCTGCATCGCCTTTGGAAAGCCCGCATGATTGACGCGCTTTATATGCGCCCGCACAGCAAGCTGCAGCTTGTCGATGTGGCCGGTGGCACGGGCGATATTGCGTTGCGCGCCCATGCGCGCGCGCAAAAATGCGGCACTCTTTTGGACGCCCATATTATTGATGCCAATGCCGAAATGATGAAAGCCGGTCGCAAGCGTCAAGCCGTTCAAGAAAATATGCAACAGGCCAATAATATGCATTTCACCACCGGCATTGCCGAGCAATTGCCCTTGCCCGATGGCTGTGCCGATATGCTGACCATTGCCTTTGGTATTCGCAATGTTACAGACCGCGCCGCCGCCCTAAAAGAAGCCCATCGCGTGCTGCGCCCGGGCGGGCGTTTTGTCTGTTTGGAATTTTCGCA
>FZLQ01000094.1 GCA_900197605.1 Phyllobacteriaceae bacterium Water-Bin73
ACATCTGAAATCTCCAAATCTGGTCAGTGAAAATTAGTACTTAAAGGGCTTCGTTGCCGGTCTCGCCGGTACGAATTCGGATAGCTTGACTGATATCCGACACAAAAATCTTGCCATCGCCAATGCGACCGGTTTCAGCCGCTGTCTTGATAGCCTCAATAGCCCCATCCAACAAGTCATCAGCAACAACGACTTCGAGTTTTACTTTGGGCAGAAAGTCGACGACATATTCCGCGCCGCGATATAGTTCTGTATGTCCTTTTTGGCGGCCAAAACCTTTCGCTTCGACAACCGTAATACCTTGAATGCCCGCTTCTTGCAGCGCATCTTTAACTTCGTCCAATTTGAACGGTTTGATGATGGCCTCAATTTTCTTCATTATCGCCTCCTGAATTTTTATCTGTCGGATATATGCAAAAACCGTGCCAAATATCAGCCGTTTCATTTTCAAGGTGTTATCGAAGGCTGGCGGGCGCGGGGGTGATATAACCCGCCTATTGTGCCTAAAATTTATACAGTTGCTTAAATTTTAACCAGTTTTACGAAAAGGCAGGCGGAAACGCATAATTGGCTTCAAAAGCGGGCCATGTGTCGATACACTCGCCCGCAAATTGGGAGAGTTTCATGCCAAATGACAATACGCCTATTCTCATCGGTACCGGATTGACGGTGCAGAAAGAAAAAGACGCGCAGAAAGCCAAATCACCAATGGCTCTGCTGGCCGAGGCGGCGACGCGCGCCATTACTGATGCGGCGCTCGATAAGGCGCATATTGATACGGTGGCGGGCATTCGTTTCGTCACGGATTCGCCGGAGGGGCGCAATCTGCCTTTCGGCAAATATAATAATATCGCGCTGAGTGTGGCGCGCCATTTGGGCATTGAGCCGGGCCAATCGCTGATTGCGGCGACCGGCGGCAACTCACCGCAAATGATGATTAATGAATTGGCCGAGCGCATTGCCAATGGCGATGTCGGCACGGCCATGTTGGTCGGCGGCGAGGGGCTTGGCTCTATCATGCGCGCTTTGGGGCAGGGCGTTGACCATACAAATACGCCCGGTTGGAATGATGAGGTTGACGGCCCGCGCGAAGAAATTGGCGTTGAGAAAGATGGCTGCTCGCCCGTCGAGCGTCGCCACATGCTTTACTATCCGGTCAATTATTATCCGATATTTGAGAACGCGCTGCGTCATCATTTGGGGCGCGATATGCCGACCCATATGCACAAACTCGGTGAACTTATGCAGCCCTTCACCGAAATCGCCGCACAGAATGAGTATAGCTGGTTTCCGGTGGCGCGCTCAGCCGAAGAGATTGCGACGGTTAGCGACGACAATCGGCTCGTCGGTTATCCCTATCCGAAATATATGAATTCAGTCATTCGCGTTGACCAAGCCTCCGCGGTTATTCTGACCTCGGTCGGCAAGGCGCGTGAGATGGGGATTGATGAAAGCAAATGGGTGTATCTGCATGGCTGCGCCGAAGCCAATGATATTTGGAACCCGATTGAACGACCCGAATTGCATCGCAGTCATGCGATGAATGGCATGGCCAAGCTGGCATTGACGATGGCCGATTGGGCTGTCGATGATATTGATTATTTCGACCTGTATTCCTGCTTCCCCGTTGCGGTGGAAGTGGCGTGTCGCGAAATGGGCATTGATGAGAATGACCCGCGCCCGTTCACGGTGACGGGCGGCCTGCCTTATTTTGGCGGGGCGGGGAACGCTTATACGCTGATGTCGGTCGCGCTAATGGCGCAAAAGCTGCGCGCCAATCCGGGCAGTAAGGGTTTTTGCAATGGCAATGGCTGGTTTTTGACCAAGCATTCGCTGGGGCTTTATTCCACAACGCCATTTGAGGGGGCGTGGCAACGCCAAGCGCCAAGCGTCTTGCAAGGCCAAATTGATGCGATGGACAAGCTGCCATTTGTCGATGAAGCCAATGGCGCGGGCACGATTGAAAGCTACACAGTGGCGCATGTCGCGGGCAAAGATGCCGATGGCATTATTATCGGCCGCCTGGAAAGCGGTGAACGCTTTTGCGCCCATATGACCAAAGAGGGCGGGCAAATCGACCGGCTGATGGCGGAAGACGGCATCGGCATGACGGGCACGCTGGCTGTCAATGATGGCAAGCTTAATATCTTTACGCCGGATAATTAGGAAATCTCAATGACCCGCATTTATATGATACGCCACGGCAAAGCTGCCGCCGGTTGGGATGGCGATGCCGACCCCGGCCTCGACGCATTAGGGCAATCGCAGGCTGAGGCGGTAGCTGAAAAGGTGAAGGGGCTGATTGCCGAACCGGTGGCGATAGTCTCAAGTCCGCTGAAACGCTGCCAAGAAACCGCCGCGCCGCTGGCTGCGGCTTGGGGTGCGACGCCGCAAATCGAGGCAGGTGTCGGGGAAATTCCGCCGCCCTTAACCGATTTGACCGAGCGCACCCAATGGCTGCGTCGCGTCATGGCAGGCACATGGGACGGGCTTTATAATGATGCGGTGAGTGTTGATAGCGGCGTCGATTTTCGTGGCTGGAATAATAATGTGCTGGCGACGCTGAATAATATGCAAGGCGATGCAGTGGTCATCTTCTCGCATTTCATTGCGCTCAACGCCGCTTATTGCGCCGCCACCGGTGCGGCTGATGTCGTCAGCTTCGCTCCGGCAAATTGCTCGCTCTCCATATTCGAGACCGATGGCGCCAAGCTGTCGCTGATAGAACAAGGGGAGGAAACCGAGGATATGAAAATAGCTTTGGGCAAAGCGAGGTCGTCTAACTGATTTTTAAGGGTTCGGGGTTATCTTGCTGTCTTTAGTGTGGCGTTCGTGCGCGTCTCCTGCTATAGAGCGCCCCATGAGTTTTATGCGGGCGTGGCGGAATTGGTAGACGCGCCAGATTTAGGTTCTGGTACTGAGAGGTGTGGGGGTTCAAGTCCCTCCGCCCGCACCAAACATAACCCGCCAAATGCGGGGATAAGAGGAAGAAAATGAATATTAAGGAAGTGAGCGCCGAAGGACTGGCGCGTGAAGTGCAAATCACGGTCGCAGCTGCCGATTTGGCCGGCAAGCTGGAAACCAAAATCGACAGCATTAAAGATCAAGTGCAGTTGAAAGGGTTCCGCCCGGGCAAAGTGCCGATCGCGCATATTCGCAAAACCTATGGCGAGCAGCTTATGGGTGAAATCATTCAGGAAACCGTCAATGAATCGAGCCAGCAAATGCTGACTGACCGTGACGAGCGCCCCGCCATGCAGCCGGAAATTAAACTGGTTGGTGAAGCTGATGATATTATCGGCGGCAAGGCTGACCTGGTTTATGACGTGACTTATGAAGTCATTCCGCCGATTGAGCTGACCGACTTCGCCAAGCTGAAGCTCGAAAAGCCGGTTGTCGATGTCGATGATGCGCGCGTTGATGAGGCGCTTGAGCGTCTCGCCTCCAGCCGCAAAGATTTTGTCGCGCGCGCCAAAACCGCCAAAGCCCAAGAGGGCGACCGCGTGAAAATTGACTTTATCGGTCGCATTGATGGCGAAGCCTTTGAAGGCGGCGCCGGAGAAGGTTTCGACCTCGAGCTTGGTTCAGGCCAGTTCATTCCGGGTTTTGAAGAACAACTTGTCGGCTGCAAAGCAGGCGACAAAAAAGACGTTGAAGTTTCTTTTCCGGAAGAATATGGCGCGTCTGAATTGGCCGGTAAGGCGGCTGTGTTTGAGTGCACGGTGCACGAAGTCAGCGAGCCGAAAGATGCCGAGATTACCGAAGAGTTCGCCACCTCTTTGGGCATGGAAAGCCTCGAAAAACTGAAAGAGGCGATGCGTGAGCAAATCGGTCGCGATTACGAACAAATGTCGCGCGGGCATATGAAGAAGGATTTGTTGGACCAATTATCCGACAGTCACAGCTTTGATTTGCCGCCGAGCATGGTCGAGATGGAGTTCAACCAAATTTGGCACCAATTCGAGCATGAGCTTGAAAACAATGAACAAAAAATCGACGACCTCGACGAAAGCGAAGAGGATTTGCGGGCTGAATATCGCAGCATTGCTGAGCGTCGCGTCCGCACCGGTTTGGTGCTGGCCGAGGTCGGCAATAATAATGAAATTCAGGTATCGCAGGAAGAATTGAACCAGGGGCTGATGCAGCGTGTGCAGCAATTCCCCGGTCAAGAGCAGCAAGTGTTCGAATACTTCCAGCAAAACCCTGAAGCGATGGCGCAAATTCGCGCGCCGATTTTCGAGGAAAAAGTCGTCGATTTCATCTGCGAATTGGCAACTGTCAGCGACAAAAGCGTGTCGCTTGAAGAGTTGATGCAAGAGCCGGGGTCGGAAGAAGCTGACAAGCCGAAAGCGAAAAAAGCTGCTGCCAAGAAAGCGCCTGCCGAAAAAGCCGGCGCCAAAAAGGCACCGGCCAAGAAAGCTGCCGCTAAAAAGCCTGCTGCGAACAAGCCCGCTGCCAAGAAAAAGGCACCGGCCCAAAAAGCAGCCGCCAAAAAGGACGCAGAAAAAAAGTAAAATCAGGCCGCGGCAATTTTGCGTCCTTTAATACTTGGCGTTCGGGGCAAAACACCCCACATTAGGCGAAGTTAATAAGGAGACAGAAATGCACGATCCGGTTGATACCTATATGAACACGCTTGTGCCGATGGTGGTGGAGCAATCCAGCCGCGGTGAGCGTGCCTTCGATATTTATTCACGTTTGTTGAAAGAGCGGGTGATTTTTGTCACCGGCGGTGTCGAAGATTATATGGCCAGCCTGATTACGGCGCAGCTTTTGTTCCTCGAAGCGGAGAATCCGAAAAAGGAAATCTCCATGTATATTAATTCGCCGGGCGGGGTGGTGACATCCGGCATGGCGATTTACGACACCATGCAATACATCCGCGCACCGGTGGCGACTTTGTGCATTGGCCAAGCCGCGTCTATGGGCTCATTGCTGTTGGCGGCGGGCGAAAGCGGCATGCGTTTCGCGCTGCCCAATGCGCGCATTATGGTGCATCAGCCCTCAGGCGGGTTTCAGGGGCAGGCCTCAGATATTGAACGCCATGCTCAAGAAATTTTGGATATGCGTGCACGGCTCAATAAAATTTATGTCGAGCATACCGGTCAGACCTTGCGGAAAATTGAAGATGCACTGGAGCGCGATACCTTTATGACCGCCGACCAAGCCAAAGATTTTGGCATTGTTGACGAAGTGACCACCAAGCGCACGGATGACGCAAAAGCTGAATAACGCGCAAGACTTGCACTTTTCACCGCCCTTGTGGTGAAGTCAATGAACGAATCAGAACCCCAGCCTCGTTTAATGGGCTGATGAAAGGACTGAAACTATGAGTAAAGTTGGCAGCGGAAGCGATAGCGGCGGCAGCGGCGATAGCAAAAGTACCCTCTATTGCTCGTTTTGCGGCAAGAGCCAGCACGAAGTTCGCAAGCTGATTGCCGGCCCGACCGTGTTCATCTGTGATGAATGTGTCGAGTTGTGCATGGACATTATCCGCGAAGAGAGCAAAGCTTCTTTGGTCAAAACCGATGATGGCGTGCCGACACCGGGCGAAATTCTCGAAGTGCTTGATGATTATGTTATCGGCCAATCGCATGCCAAGCGCGTGCTGTCTGTGGCTGTTCACAATCATTATAAGCGCCTCAACCACGCGCAGAAAAACGGCGATGTTGAATTGTCGAAATCGAATATTTTGCTGGTCGGCCCGACCGGTTGCGGCAAGACTTTCCTGGTCCAAACGCCCGCCCGGTTTCTTGATGTGCCGTTT
>FZLQ01000067.1 GCA_900197605.1 Phyllobacteriaceae bacterium Water-Bin73
CGCACCACCAGGTTAATCTGATTGTCGCTCTCAAAGCCCGGTGTCAAAGCCGCCGACAGCTCACCTGCCAAAGCGCTTAAATCAAACGGCTCGCTGGGCTCGAGGCTCAATTCCGCATCAAGCCGCGTGGCCTTTGAAATATCCGAAATCAACCGATTGAGCCGGTTAATGTCATTATGGATGATGCCCATAAGCTGCTCGCGGTCGCCGGATTTTGATTGGTCAAGGCTTTGCACGGCACTGTGCAGGGAGGTCAGCGGGTTTTTCAATTCATGCGCCACATCGGCGGCAAAGCGGTCAATCGTATTGATACGCGACAAAAGCCGCTCGGTCATATCGCGCAGCGCGCCCGATAATTCGGCAATCTCATCGCGCCGATGCGATAAGTCGGGAATTGTCTCCAGCCCGGGCAGGCTGGGTGAGGTGCTGCCAAAGCCACGCATGGCGGCGGCAAGGCGGCGCACCGGCACCACCATGGTCGCGGCCAGCAGCAGCGAGGTAATAATATTGACGACAAGCGCAATCGCCGATAGCTGGAAAATCAGTTGGCGTTCTTCGGCCAAAAGCGCGTCAATTTCCCCGGGCTGGGTCGAGACCATCAGCGCCCCAACCACGGCGCGATAACCCTGCACCGGCACGGCGACGGTCAGAATATCGCCGCCTTCCTCGGATTGACGCTGGGCGCTGGCCGGTTGACCGCGCAGCGCGCGCGTTACTTCAGTCAGTCGCAACCCGTCAGCCGCATTGATTTCGCTCAAAAGCGGGGTCGGGTCGCGCCAGATAGAGGTCACGGCCTTCATCAGATTTTGCATCAGCCCGGGCATGGTGTCATCGCCGGGCATTGGCGGCAGCGATTTGGCAATCACCCGCGCCGAGCGGTCCATATGCGCGCTGTCGAGCACCAGCCGCCCATTGCGCGCATACAGTCTGAGGCGCGCCACGGAGACCAAACGGGCGCGCGCCAAAATCGCTTCGGCATCGCCCAATTGCCAATCCGAGCGACCGCCATTTTGCAGCAGCCGGTTCATGATAGAGGGTTCGAAAAACTGAAACGGGTTTTGCGCCTGCGCGGTCGGGGCCAAAGCACCGGCAATCAGATTGGCTTGGGTCTCAAGGCTTTGGCGATAGGCATTGGTCAAAAGCTGGCGGCTTTCTTGAAAGGTCAGAAAGCCGCCGACCAGCACCAATAGGCCCAGCATATTCAGCCCGACCAGACGGGCAATCAACGACCGCCAGACAGTCGGCTTGATAATTTTACGCGCATCGGTCTCGACCATTTAACTCACTTCTTTGAATTTATAGCCGACACCATAAAGCGTTTCGATGGCATCAAAGCTCTTATCGACTTGGCGAAACTTACGCCGCAGACGTTTTATGTGACTGTCAATCGTGCGGTCATCAACATAGATTTGATCGTCATAAGCGGCATCCATCAGCGAGTCGCGACTTTTCACCACACCCGGGCGGCGCGCTAGCGCATCGAGAATCATAAACTCGGTGACGGTCAAAGCGACTGTTTTGCCGCCCCATAAACAGTCATGTCGTTCGGCGTCCAGGGTCAGTCTGCCGCGCTTCAAAATGGCCCCCGAATCGCGTCCGCCATCGCCATTTGGGCCATCGCCGGCGGCGTGCGCGGCTTGATTGCGCGCCTTGGTGCGGCGCAACACAGCGCGGATGCGTTCTATCAGCAAACGCTGTGAAAACGGCTTGGTGATATAGTCATCAGCCCCCATTTTAAGGCCGAACACCTCGTCAATTTCATCGTCTTTTGAGGTCAGGAAAACCACCGGCATTTGGCTGGTTTGCCGCAGTTTTCTGAGCAATTCAAGCCCGTCCATGCGTGGCATTTTTATGTCAAACACGCCAATATCGGCAGGCGTTTGCGCCAGAGCCTCAAGGGCGCTTTCGCCATCGGTAAAACTGCGCACGCTAAAGCCCTCAGCCTCCAATGCCATGCGCACAGAGGCCAGAATATTGGCATCGTCATCGACCAGAATAATGTGCGGCATGGTGTTTCCCTTCACCGATAAGTTTAGGCATTTTTTGCGCGTGATGCGAAGCAATTTGCGCAAAATCATGTGCTGAAAAAGCGGCTCTTAACCATCAACAGAAATGTGGCAACCATGCGGCACTGCGGCATTTGCTAAACTTGCACTGGCGCGCTGGGTCGCCTAATGTGCAGCATCTGCACAACATAACTGTTTCGATGTCACGGGGAGAATTTCATCATGCAGCAGACTGGCTTTCACATGAGCAAAAATGGCGTTGACCAACAAGGATTGGGTGATGCCGCCGCGGTTTACTGGAATTTGCGGCCATCTGAGATTTATGAAATGGCACTGGCGCGCGGCGAGGGCGAAATCGCCGCAGGTGGCGCATTGCTGGTCAAAACAGGTGCTCATACGGGCCGCTCGGCGCAAGACAAATTCATCGTCCGCGACGCCACTACGGAAGACACAATTTGGTGGGATAATAATAAATCCATGACAGCCGAACAGTTTGATGCGCTGCATGAGGACATGCTGGCCTATGCCGGTGGCAAGGAATTGCTGGTGCAAGACTTGTTTGGCGGGGCTGATGCAACGCACCGTTTGGCCACCCGTGTGGTGACCGAGCTGGCCTGGCATTCTTTGTTTATTCAAAATCTGTTGATTGAGCCGGAAACGCCGGAGCTTGACGGTTTTGACCCGGATTTTGTGATTATGAATTTCCCCGGCTTTAAGGCCGATACGGCGCGTCATGGCAGCCGCACAGAAACCATGATTGCGGTTAATTTTGACAAGAAAATCGTGCTGATTTGCGGCACATCTTATGCCGGTGAGACCAAGAAATCGGTTTTCTCAATGCTCAATTACACCCTGCCGGCCAAGCGCGTCATGCCGATGCATTGCTCGGTCAATGTCGGTGATGATGGCGATAGCGCGGTGTTTTTCGGCCTTTCAGGCACCGGCAAAACCACGCTGTCGGCTGACCCCAATCGCGAACTTGTCGGTGATGATGAGCATGGCTGGTCAGAAAATGGCGTGTTTAATTTTGAAGGCGGCTGCTACGCCAAAATGATTAATCTGAGCCAAGAAGCCGAGCCGGAAATTTTTGCCACCACGAAGCGTTTCGGCACAGTGTTGGAAAATGTGGTGATGGACCCGGTCACACGCGAGCTTGATTTCGATGATAATACGCTGGCTGAAAACTCGCGCGGCGCTTATCCACTGAGCTTTATTCCCAATGCCTCGGCCACCGGCACAGCCGGTCATCCGAAAAGCATTATCATGCTGACGGCTGATGCATTTGGCGTTTTGCCGCCCATTTCGCGCCTGACGCCAAGCCAAGCCATGTATCACTTCCTGTCGGGCTATACGGCCAAAGTGGCGGGCACTGAAAAAGGTGTCACCGAGCCGGAAGCGACTTTCTCAACCTGTTTCGGCGCGCCTTTCATGCCGCGTCACCCATCGGAATATGGCAATTTGCTGCGCGATCTCATCGCCGAGCATGATGCCAAATGCTGGTTGGTCAATACCGGTTGGACCGGTGGTGCTTATGGCATTGGCAATCGCATGCCGATTAAAGAAACACGCGCGCTGCTCTCTGCCGCGCTTGATGGCAGCCTGAATAATGTCGAGTTCCGCACTGATGATAATTTCGGATTTGATGTGCCGGTGGCTGTGCCGGGCGTTGACAGTTCAATTCTCAACCCGCGCGACACCTGGGCCGATAAGCCAGCTTATGACGCGCAAGCCGCCAAGCTGGTCGGCATGTTTGTCGATAATTTCGCCAAATTCATCGAGCATGTCGATGATAATGTGAAAGCCGCCGCACTCGCTGCTGAATAGTGGCCGCTGAGTGAGGGTATAAGGGCGCGGTGGCGCTTGCGGCGCCCCCCCCCCCCCCCCCCCCCCCCACCCAGCCTTCCCCAAGCGCGGCGGTTTTGCAACTTAAAACCGCCGAGACGCACTGGCATTGATTTTCATGAAACTAAGGCAGGTTTTAGCCCGCCTTTTTCATTTTTCAATAAAATAATAATACTAATAAAGATAATTAATACTATTAATGCGCCTCTTCCCAATTATTTGCTGCCTGAGCATCAACCAATAGGGGGACAGAAAGCGTAAGACGCGGCGCGCAGGCGCTTTGCATGGTCGATTTGACGGTTTCAATCAATTTATCGCACTCTTTCTTCGGTGCTTCAAAAATCAACTCATCATGCACTTGCAGCAGCATTTTCGCCTCTGTCAAACCGGCTTTATCGAGTGCGGCGGGCATTTGTATCATGGCGCGGCGAATAATATCGGCGGCTGTGCCTTGAATCGGCGCGTTAATCGCGGCGCGCTCGGCAAAGGCTTTGCGCGCCGGAATTTTGGCGTTGATTTCCGGCACATGCACTTTGCGGCCAAACAGCGTCGAGACATAGCCCTGCGCTTTGGCCTCGGCTTTGACATGTTCCATATAATCTTTAATGCCGGGGAATTTTTCAAAATAGGCTTTGATGTAATCGCTCGCTTCCCCGCGCGATATGCCCAATTGATTGGCCAGCCCGAAAGCCGAAATGCCGTAAATAATGCCGAAATTAATCGCTTTGGCGCGGCGGCGCACTTCCGACGTCATCTCGGCCATCGGCACATTAAACATTTCCGACGCGGTCATGGCGTGAATATCATCGCCGTTCAAGAACGCATCTTTCAGCGCGGCAATATCGGCCATATGCGCCAAGACGCGCAATTCAATCTGGCTGTAATCGGCACTGACCAGTTGATGCCCGTCCGCCGCCACAAACGCCGTGCGAATACGCCGCCCGTCTTCGGTGCGTATCGGAATATTTTGCAAATTCGGCTCAGATGACGACAAGCGGCCGGTCGTCGTCGCGGCCAAAGAATAAGAGGTGTGAATACGCTGCGTATCGGGGTTGATAAATTCCGGCAGCGCGTCGGTATAGGTCGATTTCAACTTGGCCAGCCCGCGCCAATCGAGCACCAGCCGCGCCAAAGACACGCCCTTGGCAGCGCCGCCCTCGGCGACAATACCCTCCAGCACATCGGCACCGGTGCCCCAGGCGCCGGTTTTGGTTTTCTTGCCGCCCGGCAGCCCCATTTTATCGAATAATATCTCACCCAATTGCTTGGGGCTGGCAATGTTAAAGCTCTCGCCCGCTGTCTCAAAAATCTCGGCCTCCATCGCCGCCATTTTCTGTGCGAACTCGCCCGACAGGCGCGACAAGACCGTGCGATCGACGGCCACGCCCTCGGCCTCCATTGCACGCAACACGCCGACCAAAGGCCGCTCCGTGGTTTCATAAACCCCGACCATATGCTCGGCGACGAGGCGCGGTCGCAAATGCTTATATAGCCGCAGCGTCACATCGGCATCTTCAGCCGCATAGGCAATGGCTTGCGCGATCGGCACTTGGTCAAAGGTGATTTGGTTCTTGCCGCTGCCCAAAAGCTCCTTAATCGGAATCGGCGTATGGCCCAGATATTTTTGCGCCAGCGCGTTCATACCGTGGCCGTGATTGCCCGCATCAAGCGCATAAGACATCAGCATGGTGTCGTCAAAGCCGTTCAGCACCAGCCCGTAACGCTGCAAAATTTGCGCGTCAAATTTGGCATTTTGCAAAATCTTTTTCACCGACGGGTCGGCCAAAAGCGGCTGCAATAAATCCAATGCTGTTTTCATATCAATTTGCGGTGGTGTTTCATCGCCCAGCATCAAGCCGTCGTTGGCCCCATGCGCCAGCGGCATATAGGCCGCTTCGCCCGGCGCAACGGCCAGCGACACGCCGACCAGATTGCACTGCATCGCATCAAGACCATCGGTCTCGGTATCAATGGCGACAAGGCCGGTTTCATAAGCCCGCGCAATCCAATCGGCCAGCGTGGCGGCATCGCTAATGCCGAGATAACTTTGTGTGTCCAGCGCGCCCATCTCGGCCGGCAGGGGACGATAGCCCGCATCCGTTTCACTTCTCGCAGCGGCTTGTGGCGGCGGCGCATCATCTGCCGCCAGTGCGTCACTGGCGGCGTAATCATCCACCGACCAGCCATAACGCTCGGCCAGCCTTTTGGTCAGCGTGTTAAATTCCATCGCTTTGGCAAAGCCGATAAGCTTGCCGCCATCGGGCATGCTCAGCGCCATATCACCAAAGCCGACCGGCATGGGCGTGTCGCGATTCAACGTCACCAATTCACGGCTGATAAGCGCTTGCTCCGCAAATTCAATCAGATTTTCGCGGCGTTTATTTTGCTTAATCTCACCGGCGCGCGCCAATAGCGTGTCGAGGTCGCCATATTCCTCAATCAATTGGGCGGCTGTCTTAATGCCAATGCCCGGAACGCCCGGCACATTATCTACACTGTCACCGGCCAAAGCCTGCACATCAATCACGCTTTCAGGGCCGACGCCGAACTTCTCAACCACCGCCGCCGCGTCGATGAATTTATCCTTCATCGTATCGACCATGTCGATATTGTCGCTGACCAATTGCATCAAATCCTTGTCCGACGACACAATCGTCACCCGCGCGCCATCGTCAGCCGCTTTGGTGGCATAAGCCGCGATGAGGTCATCAGCCTCAAAACCCGCCAATTCAATCGCCGGAATATCAAAGGCTTTCACTGCCTCGCGCACCAAAGGAAATTGCGGCACCAAATCCTCCGGTGCCGGTGGCCGATGGGCTTTATACTCAGGGTAAATCTCATTGCGGAAGCTCTTGCCCGATGCGTCGAGAATAACCGCCAAATGCGTCGGCGTTTCTTGCGCGCCCATATCATTGAGCAACTTCACCAACATATTGCAAAACCCCGACACCGCGCCGACCGGCAGGCCGTCCGATTTTCGGGTCAAAGGTGGCAGGGCATGATAGGCGCGAAAAATATAGCCCGACCCGTCAACGAGATAGAGGTGATCATTCTTGCCCAATTTTTCACTTTGTTTCGTGCCTGCCACGCCATGCTCCCGTCGAATCTGTTACCCAAGTGTAAGACAGGGTGGGCCATTGGCAAGGCGACAAAAAGCATTTGCCGATTTATTCCCCAGTTCATAAATGAGTTCATAAATGCTACTGATACCAACCGGAAAGGCCGATTCGGCCAGTGGTATGCGGGAGAGATGCATGAGCGACGGTGAATTTGCGTTACAAGCCAGAGGCTTACAAAAAACCTATAAGGCGGTCGGCAACGCCCCCGCCAAACATGCATTAAAGGGTATTGATCTGGCCGTGCCGCGCGGTTCTATTTTCGGCCTTTTGGGGCCCAATGGGGCCGGTAAATCGACCTTCATTAATGTGCTGGCCGGCATGGTGATGAAAAGCGGCGGCAGCGCCGAAATTTGGGGTTTTGATATTGATAAAAATCCCCGCCAAGCGCGCGCCTCTATCGGCATTGTGCCGCAAGAGCTGTCAATTGACCCGTTTTTCACCCCGGGTGAAATTATGGATTTACAGGCCGGCATGTATGGCGTGCCGAAAAGCCAACGCCGCACGCTGGAAATCCTCACCGCTATGGGGCTTGACGATAAGCTCAATGCCTATGCGCGCACCTTGTCGGGCGGTATGCGCCGACGTCTTTTGGTGGCCAAAGCATTGGTTCATAACCCGCCGGTTCTGGTGCTTGATGAGCCGACCGCCGGTGTCGATATCGAGCTGCGCCGCCAGCTTTGGGATTATGTCATTGAGCTTAATAAGGCCGGGGTCACCATTGTCTTGACCACGCATTATCTCGAAGAGGCCGAAGAATTATGTGACACGATTGCGATTATCGACCAGGGCGAATTGCGTGCTTGCGACAGCACGGCCAATTTGCTGGCACAAATCGACAATAAGACGCTTTTGGTGCGCGCCACCGCCCCGCTAACGCAAGCGCCGAATATTGACGGCTTGGCCATGAAGCTGAATGATGATGGCCGCTTGGCCGTGACTTATAATCCGGGCGATTTACCGGCCGGGGCGGTGCTTGCAAAATTGCAAGCTGCGGGCATTGAGATAAGAGACCTTGATACGCAAGGTGCCGAGCTTGAAAATGTCTTCATGAAGCTGACTTCTTAACCGGCAAAAGTGAGGAAAGAAAAATGATTGGACGTTTGAACCATGTCGGTGTGGCGACACCATCGATTGAAAAATCTGTCGCGCTTTACCGCGATGTGCTGGGCGCGACGAAAATCCACGATAAGTTTAAGATGGAAGAGCAGGGTGTTTGGGTGTGTTTTGTCGATGTGCCGAACAGCCAGATTGAGCTCATCGAGCCGATTGATGAGACCAGTCCAATAGCCGGTTTTCTAAAAACCAATCCGGAGGGCGGTCAACACCATGTGTGTTTTGAGGTCGATGATTTACTGGCCGCGCGCGATGCTATGGTTGATAAAGGCGCGCGCGTTTTGGGTGCGCCGCGCATTGGCGCGCATGGCACGCCGATTATCTTTATTCATCCCAAAGATATGGGCGGTGTGCTTATCGAGTTGATGCAAAAGCCCGACGCGGATGAGCGGCCAACAGGCGGCGCGCGCTTAGCTTAATTTAGGGCGTCATCCATTTGGCGAAAGGCTCGGTATCCTTGCCGGCCGGCACATACCATTTTTTGGCATCGCCATCCCATCTGCCGCCCAGCGCTTTGCAGGCGTCTTTATCGTCAAACGGGCAATTGAGATAAACCCGCGCGCCATCTTCCTGGTCAGCCTCGGGCTTGCTTACCTCAGCTGATGGCTCTGCGCCGTCCATCCATTTGGCGAAGGGCTCGCTGGCCATCGCATCGGTGATGTACCATTTGCGCGCATCGCCATCCCAACGACCGCCCAGCGATTTGCACTCATCCTTATCGTCAAACGGACAATTGAGGTAAATTTTCTCGTCTTCCATTGGCTGTTCTGCTCCTGATATCCGCTCAGTGGTCGCAATCTGATTGGCGGCACAGTCTGAAATTTTTAATATGGGCGACGGCCAAAAGAACCGCGCCCGCAAGCGTCGCCCAGCGTTCGCCGGCCTCGCCCAAAATGGCGTGGCCCAGCACGGCCGATGCAATCAGCGCGCCGACCCCGACCAGGCCGAAATAAATTACGGCGGCATTTTTATGTTTGCGGCAGCCCAGCAAAAGGCTGAAACCGCTTAACGGCACAACGCCCCAAATCAGCCATTGATGAAATGCCTCGTCACCCAATACCGTGCCGCTGATAACCGGAAACACGCCGACCAAAAAGGGCAGACCCAAACAGTGAAGCGCACATAAGGTGGACGCAGAAACGGCGAGCCGGTCGCTCCAGCCCAAAACATTCAAATTCACACTCAAATCCATTTCCTAAATTCTTGATGATGACCGCCAAACTAGACCGAAATATAGGCGAGAGGCAAGGTCTGCCGCTTATCTTCAGTCGTCTCGAGTCACAGGCGCAATATTGCCCCACCAACGATGTGCCAATGATGTGCCAATGATGTGCCAATGATGCGCGATTGACGGATTGTCCTAACCCATATTCTCAAAATAAACGCGATTTACCATTTCTTAAAAGCGTGGTATTTCGAAGGAATTCCATGCATCGGAAGCAAGCACCCGTAGCTCAGCTGGATAGAGCGCTGCCCTCCGAAGGCAGAGGTCAGAGGT
>FZLQ01000136.1 GCA_900197605.1 Phyllobacteriaceae bacterium Water-Bin73
AATCAGCCAAACCCCGATAAAAATCACCACCGGACGGCGACGCGGCACTTCGCTGAGGCGCAGCAGGCGACGGCGCGGCTCTTGGGCATTGGGGTCGAGCCAGCGCACATCGGAAAAGGCAAAGCGCGCAGCCGCGCCCATGAGACCGGCAACGCCGCCCGACGCGCCGATAATCGGAATAAGATAGCCGCTAAAATCGGTGATGAGGATTTGCCCCAGCCCGCCAAACATGACGCAAACCATATACAGAAACATGAATTTGCGCGGGCCAAGACGCCGCGCAACCGGCGCGCCAAAAGCCAGCAACCAGACACTGTTCAAAATCAAATGCGTCCAGCCGCCATGCAGCATGGAATGGCTGAACAAAGTCACCACGCCCTGCACCCATGTGCCGGGCAAGCCGCCCAATCCTTCGGCAAAAAACCGCGCCGGAAACAGTCCCAGCGCGACAATCAATTCAATCCGCATGGCATTGCCGCCAAACACCGATAATAGGTGAAACACAATCAGGGCAGCCAATAGCACCAGCACCACGGCGGGCGCGCGCAATATGGGTTGCTTTTCCGGCTGTTCTTCCGGTTGTGTGTCGCTGGTCACGGGCTAACCTGCCGCCTTTAAGGCAGCCTCAACCAGTTCAAAGCGGTCATTGCCGAAATACATATCCGTCTTATTGACGAACATGGTCGGCGAGCCGAAACCGCCGCGCTCAATAAGCTCCTGCGTATTATCGCGCAGCCGCGCCTTAATCTCGTCTGTTTGAATGGCCGCGCCAACCGCCGCCGCATCCATGCCCACCGCCGCGCAAAGCGCCGCCATTTCTTCCGGCTGGCTGATGTCTTTCAACTCGCCCCAATAGGCATGAAACGCCGCTTTGGAAAACGCCACCAGCTTGCCCTCATCTTGCGCCAGCAAAGCCGCCCGCATAATGCCTGCCGCAGGCAGCGGAAACACCGGCGGCTGGCCTATCTCAACGTTGCAAAACTTGGCCCAATCGCGCAGGTCTTTGACGTAATAACGCCCCTTGACCGGATGCGGATTTGAGCGCGCTTCATAGACAGTTTCATTCACCGCATTAAACACACCGCCAACCAATATCGGCTTGAAGTCAATCTCGACGCCGCAGCGCGCCGCCACATCTTCAACCCGCGTAAAGGCCAAATAGGTCCAGGGGCTTGAGATGTCGAAGAAGAACTCAAATTTTGTGTCAGACGAGGCCATGCCCTCTCCTATTCAGCAGCGATTTGTTGCGGCGCGAGGAAGCTGCGCCCACGAATATGGTCGGAAATTTTCTCGGCCATCATAATCGTCGGCGCATTGGTATTGCCGCTAATCAGCGTCGGCATCAGCGAGGCATCAACCACGCGCAAGCCCTCAACCCCATGCACTTGGCCATGCTCATTGGTCACGGCCATCGGGTCGCTGCCCATTTTGCAGGTGCCGACCGGGTGATACAGCGTCTCACCGGTGGCGCGAATCCAGCCGTCCAACTCAGCATCATTGTCAACATTCACATCAGCCGGTGGCTTCATCTGATCGCCGCGATACGGGTCAAAGGCTTTTTGCAGGAAAATATCGCGCGTAATGCGATAGCCATTGCGAATGTCGATAATGTCCTGCTCGGCTGACAAATAATTCGGATAAATCGCCGGTGCATCGTCCGGATTGGCGGTTTTCAGGGTCAAATGCCCACGGCTTTCGGGGCGGCAACCATAGACAATCGACGAGAAGCCATGCGAGGTCGGAATATCCGCCCGCCCATGCACATCAGGCACAGCAACCGAGACATAGTGGATTTGCATATCGCAAACGGCTTTTTCAGCGCTCGACTTAAAGAAGGCACCGGCAGCGGTTGGTGGAAATGACGCGTCGCCCTTGCCGAACAGCAAATATTGAATACCTGCCAATTGTGTGCGCCACCAAACGGCAGAGCGGTGCAGCGTCACCGGCTGCACACATTCAAAC
>FZLQ01000080.1 GCA_900197605.1 Phyllobacteriaceae bacterium Water-Bin73
GCGCGCGATGTGGCGGCGCAGGAAGCTGACGTGTTTCTCATGTGGCCCGATACGATGGATAAGGTCAGCGATATTCTCGACGATATGCGGCAACGGGCGAGCGGCTATGACCGCACGCTGAAATTCGGCTATCGCGCGCATGTGATTGTGCGCGAAACCGAAGAACAGGCGCGCGCCGCCGCCGACACGCTCATCAGCAAGCTAGATGATGGCGTTGGTGAAGAGATACGCAATCGCTCGCTCGACAGCGCCTCCTATGGGGTGCGGCGCCAAGCCGAAATGCGCGACGCAGCCAATGCCGCCGGTTCGGGCGATTATGTCGAAGAGAATTTATGGACCGGTGTCGGGCGCGCGCGTTCCGGTTGCGGTGCAGCGATTGTCGGCGATCCCGACCAAGTTTTGGCCAAGCTCAACGCCTATCGCGAATTGGGCATTGAAGCCTTCATTCTCTCCGGCTATCCGCATCAAGATGAATGTGATTTATTCGGCAAATATGTGCTGCCAAAAATCGACCACGGGGCATTAGAGATCTAATGCGCTTCGGCCTCGACCTCGGCGGCACCAAAATGGAAGCCGTTTTGCTGGATAATGCCGGGGCTATTGTCTGGCGCGAACGTCGGCCTACACCGGCGGACGATTATGATGCCATTCTCGAGGTCATTGCCGAACTGACAAACAAAGCGCGCGCTGAAAGCGGTGTCGCCCCGACCATCGGCATCGGCATGCCCGGCTCGCTATCTTCCAAGACCGGCCTTGTCCGCAATTCCAACACTCAAAGTCTGCAAGGCCGCGCGATTAAGCAAGATTTGGAGCGCAAACTTGGCTGCGATGTGCGGCTGGCCAATGACGCAAATTGCTTTGCCCTATCTGAGGCCGCCGATGGCGCAGGCGCAGACGCGCGTTCCGTATTCGGCGTGATTTTAGGCACAGGATGTGGCGGCGGCTTGGTATTTGACGGCAAATTGCAAAACGGCATGAACGGTATTGGCGGCGAATGGGGCCATAATCCATTGCCCGCGCCGCGCGCCGATGAACTGCCCGGGCCCGATTGCTATTGCGGCAGACAGGGCTGCAATGAGGTCTGGATTTCCGGCTCAGGCTTTGCCCGCGACCACGCATTTGTAACCGGCGAAGAACTGACCGCCGAGGAAATCATGGCCAGCGAAACCGACGCGGCCAAAGCTAGTTTTGCGCGTTTATGCGACCGCATGGCGCGGGCGCTTGGTGCCGTGATTAATCTGGTTGATCCGGAAGTTATTGTATTGGGTGGTGGATTGTCGAATATCGACGCGCTTTACACGCATATCCCCGAAATTTGGGACGCTTATATTTTCTCAGACATTATTGAAACCAAGCTCGTGCGTAACCGACATGGCGATGCCAGCGGCGTGCGCGGTGCCGCTTGGCTGTGGCCTGTCAGCTAATGGCTTAAAGGCGATGCGCGCTAGAGACGCACATCATCATTATCAATTTTTGCCTGCACCTCAGCCGTTATCGGCTCCACGCTATCGCCATCGCGCGCCAATAGATAAAGCGGGTCGTTATCCACCTCACCGACTTTATAAGACGCATTTTTCAGCTTGGTTTTCTGGAACTTAAACGTGCCGGTCACATCAACTTTTTGGCCGATGCGGATAAAGCGCGGCACGGCATAGGCCGGAAGATTGTCGCGCATATGCGCCGCCAAGCCATTCAAGTCAATTTGGTCATCGTTTTTTTGTGTCATATACAACATGCCGCAGCGTCCATCACGGCCCGGTACGGTGACGCCGTAAACCACGGCATCCTCAATTTCCGGCCATTTCATAATCACGCTCTCCACCTCAGTGGTCGCAACATTTTCGCCCTGCCAGCGGAAAGTATCGCCAATGCGGTCACCGAATTGGATATGGCCATGCTTTTGCAGCACAACAAGGTCACCTGTATTGAACCAAGCATCGCCCTTTTCAAACACATCGCGCAGAATTTTCTTCTCGCTGGATTGGGCATCCGTATAGCCGTCAAACGGGTTTTGTTCGGTGATGCGGGTAATCAACAATCCGGTTTCATCGACCGGCATGCGCTTCATAAACGCATCATCACCACGCACCGGCTCGTCTTCATCAACATCATACTGAACGACGTCCCACGCGCTGCCATATTGCGGCGACCAGCCGACGGTTTTGTCGAAGTTGAAAATATTCACAAAACCGGTATTGCCCTCAGAGGCACCATAAAATTCATGCACCCGCGCAATCCCAAAACGGTTTTTGAATTCCATCCAAATATCCGGGCGCAGGCCATTGCCCAAAACGCGGGACACATTATGCGATTTATCACTCTCGCGCTCGGGTTGCGCCAGCAAATAGCGCAGCAACTCACCAATATAAATCGCCGCCGTCGCTTCAAACTTAATGCAATCCTCCCAGAACTGGCTGGCTGAGAATTTTCGGCGCAAAGCCAGCGTCGCGCCACTGCACAAGCATGAGCCGAAGCCGACGGTTAAGGCGTTGGAATGATAAAGCGGCAGCGCACAATAATATGTATCCTCGGGCTTGAGCGTCATCACATTCACGCCAAACTGGGTGCCTGCGCGGAACACTTTCATATGCGTCGTGATGCTGGCTTTCGGCAGACCGGTGGTGCCGGAGGTGAAGATGTAATAAATCGGCGTGCCCAATTTCAGCGGCTGTTCAGGCAAGATATTGCTGTCATCATGCTCGGCTATCGCTGCCATCAGGTCTTTATAATCGCTGGGCGCAGATGCATTGTCGCCATCGGCAATAAACAGCAGCTTGCCGCTATATTGCTCGTCAATCATATCGGCCACGGTCTCCATATTGGCGAAACATTCCGTGCCGACCACAATCAATGACGGCTCAATCAGGCGCAGGCTATGTGCCAAAGCCTCATTGCTTTGACCGGTATTGACCATGCCGGCCACCGCGCCGATTTTCAAACACCCTGCCGTAGCGAATAAAAGCTCAGGGCGATTTTCAACATTCAACGCGATTTTATCGCCGAATTTAACGCCACGAGCGCGGAAATAATTCGCCATTTGATTGGCTTTGCGGTTGAATTCCCCCCAGCTAATCTGCCGGTCTTCAAATTTAATGGCAATCGCATCGGGACGTTCAGCGGCGTGACGCTCCAGAAAATCGACAATGGACATTTCATCTTCCATGCGCGACTTCAGCAGCGACTTCAAATTGCCGATTGAGCCCGGCCGCGCCAGAAATTTTAGAAACCGGAACAAATATTTTCCGGTGGTGATTTGTTGTTCTTGGAACGCCATAACCGATAAAGCCTTTTCTGTCGTCAGTTAAACGGTATCGAAAGTAAAGGCTTTTTGCAAAGCCGGACGCGCATTTAACCGTTCAATATACGCCATTAGATTGGGGTGGTTTTCATTCACAATGCCCATGCGGTGCGACATCATAATGGCATGACCAATCATCGTGTCGGCAGCGGTAAACTCACCGGCGACATAATCCTTGCCGACCATATCATCTTCCACCGGTTGCACGGCGCGCGCCAGCAAGCGTTGGGCTTGACCCAATGCCGTTTCATCACGACGCTCCGGCGGCAGCAAAATGGTTTGCACAACAATTGTGTTAATTGGCGGCATAATCATGCCCTCGCAATAATGAAACCATTGCAGATATTTGGGATAATTCGGCGCATCAGGCGACGGCTTCAGGCCGCCGTTTTTGTGACGCTCGAGAATATATTCGGCAATCGCGCCGGATTCCCAAAGCGTGATGTCGCCATCTTCCAAAACCGGAATCCGACCCAGCGGATGACGCGCCCGATGCGCGTCAGACTTCAGGTCTTTCGGATGAAAATCCATTCGGTTTAATTCATATTCCAACCCTAATTCTTCAAGCAGCCAAAGGGTTCGTACGGCACGAGAATTGGGCGCAAAATGCAATTTCAACATGGTTTAATCTCCCTATTTGGCAGAGATATTGGCAATAATGATGCCATAAGTCCAGCAAAACAGAGCCTAACCGGCAATTGTTCTGAATGTCAGATTTATCCGCGCACCGGTCGCGCGTTTCATCACTGGCAGGCTGTGTTCCCAATGGGTTTGGGTTTTGCCGCGCATCAACAAAAGGCTGCCATGCGCCAGCAAAATCTCGGCCTTTTCCTTATCGGCCTTATGGCGAAAAACGAAACGCCGCACCTCACCGAGACTGACCGAGGCAATCGCCCCATCGGGCCGTAATTCTTTTTCATCATCTGCGTGCCAGGCCATGCCCTCCTCGCCCGAATGATAAAGATTAAGCAAGCAGCAATTAAAACTGTCGCCGCTTTCGGCCTCGACCAAAGCCTTCAGCCGTTGCAAAGCGGGTGTCCAGGGAAGTGCCGTTTTGGTGTTATGCGAATAAGTATATTGAAACGGCGCATCGCCATGCCATGCCACTTCGCGGCGGGTTACGATGTCGCGGCCATATAGTTTCACGCGGTCATGCTGCCACTTTATCTCATTCATCAAAGCGGTAAACAGCGTGTCGGCTTCTGCGACCGAACACAGCGCGCCAAAATAAATCGCCTCGCCATCGCGCGGCAGAAGATTGCGGCTTTGCGGATTGAATAAGTCCATTAGGCTGATTTGGCGCGCGTGCCGAAAATGGCAAGCACACACAACACCAACAACACCAAAGCGGCATCACTGCCGGGCAATGCCATTGCCGCATTGGTCGGTTTCAGCAACCCGCCGAGAATAATCAGTAGTTTTTCAAGCGCCGCCAAAAGCAGAAACAATGCTGTGAGATTGCGATGCCGCAGCACGATGAAGGCCAAGGTCAGCCCCCAGATTAATTGCGTTGCCCCCGCCTGCGCCGCCAGCGCAATCAATTGCAAACCGCCATCATGGGCAAGGCTGAGACCGGCAAGGCTGATGAGACCGCTATCGGGCAGCAGCACTTGCACCAGCCCGCTGCCAATCGCATGAAGTGCCACCAATGCCAAAGCACCACAGGCCCAAAGGCGGCCATGATATTGCTGATTTGATAGGGGCGGTAAAAAGCGCATCAGAAATTCTAGCGCAAACGGCGCTGCCCTGCATTAGGAGAAAATGCCGCCGTGTCGATTTCCGCCTGCGTGCCGGTTATCGCATCGGCCAAAATACGCGCCGAGCCGACAGCCATCGTCCAGCCAAGATGCCCATGCCCGCAATTCAGCCACAGGCCCGCCGCATCACTGGCCCCGATAAACGGGCGGCCATCGGCACTCATCGGGCGCAAACCGGCCCAGCCTTGCGCGCCCTCCCAATCAAGCTGCTGCGCCAAATCCGGCAGCAAGGCGGTGAAGAAACCGCGCAATTGCGTCAGCCTTCTTTGGTCAATGCGCCTGTCATGGCCAACAAATTCGGCCATGCCCAATATCCGCAACCGTTCGCCCAAAGGGGTGATGGCAATGTGCTGCATCGGATCGACCAATAAATGATGCGGGCGCGCTTTGCCCAAATGCCCCGCATCGAGGGTCAGGGAATATCCTTTGGCCGGACGAATGGGTAAGCGCACACCAAGCGGGCGCGCCAAATCAGCCGCCGCCACGCCTGCGGCCAGCACCACGCGCCCCCTTATTTCTTCATCGTGCAATTTCACCCCGACCACCGCGTCGCCTGCGACAAGCAAGCTGAGCACTTTTGTGTTGAGGCGCATCTCCCCGCCTTTTTTCACCGCCGCCGCCGCCAGCCCCTCGCAAAAAAGACGGGCATCGCCAATGCCGTCATCGGGAAAGCGCAACGCCCCAACCAAGCCCTGCGCCGCCGCCAGAGACGGCTCACACGCCTGCACATCAGCGCGGTCAAGCGTCTCATAGTGCAAGCCTTTGGCCGCCAGCATATCCGCCAGCCGCAGCGCCTCGTTGCGTTCAGCTTGCGACCGCAACAGCTTTAACGTGCCGGGGGCCGCGCTGTCATAATCGAGATTGAGAAATTGCTGCAACGCCTCGGTCTGTCGGGTTGAATATTCGGCAAGATCGAAATTGGCGCGCGTAATGGCATCATAATTTTTGCGCGCCGAGTGACGCAAAAACGCCATGCCCCAACCGGCCAGATGAGGGAGTTGCGACATATGCAGTTTCATCGGCGCATCGCGCTGAAACAGCGACGCGAATAAATGCCGCCCAATGCCCGGATTATTCCACGGGTCTGGCAGGCTTGGATGCAGCCCGCCGCCATTGGCGAAACTTGTGCCGCGCGCGACATCGGCTTCGGCATCTATCAACAGACATGGCAAGCCGCGCGCCGTGAGCTCGTAAAAGCTGGTCACGCCGGCCAAACCGCCGCCAATAATGATTGTTAAATCTGTCATCTTCTATTCGGCAAAATAGCAGCAATCCGCCCGCTTTACGAAAGCAAAAATAACGCGCCTGACAAACGCTGGACAATTGGCACTGTAAACGCCAATATCTAAAAAGGTGATGGAGGTTTCACAATGACGGTCGTTGAATTAATGGGCGCGCCCGGCTCGCCATATACGCGTAAAATGCTGGCGCTGATGCGCTACCGCCATATCCCCTATCGGATTTCCTGGCAGAGCATTACCGCGCCGGGCGATATGGGCCACAAAAATCGACCAAAGCCCAAAGTCGCACTGCTGCCGACCTATTATCTGCCCGACGCAAATGGTGAGATACAGGCCGTGACCGACAGCACGCCGATTTTACGCCGCTTTGAAGAAGAATATGAGGGTCGCAGCGTTATTCCGTCTGACGCCATTATGGCATTTTTGAATTGGCTGCTCGAAGATTATGGCGATGAATGGCTGACCAAATCCATGTTCCATTATCGCTGGCATTACGCGGCTGATATTAAAAAGGCCGGTTCGATTTTGCCGCGCTGGGGTAATATATCGGCCAGCGATGAAGAAATTGAACCGCTGTCGAAATATGTCAGCGACCGGCAAACCGGTCGTTTGACTTATGTCGGCTCCAATGAAGTCACAAAAGAAACCATTGAAAACAGTTTCACGCGCTTCATGACCCTGCTCGACGCACATTTGCAAACGGCACCTTTTATTTTCGGTCAGCGACCAAGCTCTGCCGACTTCGCAGTTTATGGGCAATTGACCTGTTTGGCGCTTTTCGACCCGACATCTAGCGCCATTGTCGTGTCGGAATTCCCCCGCATTTATGCGTGGACGGAACTGATGGAAGATTTGTCAGGTCTGGCCGTCGCTGATGATGATAGCGGCTGGCTCGACAGTTCATCGGCTATGCCCGAGACCCTGCTCGCTTTGGTTCAGGAATTGGCGAGGCTTTATATTCCCTATCTCAAGCTCAATGCCGAAGCGGTGATGAGCAGCGCGGAGATGGTTGATGGCGAGGTTGATGGCAGACCCTATCAGCAAAACCCGTTTCCCTATCAGGCCAAATGCCTGCAATGGATTGGCGAGCAATATGCCGCCCTGTCAGATAGAGACAAAGCACGGCTGGCTGAGCTAACAGCCGAAACCGGCTTGATAGAGGCGCTGAGCTAGAGCGAAAGCCCACCATCGGCGACAATGGTTTGGCCTTGCACATAGGCCGCCAGCGGTGATGCTAGAAACAAAGCGACGCCTGCCATATCGTCGGGAGCGCCGGCGCGGCGCAGCGGAATGG
>FZLQ01000061.1 GCA_900197605.1 Phyllobacteriaceae bacterium Water-Bin73
CCACGCCAAACGCGCCGCTTTGTCTTCGCGCGCAACACCCATAATTTCATACATGCGCTCGCCAATTTCAAAGCGGCGGCCATTGTAAGGCTCTTTTAATTCGGGCGGGTAAATATGATATTCCGACCCCTCGCCCATCGGCTTTTCTTGGCCTTTTTCAGCCACCATAGCCACCAGCGTGTCGCGCGCCTCGCCTTGCAGAATATGCAAATTCCACGGCTGCAAATTGCCGCCGGAGGGCGCGCGCATGGCGGTTTCGACAATATATTTTACATCTTCCTCCGCGACCGGCTTATCGAGAAAAGCGCGGCATGAAAAACGCGTATTGATGGCGTCGCTGACGGCGGGGGCATTTTCGGTAAGTCTGTTCATTTCGGTCTCCCATTTGCCGTCAGAATAACCACCGCTTGAACAGAAGACCAGAACTATAATGTCACGACAGGCTCGGCGGCGGCAGCTTGATGAAATGAATGGCCACGGCAATGCGCCCGCCGGTAAAACAGCCACCGACCGGTGACAGCACAATGTCTTCTTCTTGCCAATAAACGCTGGGCGGGTCGGCGGGGCCGCTAATGGCGGTGTCTTTTTCCAAACCGAGACCGGAACCGAAACGATTGCTTCCCGTATTTGCGCCCAACTGCCAGCTATTAACGCAGGTTATTGTGTCCATCACCCGCGCCGTAACCCCGAGCAAAGTAATATGCGACGGGATTTTTAAGCCGCCCAAACCGGCTGCCGGTTCAAAAACCGACTCAAAACTTTGAAACAAGCGCGGTGCGGCCTCCTCTTGCAAGGGCGACCAGCCATTTGCCGTCAACACCAGCATTGTTTCTTGCGCTTCGTCCCATAACAGCCAACCGGCTTTCGGTTTCGTCGGTTTTCATATGATTAGTGGCAGTCTTCGCGTTGGAAGCTTTTTCTCACCATACCTGACGACGATCAAAGCAGCGACAAACTTGTCAAGCGGTTTTGAATGATTTTATCAATAAATTCAATAATTTAATTAACTTTCGCACGTGTATTTTCGCAGAGTTTTACATAATTCAACGGCTTAACAAGCATCGCGGCAGAGCTATTTTTTTTCGAATTATTTGTCCAGCGGCCAGTCAACAACGCGGTCTTCAGCATCGCCTTCGAACATTATTTCCGGTATCACCCGCCCCTTAACCGACATGCCCGCCGCGACAACACTATCGGGGTCGCCTGATACCAGCGGATGCCAATCCGGCAAATCTTGCCCCTCATGCAGCAAGCGATACGCGCAACTGGGCGGCATGAAATCAATTTTATCGAGATTGTCTTTGGTCAGCTTCACGCAATCGGGCACTAATTTGGTGCGCTCGGCATAATGGGTGCAGCGGCAATTTTCCTGATCCAGCAAATTGCAAACAATATCAGTGAAGACAATCTCATCTGTGTCTTCATCTTGTAATTTGACCAGACAGCATTTGGCGCACCCATCGCACAAAGCTTCCCATTGTGCGTCGTCCATCTCGGCCAATGGCACGGTTTGCCAAAACGGTTTTTCGCCCACGCCTGTCTCCATTGCGCGCGTCGCTCAAGTTGACGCGCTTCATACTGTCTGCCAGTTTGTCATAGATGAGACGAGGAATACAGCCACACAAGCGCTTTATTGCGATCGCCCGAAAATGGCTTTTCGCCATGCTGCTTTTGCCTGTTCAGGCGCAGGCATTGGAAGCGGTGGTGTTTGCCACTGACTGGAAAGCGCAAGCCGAGCAAGGCGGGTTTTATCAAGCCAAAGCATTGGGACTTTATGAGAAGGCCGGTCTTGACGTGACGTTGCGCGGCGGTGGGCCGGGCGTCAATATTGCGCAATTATTAGGCGCGGGCGCGATTGATTTCGGCATGGGCTCAAACAGCTTTATTCCGCTGAATATGGTGCGCGCCGGTGTGCCCGCCAAAGCGGTGATGGCGGCGTTTCAAAAAGACCCGCAAGTGCTCATCACCCATCCCCGCGACGATATTTCGACGCTGGCTGATATCAAAGAAAGGCCGGTGATGATTGCCGATGCCTCGGTCAATGCGTTTTGGGTTTGGCTGCGCGCCAAATATGATTTTTCCGACCGTCAGATTCGCAAATACACCTTTAATTTGGCACCGTTTCTGGTCAATAAGGAGGCCATTCAGCAGGGCTATGTTACCTCCGAGCCTTACACGATTGCCACGCGGGGCGGGTTTGAGCCGCAGGTTTTCTTGCTCTCGGATTACGGCTATCCGAGCTATGCCGCGATGGTGCTGGCGCAAAATCAACTGATAGAACAGCGACCGGAGCTGGTGCAGGCTTTCGTCAACGCCTCGATTGAGGGGTGGCAGAGCTATGTTTACGGCGACCCGACGCCGGGCAATCAGCTTATCCTCGCCGCCAATCCCGATATGCGGCAAGATATTATCGACCAAGCAATTGAACAAATTCGTAGCCGCGCCATGCTGGCCTCGTCCGATACTGAGAAGAACGGTCTCGGCGCGATGAGCCGCGCGCGATGGCAATCTTTCTTCACCACCATGTCGGAAAACGGCGTTTATCGAAAATCGCTGGATTGGCAAAACGCCTTTACGACAAAATTCGTCAATCCGGATGGCGCAGAATGACCGCCCTCGCCCTCAATGCGGCCAGCTTGCAATATGACAATGGCTTCACCGCGCTCCGCGATATTACGGCAGAATTTACGCGCGGCAGCTTCACCGCTTTGGTTGGCCCGTCGGGTTGTGGCAAGTCGAGCTTGCTGCGTCTATTGGCCGGGCTGGAACCGCCAAGCACCGGCAGCGTCAGCGGCTTGGCGCAAAGCGATATCGGTTTCGTGTTTCAAGAACCAACTTTATTGGCGTGGCGCAGCGTTGCCGATAATATCACCCTGCCCCTGAAAATTGAGGGCCATTCGCAAAATGAGATTGCGGCGCGTCTGGCCGAAGCCTTGCAGCTTGTCGGCCTGGCTGATTTTGCCGATGCCCTGCCGCGTCAATTATCAGGCGGCATGAAAATGCGCGTCTCGCTGGCGCGCGCCTTGGCCAAGCGGCCGCCTGTCTTGCTGATGGATGAGCCTTTCGCCGCGCTTGATGAATTAACCCGCTTTCGCCTCGATGATGATTTACGCGCCATTTGGCAGCAGCAAAATTGCACCATTGTTTTCGTCACCCATAGCGTCACCGAAGCGGCTTATCTGGCCGAGCGCGCGCTGGTGATGCAGGACGGTCAACTAAAAAGCGCGCTTGCAATTGACCAAACGGGCCGCGCCGATAATTTTCGCAGCGCGCCAAACTATATGGCGGCCTGCGCTGAACTGAGTAAAGCGCTGGGCCATGAAGCGGGGACAGGTTGATGCGTTACCTCACCCCGGTTTTGCTCGGCATGGCACTCCTCGCCCTTTGGGAGATTTGGGTCAGCGCGGCGTCGATTCCGGTGTTTATTTTGCCACCCCCATCGGCTATTGGCGCGGCGCTGGTCGATAATTTCGCCTCGCTGATAGCGGCGCTTTGGGTCACGGTAAAAGTCACGGCGGCGGCATTTTTCTGGGCCGCAGTGAGCGCTATTGGGCTGGCGATTATTTTCACCCGGGCGCGGCTGATTGAAATGGCGCTTTATCCATATGTCGTCACCTTGCAAGTCACGCCCGTCGTGGCCATTGCGCCGCTTATTCTCATATGGGTCGGCTTTGACAATGTATCGCGCGCTTTGGTGATAATCGCTTGGATTGTCGCCTTCTTCCCGATGTTGACCAATACGGTGCAAGGCTTGCGGAGCATTGACCCGCAACTGCATGACCTGATGCGGCTATCGGGCGCAAATTGGTGGCAACGTCTATGCTATTTGGAAATGCCCGCCGCGCTGCCGTCAATTCTGACAGGTGCCAAAATTTCCGGTGGCTTGGCGCTTATCGGTGCAGTGGTGGCTGAGTTTGTTGCCGGTTCGGGTGCCAGCACCGGCTTGGCCTGGCGCATTATTGAAGCCGGTAATCGCCTCGAAATAGCCACCATGTTCGCAAGCCTCGCCTTGTTGTCGGCGCTGGGCATTGTCTTGTTCTATCTGCTGAGTTTCTGCGAATGGCTGTTGCTGCATCGCTGGCACGAAAGCTTCAGACGCGGGTAGTCGGCACAAACCATCGCTGCATTGATGCGCCGACCGCGCGGCTTGCGCCTCTTTCAATCCCTCGCGCCACATCATGACCGGCACCGGTAAAAACAGCGCGAAGCTAAGCAATATCAAAATCCATAACCGCATCGGCTTTCTCCATGCGGTCAATTTCTTGTAAAGCGGTAAACAGAAAGCTAACAGCCCTATTAAACATTTATTTTTGTAGTTAATTATATTTTACATTTAGTTGACGTTTTTATCGAAATTCGCCATATTCGGCGCGCATTCGATGAGGAGTCGCTATGGCGCAACATGCTGCAAAGGGAGCCCGTTTTCAGGCCGTCACCGCTAATCGCCTGAGCGATGGCGAAGTGGTTTATTGGTCCGCCGATAATCGCTGGGTCGAGGGATTTACCGAGGCTGAAATTGCCGATGGTGCCGATGCGGCAGACGCTCTTTTGGCGCGCGCCATGCCCGCCGATTTTGAGGCGCATGTGCTGGAGCCTTATCTTTTCGAAGTGCTGGAAGATGGCAGCTTTTACAAACCGGCCAGTGTGCGCGAGACCATTCGCGCCGCCGGGCCGACAGTGCGCCTCGACCTCGGCAAACAAGCGGGAGCTTAACCCATGTATCGCTATGATGAATTTGACCACCAGCTTGTGGCTGACCGCGTCAGTCAATTTCGGGGCCAAGTTGAACGCCGCGTCTCGGGCGCGCTGACCGAAGACCAGTTCAAACCATTGCGCTTGATGAACGGCGTTTACTTGCAGCTACACGCCTATATGTTGCGCGTCGCCATTCCTTACGGCACGCTCCGCAGCGAACAAATGCGTATGCTGGCGCATATTGCGCGCAAATATGATCGCGGTTATAGCCATTTCACCACGCGCCAAAACATTCAATATAACTGGCCGGCACTGGATAAAATTCCCGACCTGCTGGACGAATTGGCGACCGTTGAAATGCACGCCATTCAGACCTCGGGCAATTGTATTCGCAATGTCACCTCCGACCAATATGCCGGTGCGATTGCCGATGAGGTGGAAGACCCGCGCATTATTTCTGAGATTATTCGCCAGTGGTCAACCTTCCACCCTGAATTTACCTATCTGCCGCGCAAGTTCAAAATCGCCGTGACCGGCCATGAAAATGACCGCGCCGCCATTAAGCTGCACGATATTGGTATTGTTGTTAAACAAAACTCTGCCGGTGAGATTGGCTATGAAGTGCATGTTGGCGGCGGTCAGGGCCGCACGCCATTCGTCGCCAAAAAAATGACCGACTTTGTGCCGAAGGAAAAATTACTGGCTTATCTGGAAGCGGTGATGCGCGTCTATAATATGCTGGGTCGCCGCGATAATTCTTACAAGGCGCGGATTAAAATTCTGGTGCATGAGACCGGACAGGAAGAAATGCAGCGGCTCGTCGAGGCGGAATTTGCCAAAATTGACGCGTCTGACATGCTCACTGTGCCGCAAGAAGAGATAGACCGCATCAGCGCCTATTTCGCGCCTCCCGCCTTTGAAACACTGCCCGCCGAGAGCGAGACCTTTACGCAAGCACAAGCAGCCGATGCCGATGTCGCCCGTTTTGTGCGCGCCAATGTCGTGGCGCATAAGCAAGCCGGATACGCCATCGTCAATATCTCGCTGAAACCGATTGGCGGCGTGCCCGGTGATGCGACCGACACGCAAATGGACGTGATTGCCGATTTGGCCGAAAACCACAGTCTTGATGAAGTGCGCGTCACCCACGAACAAAACCTCGTTTTGCCGCATGTCAAATTGGACGATGTGAAAGCGGTTTACGACGCGCTGGCCGCACATGAATTGGCGACCGCCAATCTCGGCCTGATTTCAGACCAGATTGCCTGCCCCGGGCTGGATTATTGCAACCTCGCCAATGCGCGCTCCATTCCGCTGGCGCAGGAAATTTCCGAACGCTTTGCCGACCTCGACCGGCAATATGATATTGGCGAATTGAAGATTAAAATCTCCGGCTGCATTAATGCTTGCGGCCACCACCATGTCGGTCATATCGGCATTTTGGGGGTCGATAAAAAGGGTACGGAATTTTATCAAATCTCGCTAGGCGGTGCGGCAGATGAAAATGCCGCCATTGGCCAAATCACCGGCCGGGCCTTTACCGAAGAAGATATTGTCGATGCGATTGAAACCGTCGTCACCACCTATACGGATTTACGCGCCGATGGTGAACGCTTTATCGACACCTATAACCGCCTCGGCATGGCACCGTTTAAGGAGCGTCTTTATGACTGAGCTTAATCTTGTCATTGATGGCGCAGCGGCTAAGAATATCTGGCACTATCTCGATGATGATGCGCCGCTCACCGACGCGCCGAGCATTATCACCCTCACCCGCTTAAAGGCTGAGGCCGATAGCTTGGCAAGCCGCACCGCGCCTTTGGGCGTCATTTTGCATGCCGATGGGCTTGGCAAAACCGATCAGGGCGAAGATGTGCGCGAGCTTGCGCCTTATATTGACCAATTGGCTTTGGTGGCGTTGCACTTCCCGATTTATCGCAATGGGCGCGGCTATTCAGCGGCGCGTGTGCTGCGCCAAGAGTTTAATTTTGCGGGCGAATTGCGCGCCACCGGCGATGTGCTTTACGACCAATGGGCGATGATGAACCGTTGCGGCATTAACGCTTTTGAACTGGCCGATAATGTCAGCCTCGAAACCTTCCAAACCGCTTTGGGCGAATTATCCGGTGCCTATCAACCGGCGGCAGATGCCACGAGAGGCGCACTTTGGGCGCGCAGCGGGAAGTAATTATTCAACCTCGCCAACCCCACCCTGCTCGATATATATTGAGCGGCTGGGGAAGGCGAAGCCGGCGCCGGCCTCTTCAACGATTTGCTTAATCGCCAATGCCAAATCCTCTTTGGCCGACAGCCAGTCATACCAACGGGTGGTTTCGGTGAAGCAATAAATCAGCATGTCGATTGAGCTGTCATTAAAACCCTCGACGTGAACAATATTCGGCACTTCATCAATCTCGGTCACAAAGCGCGGGTCGCTGTCGAGCCATGTCAAAATAGCCGCTCGAATGGCGCGCAATTGTTCCGATGTGGTGCGATATTCCAGGCCGATGACCCATCTGATGCGGCGGCGCGTCATATTGGAATAATTGACCAGCGCATGGTCGGAGAACATATTATTCGGCACCACCACGGGCACTTGGTCAAAGCGGCGCACGCGGGTTGAGCGGAAACCGATTTGCTCAATATTCCCCTCGACCACGCCCTCAACCTCAATCCAATCGCCCAGCGCAAAACGTCGCTCGATTAAAATCGACACGCCGCCAAGCAAGTTTTTGAACAAGTCTTGCGCGCCTAAAGCCACGGCGACGCCAAACAAACCGAAACCGGCAATAATCGGGCCGATTTGAATCCCCCAAATTTGTAAAATCGTCGCCCCGCCGGTCAGCACAATGCCCCAACGCAACAGCGTCAGCAGCCAGCCGACAATTTCCGGCGACAGCATATCTTCAATGCGCCGCAGCGCCATGCTGGCCGGTGTGCTGGCGGCATAAAATGACCAGAAAATACCGACCGCAATAAGCGAGCGCATCACCTTATCGGCCAATTCAGCGGCCAATCCGGTGAGCGGCAAAACCTCCAGCGCAAAAAATACGCCCAATATAAGGAAAAAGAATTTTACCGGACGTTCCAATGCCTGGCGCAGCAAATCATCAATATCGGTTTGCGTGCGCTTGGTCAGTCGCTCCAGCCCGCCCAATGCAAACCGCGTGAACAGCCCGCGCAATACGGCGAATACCAGAAACACACAAAGCGCGGTCAATAATTCCGCCGGACTGACGCCAAATGTGCTGTCGGCCCAAACCTCGCGCACCAGCGCTAGAAACTCATTCATCAGCCACTCCAATCGCCTTCTATGCGGCCCTCAAGAAAATGCCGCCCGTGGGCATCTTCAATATCAACCACCCATAAATCTGGGTCGCGCTGCATTTCGCGCTTAATCAGCGCATCGCTCTCGGCCTCGGCACTTCCCAAAGGCAGAATGACGCGAAAGCTCTGCGCCCCATCCATATCGGTAAACATATTCAGCACCCCCGCCGACCCGTCAAGCCGATTGACGCGCACAAAAATGCCGCCCGCATCATTATCACCGCGCGCCAGCACATATGCCGCACACATAGCCCCTTGCACGCGACGCAAAAGAGCCTGCACATAGAGTTCGGATTTAAGACGCAAATTCATATTTTTGAGCCTACCATGATTGCCAATAACGGCAATCGCGCCTATTTTCCGCATCAGATAGGAGACACTTATGTCACTGGAAACTTTGCTTGATGATTTCGATCTGTTTGACGACTGGGAAGAGCGCTATCGCTATATTATCGAGCTTGGCAATGGCCTAAAGCCCTTGTCAGATGAAGAGCATAACGAAGCCAATAAAGTTCAGGGCTGTGTAAGTCAGGTCTGGCTGGTCAATGACCGTGATGGCGATGCGTTGTCTTTTCGAGGCGATAGCGATGCCCATATTGTGCGCGGTCTGGTCGCCATTTTGCTCAATCTATATGAGGGCAAATCGGCGCAAGAGATTAGCGACTATGACGCAGAAGGCGCATTTCAAAAACTCGGCCTAGGCGAGCATTTAACGCCGCAACGCTCGAACGGTTTTTACGCCATGGTTCAGCGTATTCGAAACGATGCAGCCGCCACGCTGGCCGATTGATAGCCGTAATGCGCAGCCGTGCCAAAAGCCCCGCTTAACAGAAAACACTTTGGTTCTCAGCGATAAACGGCTTATGTAATCCATAAGTCGCCATCGACAGTTTCGGGAGCCTTCATGTCGTCCAACCCAATGCAAACGCAAGCCGGTACAGCCTCACGCTGGGGTGTCAATCCAATGATTCCTTATCTTGGGGGCATTGCAACTTGGTTTGCGGCCAATGGCCTACAATTTGTCATGGTGCCGACTTTGGTCATTATCACATTGGGCGGCACAGCTGGTGATTTGGCTGCGGCGCAAGTCGCGCTCGCCGTGCCACAGGTTTTCCTGATGATGTTTGCCGGTTCACTAGCCGATAAAAGCGACAGTCGCACGATATTGCTCTGGGTCAATATGCTGGCCGCCATTCCGCCGATTGCGCTGGGCTGGCTGGCTTATTCCGGCGCGCTGGCTTATTGGCACATTATTGTTTTCGGGCTGCTGATGAGTGCCGCTTTCGCCTTTATGGTGCCGACCCGTGACGCGCTATTGTCGCGCGTCGCCAGCGGCAATATTCAAAGCGCGGTCATGATGGCACTAATTGCCCAATTCGCGGCGCAATTATTGGGCTATATTTTGGCCGGTGCAGCGGCCCCTTTGGCCGGCCCCTGGGCGCTATTGGCCATGCAGAGCATCGCGCTGATTATCGGCTTTTTGCTGACCCTTGCCCTGCCTGATTTTCCACCGGTTGAGGGCCATGAAGAAGAAAATGGCGGCTGGCGCGCCGGTTTCTCGATTGTCTGGAACTCCCCCGTTATGAGGCCGGTGATTTTATCCTCTGTCGGCACGGGCGTTTTCTTTATCGGCATTTTTATGGTCACACTGCCGCTTATCGTCACTCAAATTTTTGGCGGTGGACAATTGGAAATCTCAATGCTGAATCTCTCTTTTTGGGGCGGCACGATTATCTCCACGGTCGGCATGATGTTTCGACGTCCGGTCGAGCGACGTGGCCGCGCCATGATGATGGCGCTGATTGTCGGCTGCGCGGCACTGATGCTTGTGCCCCTCGCGCCAAACTTTATCGGGGTTTGTGCCATTGCCGGTATTTGGGGTTTGGCCGCCGGTGTGAATATGACCATGGCGCGCACCATTGTGCAGGTTGAGGCACCTGCCGAAGCGCGTGGACGCGTGCTGGCATTTTACAGCCTCGGCTTTATGGGCTCGGCACCGGTTGGCGCAACCTTAAGCGGCATTGTGACCGAACTGGTTGGCCCGCTCATGACGACATTCTTATGCGCGGCAAGCATGTTGGTGCTGGTGACCGCGCTAATCGCCACCACACCTGTTTGGCAAATCATGCGGCACGAACACGAGCCGCTTTAACATTAAGAGAATTTGCGCTCGTCCCACCAAGGATAAAAACCGGGCATATCGCTGCTTGGTTTATCGGCAAATTCAGGCGCGCGCTTTTCAAGGAAAGACACCACACCCTCTTTGGCATCTGATTGACGCCCGCGACCGAAGACCGCCTTGCTGTCAATCTTATGCGCTTCCATCGGGTGATCGGCACCCATCATGCGCCACAGCATTTGCCGCGTCATGGCAACCGATACGGGCGAACTCATTTGGGTCATTTGCAAAGCCACTTCTTTGGCGCGGGCCAGCAAATCGGCTTGCGGCACAATCTCGCTCACAAGGCCGCCTCTCAGCGCTTCTTCTGCACCAAACACTTCGCCCGAATAGCACCATTGCAGGGCTTGCGAAATAC
>FZLQ01000068.1 GCA_900197605.1 Phyllobacteriaceae bacterium Water-Bin73
GTGTTATGTTTGGCGGCATTGCTTCGGAAGAAATTGGTGATTACGCCAACATGCTGTTCTTGCTTCTACTTATTCCTGTCATAGCAATGGGGCTCTATTTCAGAACCCAAGTGAAAAATATAGCTGATGGCTAAGGCGTTCATTCATTACCGAATAAAAAGACATGGAGAGGCAGACCAATGAAACATAAAATTACGCGGCGTGATTTTCTCAACGGTGTTGCCATTGGGGCGGGTGCAGGATTTTTAAATCCTATTCGTTTTTCGGCACAGGCCGCCAATGTGAGGGTGGAAGGCCCATACCCGCCACGACGAAGCGGAATGCGTGGAAATCATCCTGGCTCTTACGATGCCATGCATGCACTTGCGTGGAGCGATGAAAAACCGGCCGGCCATAAAAGGTTAAACGAGCATTATGATTTAATTGTCGTTGGAGCTGGCGTTAGCGGGCTGGCCGCGGCTCATTTTTTCCAAAAGACCAAGCGGAAAAAGGCAAAAATTCTTTTGCTCGACAATCATGATGATTTTGGTGGGCATGCAAAACGCAATGAGTTTCATCATAAAGGCAAAACCCTGCTTGGCATTGGCGGTTCTAACAATATTGATACCCCTGAAAGTTGGGGGATGGTTGCGCGCGGGCTGCTGGATGACCTGGGTGTTGACCTTCAGGCGATGGAAACCAACAACACAAACCCTGATGTTATGAACCCATTGGCGGAAAGCTTCATGTCGCTGACCGTCGATAGTGAGCGAACCAATGTCCGTGGTAACTGGTCGTTGCTTTTACTGGGTGTCGGTGATTATGAGGCGGCTATCAACGCACTGCCGTTTGAGCCGGTCGAATGTGACAGGTTAACGGATTTGGTCGGCGGCAAAAGGGATTTCCTAGACGATCTCTCGCTGTCAGAAAAGCTGAACTACATCGAAACTACAAGTTATTTGGAGTTTCTCAAAAACCGCGTTGGTCTCTCAAGCGACATCATTTCGGTTCTTGAGCCGTTTCCTGTTTTAATGGCTGGTGCAGCAGCCCCGCGATTAAGTGTTTTGGAGGCCGTTTCCCTCGGTTGCCCGGGCTTGCGCGGCATGGGGTGGCTAGGTGACAAAGCCACCAGCCTGATGACCAAATTGCTATCCTCTTTTTCTTCGGTTTACTTTCCCGACGGCAATGCGTCGATCGCCCGATTGTTGGTGCGGAGTTTAATTCCGGAAGTCGCGCCCAACACCAGTGGCTTTCAAGATATTGCAGCAAGCCGCTTTAATTACGAAGCGCTCGACAGGCCGGACAATTCAACACGCTTGCGTCTGAATAGCACGGTGGTGCATGTCGAAGAGAACGGGGAAGGGACCGTGTCGGTAAGCTATGTGCAAGGCGCGGAGGCTGTCAGCGTAACGGGTGATCACTGTATTCTGGCCTGCTTTAATGCCGCTATTCCCTATATTTGCCCGCAATTGCCGGAAGCCCAAAAAGAGGCGCTGAGATATGGTGTGAAAATTCCATTGGTGATGACCAATGTTCTGCTCGAAAACGGGCGGGCTTTTGAGAAGCTTGGCACAATGCAAATCCAATGCCCGAATGACCCATATGTTTTGGTCACCGTGCCGCCGCCAACAACTACAGGCGGTTATAAGCCGGTCGAAACCCCTGACAACCCAATGGTTGTCTATATGCTTGGCGCGCCGACCGTAGAGCCTGAGGAGGGTGAGACGGCACGTGATTTGCTTTTGCGTGCGCGCCACGAGGTCTATGCGACAGATTTCGATACTTATGAGCAGCAAATTCGCGAGCAGTTGCAAGGATTGCTTGGCCCTCATGGCTTCAACCATGAAACCGACATAAAGGCGATTACAGTCAATCGTTGGGCGCACGGGTATAGCTATGCTTATCTTGCGCTTGATGATCCGAAATGGGCAGTCGGCGAGGCACCGCATGAAATTGGCAGGCGGCAATTTGGTAGAATTTCAATTGCGAATTCCGACTCTGAAGCGCGCGCTTATCTCGATGCTGCAATTGATGCGGGGTGGCGTGCCGTGGCGGAACAAACACATTGATCGGCTGTTTGATGAAGCGCGGCGCGGTAAAAAATAGAACGGCAAATAGAACGGACATAACAAGCAAGGTATTGTTGTTAAACGATAAAATATATGTTTAGCAGTTCCGGGCTCACCATTCTCATCAAACTATTTTAGACTGTTCTCGACATGAGTCTTTTTTTCATGACATTGCTTGACATTTCTCCTAGCGTTTATTGATTGGGAGGTATGGTTATGAAATCGAAAGACCAGCGGGCGCTAATCAATGAGATAAAAGCGTCCCCAGAACTGGCGGTAGCGTTTAGCATGCCGACCTTGGCTTGGCCGACAGTCGCCATTTATTTCATCAGTTTTATCGGCTTTGGATTGTCTACTTATGCTTACCTAACCGGCGCTTTAAGCGTCTTTATCACAGTGCCTTTGAGCGCCTTTTTCGTGTTTTGGAGCTTCACGCCTTTGCATGAGGCGGTGCACCGCAATGTGTCGACAGTTAATTGGTTGAATGATGCCATTGGTACATTGAGTGCGCAGTTGCTTTTGCCTGGTTTCAGCACTTCACTTTACCGCTATTTGCATGTGACACATCACGCGCGCACCGGCCAAGACAATGATCCGGATTTGAAGTTCACTCATAAAAACCTGCTTATTTGCTGGTTTAACTCTGCCTTTTTGGACGTTTTGTGGACGCGGTTTTATTTTTCGGTTTGGAACGAACGGCCAATTGCCGAGCGGGCCAGATTTACCCTCGGTTTGGTTTCGTATAGCGCCATGTTTGCCGTAGCCATCGCATCACCTTACACACTCGAATTCTTCATCGCCTTTGTTGTGCCGATGCTATTGGGGCGTGTCGTCACGGTTTATTTGTTGGCAACAATCCAACATCGCAAAGGGCATGAGCAGCGTCATGACCCGATTGGGGCAACTTCTATTCAAGATGTCGATTCGAACTGGTGGCGACATTTGTTTATGCTCGGCCAATCGCAGCATTTGATCCATCATCTTTATCCCGGTGTGCCGTGGTATAAATACGCTCCGATTTGGCGTGTGGCAAAAGCGAAAATTCCAAGTGCTGTGCTTCGTCCGAGCACATATATTTCGCGCAATCACACACAATAAGCCGATTGCGCTAGAGTGCAGCCGAACAAGCGTACTGGTATTTTTTAAATGTTTCCTTGTGGTCGTGTTTGGCCGGAATGCTGTGGTTTTCGGCACATGCCGCGCCGGCGGCTTACTGGCAGGCAGAAATTGCCAATGACAGCCCAAACGGGTTCAAATTTTCCGATTCCTATGAAACCATGCCATGAGTTTTTGGCGTGTGGAGGCGGCGCGATAAAAGGACTGGCGCCGCATTTAGCGCAGCAAGCAAGTAAGTCACTGTTATAAAAATATCAAACGGTTGTTGAGTAGTTCTGGGCTCACCATTTTCTTTTTTACATTACAAACAATTAACCGCTTGAATGATGCAATCCGACGACAAAAGCAGGTCGTTTCTTTCGGCTGTTTGTCTAAATCGCCAAGCAACACAGCCGATTAGGTTTTTCATTAAGCATTGAAAATCTCTATGCGTTCTCATTATTTTGTTTCATGATAATTTAAGATGAGGGTTTGCAAATGAGTGGGTCAAAAAATATGAAGCGCGGCATGATTGCTTTGTTTTTCCGCTCTCTGCTTGGTATCGCCTTTCAAATCGGCTTTTTTGCGGCGCTGATGTTCCTGCCATTTGGCTCTGTCGATTGGCCGGCGGCGATTATCTGGCTCGAAATTTATGCTGTCATAACCCTAAGCGCGGGCACTTTTCTTATCATTGCGCGACCTAAAGCTGTCGAGGCACGCTTTCGGGCAGGGCGCGACGCACAACCGGCGGCCGATAGAATGGCGCTTATATTCATGTGTGCCGGTTTGTCGGTGCCAATTATTGTCGCCGCTTTAGACATTTCAAATTGGCAATTTTTCGCGCAAGCCAATATGTTTTTTCGGAGCGCCGGATTGGTCGTTTTCTTGCTGGGGTTGTCAGTCATTGTTTTGTCAATGTTGAGCAATGAATTTGCCGCACCGACCGTTCACATCCAAGAAGATGCCGAGCATAGCTTGGCGGATACGGGTGTCTATGCCTATTTACGCCACCCCATGTATAGCGGTTTTTTGTTGTTTATGATGGGCACAACGCTGTGGCTGGGAAGCATCGCAGCAACAGGGTTAGCGGGGGTTATGGTGGCGTCAGCTGCGATATACCGTATCGGGATTGAGGAGGCTATGCTCGAAGCCGAATTGCCGGGCTATAAGGATTATAAAAATCGAGTCAAAACGCGCTTCATTCCGTTTGTTTACTAGACGCGACCGAGCGCCTTTGTGCCTCGTTCTAATCTCTCGCTCAAATAGCCCAATAATAAAAATGAAGACCGTGAGAGTGCTAGTCGAAACTTAATTGAGGGGCGAGAAGACCCGGAATTATTGTCGCGACACAAACTATTCCTTGGCAGCCAAAAGTTACCCCTAGCGTGAGTGCCCTCGCCAAACTTGGTTTGACTGAGGGCGCTTGAATCGCCTCGCGTTAAGTCTGCGTGGCGGCGCAGAATTAATGTGAAGGATATAAGAGAGTTATTTTCATGGCTTAATGCGAAGCGAGAATCGGGTTTTTTGGGCAAGACTCACGCTACATTTTTCATGACTTTAATTTAGGGGGACTTCTGATGACGTTATTAATTTTGGGCTGTGCTCTATTTCTCGGTAGCCATTTTATCGGTGCCTGGGGCTATCGCCCACGTGTTGAGGCTGCGGCCGGTCATCATGGCTATATGGGGCTGGTTACATTTGGCTCTATCGCCGGCATTATTCTGATTGTGTTCGGCTATAAACAAATGGAAGCCCAGTTTTTGTGGCTGCCATTCGCGCCGTCTTATGAGCTAGCACTTTACCTTATGCCGCTTTCCGCCATTTTGCTGGTGGCCGGAAATATGCCCTGCAACATATCGCGGTTTGTGCCTCATTCCATGCTCACCGGCATTGCATTGTGGGCGGCCTTGCATCTGCTTGCCAATGGCGATTTGGCCTCGACCATTATCTTCGTCACATTTGGCGGTTATGCTTTATATCGTCGGTTCTCGCTCGCGCCAAAAGTGCAAGAGCCGCAACCGATTTACCGCGACGCGATTGTGGTGGTGATCGGTCTGGCGGTTTATTGGGCGATGTTGAGGTTTCACGAAACGCTGAGCGGTGTCGCGCTGGAGGGCTAAATGCTTTAGGGGTCGCTTGCCGCCCCTTACCCAAAGTTCTGTTTTACAATGCGCTGTTCTCTCGATAGGCTTTTGCTAGCTATATGGAGAGAGATGTGAAAATCGAGAAAAAGCTTTTTCGCAATGGCCCTTATGCTGACTTTTTCAGTCAAGGCGTTCAGGTCGGCAATACGGTTTATTTGTCCGGTCAAGTCGGCACAGATGAGGCAGGAAATGCACCCGCCGATATTGTTGAGCAGATGAAACTGGCTTACGCCCATATTGAATCCGTTTTGGCCGCCTATGACGCGACAATGGATAATGTGGTTGAGGAGACTTGGTTCGTTACTGATGTGAGTGATTGTATGGCAAAGGTCGGTGGATTATTTGGCGCGCGCCAAGAAATTTACGGCAAGATACCCGAGGTCTGTCAGACATTGGTGGGCGTCACCGCATTGGTTGACCCGTCATTTCATATTGAAATCAAATGCGTGGCGGTCGTCGCCTAGCACGCAGAGAAAGAGGAGAGGGCGCATGGCCGAGTTAAAGCATTTTGACAGCACAGTAGATGTAAAGACCATCACGGACACGCTTGAAAAAGATGGCGCGTTGATTTTGGATAATGTTGTGAGTGCCGATTTTCTTGCGGCATTGCGCGCAGAAACCGACCCTTATATGGAAGCGACCAGCAATGGCGCTGATGATTTCGGCGGTCGTCTGACCACGCGCACCGGTGGATTGGTTATGCGGTCTGAGAAATGCCGCGCGCTGGTTATGGATGAGCGCATTTTGGAACCGTGTAATGCTTTCCTCGGCCCCTATTGCGAAAAAGTGCAGCTTCATCTGACGCAAATCATTCGGATTCGTGGCGGTCAAACAGCGCAGCCTATCCATCGCGACCGCTGGGCGTGGGGTACCCGTTTGGCGCATGTCGAACCGCAATTCAATACGATTTGGGCGATTACCGATTTCACGGCTGAGAATGGCGCGACGCAAGTTGTGCCGGGCAGCACGAAATGGCCGGATAATGCGGAAATCAAACCCGAACAAATTACGCAAGCTGAAATGAGAGCCGGTTCTGTGCTGATTTATTCCGGCTCGGTGTTTCATGGCGGCGGCGAAAACCGCAGCTCATCTGACCGCATCGGCATTAACATTACTTATACTTTGGGGTGGTTACGGCAGGAAGAGAACCAGTATCTTACATGCCCGCCGGAACTTGCTAAAACCCTGCCGCGCGATTTGCAGGCGCTTGTGGGTTATTCAATGGGGCAATATGCACTTGGCTATTTCACGCCGCCCGGTGCGCCGGGGGAGGCACCTGAAGTTGTCCCGCCGGAATATGCGCTGGGCATTGAGTCCAATGGGTCAAGCTTGGGTGATTATAATGCGCTTGAGGTTGTGCAAAACGCGGTCAAGTCGAATTAGGCCGACCGCTTCAGCGCGCTAAATGCTCAAATCGTCAATATTGTAATCACGCAAATCGGCGCGCGCTTCATCGTTCCAAACATAAAACGCATTGTCTTTACCAAAGGGCTCATAAACATAAGGCGTCTCATGCGGGAAGTGCTGTTTGCGCGCTTCAATTGCGTAGCCGATCGTGCGCGAGCGGCGGGCAATGACATTTTCGTCAAAGGTCTGGCTATCGCTATGCACACCGCCACCGGCAACGCCAAGCACTGAACTGCGTCGGTGAAAGCCGAAATTCACCGTGACGCGCTGTTCAAATCCGCAATTGGGAAATGAGCCATGCAGTAATTGGCGATTGCAAATGGCGACATCACCTGGATTGCAAACAATCGGCACAGCTCCCTCAAGGCGCTCACTGCCAGACGCGGCCACCAATTCGGTGATGTCCAGCTTTCCGAGTTTATGCGTGCCGGGCAAGACCCAAACGCCGTTAACGGCAGTGCTACCATAAACTTGCGCCATGAAATTAAATCCATGAATATCTTGGTCGAAGTCGGGATTGTCCCAATGGGTCACGCCGTCTTGGTGCCAGGAAACGGCAGCGCCAATGCCCGGGTCTTTAATAAACAGGGCTTCGTTAAATGGGGCAAAGTCTTTGCCGTTCACAGCTTCGGCGACTTTCAACAAATCGGGATGGCCGTAAACCCGCAAACAGGCCTCTGAAAATTGCAAAGAGCCCAGCAGGATAAACGGCGCGGCGGCCGGTGTGTTGCTTTTAGCTTCCGGTTCAAACATTTTAACTTCGTGGCGGCCATTGGCGAGGCTGGTGCCGCCAAGCGGGTCGCCCAGTGGCTTTGACCAAACTAGATTGAGCGCCTTATTGCCTGCACCCAATGCTTTTTCGCCACGATGATTGACCTCGCTATCGGGGCCGGTGGGGAATTTATCTCGCATGGCATCGAGGTCGTGTTTAATTTCCTCAAGCTCAGCGGCGTCGAGAACATTCTCAAATATATAGAAACCATAGAGCGCATAGGCTTCGAGAATAGCCGGGTCGATATTGCCGTCTTCGTCAAAACGAATTGGCCCACGATTGTCCAGCGCAAGCGCCTGTACTTCGCCTGCAATGAGATAATCGCGCATAGCTGCTTCGTCATCGCCGTAATATTTTGCGCAGGCCTCGATTGATTTTGACGCGTCAATAGTCATGAAAATTCCCTCTCAACAAATCATGAAGACCTTTGGGAAATTAAGTAATATAAGGCTGTTTTTCAAGCAATGATTGATGGCTTGCTCTTGGAAATCAATCCCCACTCGATGTAAATCACAAATTTCTATTTTCCGATAACCGCTGGGTTATCCATTATAATCTGCGCGTGCAGGTCAGCAGACGGGTTTTTGCCAGCCTCATCAAAAAATTTAGCGTTGTCTTCTGCACCAGCATCCCACCAGCTACCCATAGCATGCATATCAGGAAATGATACATTGTAACCAAAACACCCAGTGTATCTTCCGCCGTATACTTGGTAGGCACGCACCGAGCTTGCGCCATGAGATATGTGCATATCTTTGGCAATGGACATGCCAGCCTTAAGGTCAGCCAACCTACCTGAAAGGGGTTTCCACATATTAGCCATAATTACTCCCTCAGAAAGGGATGGTATTTCATCAAAACCTGGCAATACTTCGGCTATAAAACTATCAACTGGATTAACTGCCATGCTATTTCCTAATGCCATGTACGCCTCGACCCACTTGCTTGATCGGCGCATGTTGGCTGTAGCGGCTGAAAAGTCCTGCATATCGTTAAAGACACTATTAATGAAAACCTCTGTGGTGTTTGTTCCTGATACGGTTACCTTTATAGCGGCCTTAACATCGTGCTCGAGTATTGTGACCAACATGTTACCCATAAGACCAGTAAATTCATCGGCGTGGCCTGGTTGGGCGGTAAATACGTTTGAAGCAAAAATCATTTTATCCCTCATAATAAAAAAATTTATTTGTCTATTTGGAAAAGGCTAGGGCGTCATGACAAAGGATACACCACAAAAAAATTGTGTATTATTGGATCTCACATCCAAATATTCTGTCAGCATAAGAAGTGGTAACTATTTATCTGATTTTAAGAGCAAATTGTTGACAATGAAGGCATTTCACTTTTTAGTTGAGAACGTTTTTAAATAGAGGTTTTCCATGACGCGCTTCGTTGTATTTGTTTTTTGCATGCAGTTTTTTACCGGCATTGCTTCCGCGCAATTTGTTACGAGCGGTTCTGGGACTGGCCAGCGCGGTGGCGATCAAGGTTTAACCAGCCCAATGTCCTTGGCTCAGTCTTTAGGATATGACAGTGATGAAGATTTTGAGGACGCTCAAGAACAGGGCTATGGAGACAATGAAATTGACGCAGAAGCATGGGGGCTTGCATCTGGCGGCAATTATGATGTCGATTGCCTAGAACGCTTTGGCAAAAAGTGTGACGATGTAGATGCGGATGAGTTTAAGCCGCTGGTTCCCGAAATCCAAATTTCTATCGGAATGGGGTTCGATAGCCTCTCTGAAATGGATGATTTCGTTGACGGCATAGAGCAATTTGGTGGTGACACAAATGACGCCTCCAATTGCAAAAAACGGGGCTATGCAACGACTGCCAGTGATCTTCAGCTATGCATGGTTGCCACGAATGATGAAGAAAATGAGGATGCATGCCGAAATAAATTAGGCTTGTCAGTTAGTGAAGCCGGTGATTGCTCAGACATGGACCGAGATGACTATGAAGGCGTCGGCAATAATATGGCTCCGCGCATTGTCACGCCGACCGGCTGGCAGCCGTCAGACGTCTCTTCCGGTGCTGGACAAGGCGACGTGTTGATTGGCGTCTTGATCGCCG
>FZLQ01000152.1 GCA_900197605.1 Phyllobacteriaceae bacterium Water-Bin73
CATGCCAAGCCGGAAGTCGCTTTTGAAGAAAAATTCGCCCACGGCCTTTTGACCGACAAGGTGGAGGCCGCCGGACTCTCAGTTGAGCGACATGCTTGCGGTTTGGACACGGCATTTATTTCTGCCTTTGGCGAAGGCGATACGGAAGTCGGCATTTTATCCGAATATGACGCCCTGCCCGGTATCGGCCATGCCTGCGGTCACAACATCATCGCCACCACCGGCCTCGGCGCATCTTTGGCGCTCGCCAAATTGAATGGCGACCTGCCGGGCAAGGTGCGCTATCTCGGCACACCGGCTGAGGAAAGCGGCAATGGCAAAGAGCTGATGGCGCGACAAGGCGCGTTTGATGCGCTCGATGCCGCCATGATGGTGCATCCCGCCGGTATCGACCTCATCACCATGCCGAGCCTTGCGGTCAATGAAGTGCGCGTCACCTATACGGGCAAAGCGGCGCATGCCTCGGCCATGCCTTTTGCCGGAATTAATGCGCTGGACGCGCTGGTCACGGCCTATCAATCCATCGCGCAACTGCGCCAGCACATTAAACAAAGCGAACGTATTCACGGCATTTTCAACGAAGCCGGTCTGGCCCCCAATATTGTGCCCGACCACGCGGTCGGCACTTTTTATGTGCGCGCCGAAAACGGTTTGGCACTGGCCGAGCTGAAGCAGCGCGTCAAAAATTGTTTTGAAGCCGGCGCATTGGCCACAGGTTGCGATGTGCAGATTGACTGGGCATTGGGTGATTATCTCGAGATTAAAGAAAGCTGGGCGATTGCCGAACGCTATAAGCAAAATGCCGAGAGCTTGGGCCGCGACTTTTTCCCGCTGGAAAAAATGCCAAGCAGTGGCGCAGGCTCAACCGATATGGGCAATGTCAGCCATCGCGTGCCGTCCATTCATCCAATGATTGCGGTCGCGCCGCCCAGTGTTGTCATTCACAATCCTGAATTTGCCAAATGGGCCGGTTCGGAAAAAGGCGATAAGGCAGTTGTCGATGGCGCAAAATCACTGGCCATGACAGCGATTGACGTGCTGACCGACAAGGCACTCATGCAGCAGGCGAAAGATGATTTCGCCCAAACCGCAGAATTTTCAGCGCAGTCCATCGCCCAAGCCTGGCACGGCGAAGGCGGGCATGAAAATGGCGACGCTGCTTTGGGCGGTTGCGGCTGCTGCTGATTTCTTGCGCTGCATCGGGCAACGGTTTATAAACGCGGCGAGTTACAAGAGGAAAATCATGGCGCAAGCAGAAACCCC
>FZLQ01000072.1 GCA_900197605.1 Phyllobacteriaceae bacterium Water-Bin73
TGATGAAAACGAAGCCAGCGCGCCCGATGCGGATAAGTTGAAAGAACTGCCCGAAGATGCGCGCTCCGATACGTTATTTTTCAAACCGCTTTGGCAGCGCGCCATTGTTGTGGCCGCCGGGCCGGTCGCCAATTTCATTTTGGCGATTGTTATTTTCGCGTCGCTTTACACATTGCTTGGCCAACGCATTACCGACCCGGTTGTCGGCACAGTGGTTGAGAACAGCGCCGCTGCGCGCGCCGGTATGCAGTCCGGTGATTTGATTGTCGCGATTAACGGCGATGAGATTTCGACTTTTACGCAAGTGCGCCGACTGGTGACAGTGAGTGCCGGTGTGCCGCTGGAGTTCAGCGTTGAGCGCGGTGGCGTTGTTTAAGTCCTGCGCGCAACGCCCGATAGGGTTTTGGAAGTTGACCGCTTCGGCAATGAATATCATGTCGGGCGTTTGGGCGTTGCGGTAAATGCCGATAAGAATGCCATTCGCCATGTGCGTTATAATCCGCTGACCGCCTTATGGATGGGCGCGGAAGAAAGCTATTTCATTGTCGAGCAAACTTTTATCGTGCTGGGGCGTATTATTATGGGGCGCGAAAGTGCTGAGAGCCTCGGCGGCCCTATTCGCATTGCTCAATTATCCGGCCAAACGGCGACGCTTGGCTTTGTCGCGCTGATTAATTTGACGGCTGTTTTATCGGTCAGTATTGGCCTGATTAATCTGTTCCCCATTCCCATGTTAGATGGGGGGCATCTCGCCTTTTATGCTTATGAGGCGGTGTTTGGAAAGCCAATGTCAGAACGGGCGCAAGAGATTGGCATGCGCATCGGGCTGTCTATGGTGATGATGTTATTCTTATTTGTGACGTGGAATGATTTGGCCCGTCTCAATGTTTTTGAGAGCGTTGTCTCGCTCTTCGGTTAATTGGAATTTACTTAATGATTTTCTCCCGCTTTTTAAGCCGCATCTTATTTTGCCTGATGGCATTCGCCTTGCTATCCGCTCCGGCGCGCGCCGAAATCGGTGAGCCGATTGAGTTTATTCGCGTTGAGGGCACACAGCGCGTCGAAGACGAGACGGTGATGGCTTACATGCTGGTGCGTGAGGGGCTGAAAGATGCCGCCGATTTGGTTGACCAATCGGTGAAAACACTTTTCTCCTCCGGCCTGTTTGCCGATGTCACCATTCGCCGCCAAGATAAGGGCTTGATTGTGACCGTGGTCGAGAACCCGATTGTCAATCGCGTCAGCTTTGAAGGCAACTCGGCCATTACTGACGACAACCTCGGCAAAGAGGGTATTTTATCGGCGCGTCAAATTTACACCCGCGCCAAAGTTCAAGACGATGTTGAACGCCAGATTGAGCTTTATCGACGCTCCGGTCGTTTTGCCGTGCGTATTGAACCGAAAGTTATTCAACTGCCGCAAAACCGCGTTGATTTGGTTTTTGAAATCAGCGAGGGGCCGACCACCGGCATCAGCGCGATTAATTTTCTCGGCAATCGCGTTTTCAGTGATGATGAATTGCGCGATGTTATCCTGACGCGCGAGAGCCGTTGGTGGCGCATTTTCTCAGCCAGCGATAATTATGACCCCGACCGTGTGGCCTATGATGGCGAGTTGCTGCGACAGTATTATTTATCAAAAGGCTATGCCGACTTCGCCGTGATTGCGACAAATGCCGAACTGACCCGCAATGGCGAGTCCTTTTTCGTAAGCTTCGTGATTGAAGAAGGGCAGAAATATAATTTTGGTGAGGCGCGCATCAGCACCTCGCTGGACACGCTCGATATTATTGAATTGGAAGAACAGATTACCCATCAGGCGGGTGGGCAATATGACCAACGCGCATTGGACAAGACTGTCGATGCGCTGACCAAAGTGGTTGGCGAAAGCGGTTTTGCATTTGCCAATATCAGACCGCGCCCGCGCACCAATAGCGAAGCGGCGACGATTGATATTGAATATGTCATCAAAGAAGGCCCTCGCGTTTATGTTGAGCGGGTGAATGTTAACGGCAATACGCGCACAAAAGATGATGTCATTCGGCGCGAAATTCGGTTGGTCGAAGGCGATGCCTTTAATAAGGTTTTGCTGTCGCGGTCTGAGCGGGGCGTGCGCGGCTTGAACTTCTTTAGCGATGTGCAGGTAACGGAAACGCCGGGCACGGAAGATGATAAGACGATTATTGATGTCGATGTGCGCGAGATGCCGACCGGCGAATTGAGCTTCGGTGTCGGTTATTCCTCGGCTGAGGATTTTACCACCCAGCTTTCGGTTTCAGAGCGCAACTTTCTGGGTCGCGGGCAAAGTCTGCGGGTCAATGTCGGTCTGTCCAATCAGGTGCAACGCTATACGATTGGGTTTACCGAGCCGTATTTTCTGGGGCGCGACGTGTCTGCCGGTTTCTCGGTGTTCAATACCCAAACCGATTATGACTATCAGCAAGGTCTGGAACTAAATGAGAGCGGCATTGCATTTTCATTGGGCTTTCCCCTGTCTGAGGACGGGCGGCTTTCCTTGTTTGCCAATTTCGTCAATGACGAGCTGACCGACCCGCGCAATGCCGGATTGGTGAGCGACCGCTCATATGATTTGAGCAAGCAGGAGTTCGGTTATTTCTACTCGATTGACCAGCGCGACGATTTCATCAATCCGAGCGATGGGTGGAACATTTCATTCGGGCAAGACATTGCAGGTCCGGGTGGTGATGTGTCTTATTTGCGGACGAGGGCGTCGGCGAATTTTTACGAAGAAATTGCCGAGGGCTGGATTTTCCATTTGCGCGGCACGATGGGCATTATTCATGATTATAAGGGCGGGCCGATTAATTATAATGACCGCTTCTTCCGTGGTGGGCGCGACTTCCGTGGTTTTGAACGCGGTGGCGTCGGCCCGCGCGAGGTCAGTGCCTCGGCCGCCGACCCATCGCAAGGCTTCGCGCTCGGCGCAAACCGCTACATGATTGGCACTGCGCAGGTTTCCTTGCCGCTTGGCTTGTCGAAAGAATCCGGCGTCAGAGCCAATCTTTTCGTTGATTTCGGCGTATTGGGCGAGACCGATGCCCAGGCACCCGCCGGGCGCGTTATTGAAGATGAGATGGCGTTTCGGGCAACAACGGGTTTGAGTTTTGCGTGGCGGTCGCCTTTTGGGCCCGTGCGATTTGACTTTGCTGAACCACTTGCTAAAGAAGATTACGATCAGACGAGATTTTTCCGATTTACCATCGGAACCAGTTTCTAAAGGGGAAATAACGTGTTTAAGAAACTAACGACTGCATTTTTTGTGCTTGCGAGCCTGACCTTTGCCCCGGCAGCTTTTGCCGAGCCGGTTATTTTGGTTTTTGACGTGGACCGTGCCATTGCGCTGTCTAAAGCGGGCAAAAGCATGGCCAAACAACTTGAAGCTCAGGTTCAAAAAGTTCGTACCGATGAGGCTGAAGTGATTAAGGGCCTGCAAAGCGAAGCTGAAAAGCTGAAAGAACAGCAAAAATTGCTGGCACCGGAAGCGCTTCAAAAGAAGGTCGAAGAATTGCAGATGAAAGAAGTAGAGCGCCGCCGTTCGCTGAATGAAAAAAGTCAGTCCATTCAAGCCGGTGGCCAACGTGCTGCGGCTGAAATTGTGAAGGTTGCCGAGCAAGAATTGTCGGACATCTCGAAAGAGCGCAAAGCCGATATTGTGATGCGACGCGAAGCCGTATTCTTTGCCAGCCCGGCCATTGATGTGACCGGCGAGCTGGTTTCGCGGCTCGACAAAAAACTGACTAAGGTTACTGTCACCCCGGTGGCGGTTCAAAATAACGGCCGATAATTCATGGCCGATGCTCGTTTTTTCACCTCAGCCGGGCCGTTCTCGGTCGCTGCGCTGACCGAAAAAAACGGCATTGAAGCGCGTGATGATGATTTGTTGCTGTCGGGCTTGGCGTCTTTAAGCGCCGCCGACAGTAACAGTCTATCCTTCTTCTCAGACTTGAAATTACAAGACACGCTGGCTGCGACCAAAGCCGGTGCCGTGCTGGTTAAGGCCGAGCATGCGGCGCTTGTGCCGTCGGGAAGCCTTGCCCTTATTTGCGACGACCCGTATCGCAGCATGGCGGAAATCACCCAAATGTTTTTTCCGGCTGCGGCGCAAAGCCGTCCGCCCCAAAATGCCATTGCCGATACCAATATTCACCCCGATGCCATAGTGGGAGAGAATGTCGTGCTTGAACCCAATGTGGTTATCGGCGCAGGCGCTGAAATTGGCGATGGGTGCCATATTGGCGCAAATAGTTTTATCGGCCACGGCGTTGTGCTTGGTCGCAATTGCACAATCGGCGCCAATGCGTCGATTACCTATGCGCTGATTGGTGACCGCGTGATTGTGCATGGCGGCGCGAATATCGGTTGTGACGGTTTCGGTTTTGCGCCCGGCGTGAGCCATACCAAAATCCCGCAATTGGGGCGGGGGATTTTGCAGGCCGATGTTGGGATTGGCGGCAATACGGTGATTGACCGAGGCGCGCTTGCCGACACGGTCATCGGTGAGGGCAGCAAATTGGATAATCTGGTGCATATCGCCCATAATGTTCAGCTTGGGCGGCATTGCTTTATCACCGCAAGCTGCGCGATTGCGGGCAGCACGAAGCTGGGTGATTATGTGCAAATGGGCGGCGGTGCCAAAGTGACCGGCCATGTTGAGGTTGGCGACCGCTGTGTCATTTCAGCCAATGCAGCCGTGCTGAGATCGTTTCCGGCGGATAGTGAAATTGCCGGTAGTCCGGCGCGCTTACGCAGTCAGCTTTATCGCGATCAGGCGTTTATCTCGCGCCAACGAAAAAAGGCTGAGAAGGCTCAAAAGCCCGACTGAGGCGCGTAATAATCCGTCACAAACCTTTATTTGCTGCGCTTTTCAACTCGCCTTAACACATGCTCATGGGGAATGTTCATTCGACTGCGATTGTTGACGAGTCTGCGACGCTGGGTGCCGATGTTACCATCGGGCCGTTTTGCGTTGTGACGGGTGATGTGACGCTTGGCGATGGCGTGGTATTGGAAAGCCATGTCGTTGTCACCGGCAATACGCGCATTGGCGATGAGACCCATATTTATCCTTTCGCTTCAATCGGCCATGCGCCGCAAGATTTGAAATTCGGCAATGAAGATGTGTCGCTGGAAATCGGTGCGCGCAACAGAATTCGTGAACATGTAACGATGAACCCCGGCACAGAAGGCGGCGGCGCGATTACCAAAGTCGGCAATGACGGGCTGTTTATGATGGGCGCGCATGTGGCGCATGATTGCATTGTCGGCGACAATGTCATTCTCGCCAATAATGCGACTTTGGGTGGCCATGTAACCGTCGGCGATTTTGCCATTCTTGGCGGTCTGGTCGGTGTGCATCAATTCTGCCGCATTGGGGCGCATGCCTTTATCGGTGCCGGTAGTCTGGTGGTCGAAGATGTTATTCCATTCGGTGCGGCGACCGGTAACCGCGCTGTTTTATCAGGTCTCAATCTGGTTGGCTTGAAGCGGCGCGATTTCGACCGCGCCGAAATCAACGCATTGCGGGCTTTGCATAAATCGCTGTTTGTCGAGAGCGAGGGCGCGCTGATGTCGCGCCTTGCCAAAGCCGCCAAAGAATATGGCGACAGTCAATGCGTTCAGCAGGTCGTTGAATTTATGCGCGTCGAACATAATCGGGGCTATTGCACCCCGCGTAATAAATAAAAATGAGCGGGACGCCTTCCGATAAACCGCTGGGGCTTGTTGCCGGTTCCGGTGCGCTGCCGGTGAGCATTGCGGCGGCGCATGCCGCTGGCGTGTTTGTGGTTGCGCTGCAAGATGAAGCCGATGCCGCGCTGTTGGATTACCCGCATATTGTCTTGCCAATCGGCCATCTTAAAGCGGTGGCCGATGCCTTGCTGGCGGCGGGCTGTGATGAGATGGCCATTATTGGCGGTATTCAGCGCCCGAATATTGAGGCGATGGATTTTGACGACGGCGGTCAATGGTTTCTTGAGCAAGTCATGGCCGGTGTGCATGCGGGCGATGACCAGCTTTTGAAAATCGTCATTGCCTATTTTGAAACACGCGGCCTGACAGTGCGCGCGGCACAAGACTTTCTCGGCACGCAGACCGGCGCTGTCGGCCCGCAAACCGCGCATGATCACAGCGCGCATCAGGCCGATATTGACCGCGCGGTTGAGGTGGCCGGAATTATGGGCGCACAGGATATTGGGCAGAGCGTGGCGATTGCGCGCCGCTTGGTGCTGGCCGTAGAAGGCCCCGAAGGCACGGACGGCATGCTGCGTCGCTTGCAAGATTTGTCGCCGCAATTTCTCGGCACGGCTGAAGAGAAATGCGGTGTTTTGGCTAAGTTGCCAAAGCCGCAACAAGACCGCCGTGTCGATATTCCGGCGATTGGCTGCCGCACGGTGGAGCTTGCCGCGGCGGCGCATTTGGCGGGTATTGTATTTGAAGCCGGTGGCGCATTATTTGATGATTTTGAAGGCGTGGTTGCGTTGGCAGAGGAAAAAGGTTTGTTCTTGCTGGGCTTGGAGGGCTAAGCCATGACGCATCACATTATGATGATAGCCGGTGAAACCTCGGGCGATGCGCTGGGCGCTGACTTGATGCAGGCGCTGAAGCGGCGCGAAAATGATATAATGATAACCGGCATTGGCGGGCCTAAAATGACCGCGCAGGGGCTGGCGTCAATTTTTCCCATGTCTGAAATTGCCGTTATGGGCTTGAAAGAAATTCTGCCGCGCTTGCCGAAATTATTTAAGCGCGTTGATGATGCCGTGACCCATGCTTTGGCGGTTGAGCCTGATGTCATGGTGTTGATTGACAGCCCCGAATTCAATCATCGGGTTGCCAAACGGGTGAAGGCCAAGCGGCCGCAGACAAAAATAATCTGCTATGTTGCGCCGCATGTATGGGCCTGGCGACGCGGACGCGCCGCCAAAATGCGCCGCTATTTTGATGCGGTGATGGCTTTCTTGCCGTTCGAGCCGGAAGTCTTTGAAACCAATAACGGGCCACCGTGCCATTTCGTCGGTCATCCGATTGTTGACCGATTGGAGGCGTTGGAGCCGCTGCCGGATTTCGCCAAAAAATATTATCTAAAAGCGCATGACGTGCCGCTGGCCGTTTTGCCCGGTAGTCGCATAAGTGAGGTTAAAGAATTAGTGCCGGTGTTCGGCCAAGTGCTGCGCTATCTCGATGGCCGCATGGAAAACCTGCGCCCGATTATTCCGCTGGTGCCGCATATGGCGGATTTGGTGCGCGAGAAAACGGCGAACTGGCCCGGCAAACCGATTTATGTCGAGGACGAAGCCGATAAATTCGCCGCCTTCCAAACCGCGCGGGCGGCATTGGCATCGTCGGGCACGGCGACAATGGAGTTGGCGCTATCGGGTTTGCCGACTGTCGTGGCGTATAATATGGGGCTGATGGGCGACCTGTTGGTGCGGATTATGCCGGTGCCTTCTGTGGTGTTGGTTAACCTCATTCTCGATGCACCGGCCATGCCGGAGTTTTTGCAAGACCGATGCGATGCGCGTGAGATTGCGCCTGTCATGTTGGAGATGCTGCAAAATGACGAGGTGAACGGGCATTATCGCGCCATGCTGGCCGGGTTTCGACCGGCCATGCGTCAACAGGGCGAAAAGCCCGCAGACCGTGCCGCGAGCTTTACTTTATCACTGATTTAATTAGCGCTTATTGATGTCGGTATAATCGCGCGGCGCAGCACCAACATAGAGCTGACGCGGACGACCGATACGCTGGCTCGGATCCTCAATCATCTCATTCCACTGGGCAATCCAACCGACCGTGCGGGCCAGAGCGAATAGAACCGTGAACATGGAAGTCGGGAAACCCATCGCTTTCAGCGTGATGCCCGAATAGAAATCAATATTCGGATAGAGCTTTTTCTCAACGAAATACTCGTCATTGAGCGCAATTTTTTCGAGTTCCATCGCCACGTCGAGCAGCGGGTCATCTTTAATGCCCAGCTCGCCCAGCACCTCGTGACAGGTTTTTTGCATCACGCGGGCGCGCGGGTCGTAGTTTTTATAAACGCGGTGACCAAAGCCCATCAGACGGAACGGGTCGTTCTTATCTTTGGCTTTTTTCACAAACTCAGGAATACGGTCAACCGACCCGATTTCAGCCAGCATATCAAGCGCGGCCTCATTGGCACCGCCATGACTTGGGCCCCACAGGCAGGCAATACCGGCGGCAACGCAGGCAAACGGATTGGCGCCTGATGAACCGGCCAAGCGCACGGTTGAGGTCGATGCGTTTTGCTCGTGGTCAGCATGCAGAATGAAAATGCGATCCATAGCGCGTGCCAGAACCGGGCTGACATTCATATCTTCGCACGGCACTGAGAAGCACATATGCAAGAAATTGGAGGCATAATCGAGATCATTGCGCGGATAAACAAAAGGCTGGCCGATTGAGTATTTATAGGCCATTGCGGCAATGGTCGGGATTTTGGCAATCAAGCGGCGGCTCGCAATGCGGCGCTGCTCTTCATCATTAATGTCGGTGCTGTCATGATAAAATGCAGACAGGGCACCAACGACACCCACCATAATGGCCATTGGGTGCGCGTCGCGGCGAAAGCCGTGGAAGAAGCGGTTCATTTGCTCGTGCAACATGGTGTGTTGCGTAATGGCGCTTTCAAACTCTTCCAGTTCAGCAGCGATTGGCAGTTCGCCATTCAGCAGCAAATAACAGGTTTCGATGAAATTGCCCTTATCGGCCAGTTGCTCAATCGGATAGCCGCGATGCAATAATGTGCCTTCTTCGCCATCAATGAAGGTGATGGAGGATTTGCAACTGGCAGTGGAGGTAAAGCCCGGGTCATAGGTGAATTGACCGCTTTGACCATAGAGCGTTGATACATCGATGACGCTTGGGCCCACTGTCCCCTCGTGAATGCCGAATTCATAGTCTTTTCCGAGGCTGGCGAGTTTTGCGCTGTCGTCGCTCATAATGGTCTCCCTTTTTTGCTTATCTGGCGGTTTTTTAGCACATAAAATGGCTGCAAGCC
>FZLQ01000073.1 GCA_900197605.1 Phyllobacteriaceae bacterium Water-Bin73
GGTCGGGCTTGCGCGCCAGCGCCATAATCGCCGTATAGGCGGGGGTCAAATCAGGGGCTGATTTGTTCAGCGACAAAAAATCGAGTAGTCCCATTTGCTTTCTCCGGTATCGGATAGAATTTTTGGTTGCCTCTCGGCGCGCGATTGTTTACCCATCTAGGCTATTCACGATAGGTAATCAATGATGCGATTTCTTCAGAAAACAAAAGATGAAGCTCTTCAACAGGCGGTCAAACGTCGCGGGCAGATTTTTGGCGCGAGTTTGCTCGCCGCCTCCATTATGGCTTTCGCGCCGGTGATTGATAATCGCGGTTATTTTTTCGACGACCGCTCGGTTGAGAACATTGAAAAAGGCACCACCACGCAAACGATGGTGCGTGATATTTTCGGCTCACCGACAACCGTGAATAGGCTCAATACCGAGTCTTATTACTATATTTACAGCCGCTTCGTGACCGAGAGCTATCGCGCTCCGGAAGAAGTTGAGCGCAAAGTGCTGGCGGTCTATTTCGACAAAAACAAAACCGTCAGCGATGTTGCGGTCTATGGGCTGGAAGACGGCATCATTATTCCAATCGTTGCCCGCACCACGCAGACGCAAGGTTCTGAACTGAGCGCCCTGCAACAAATCTTTGGCAATGTCGGACGGTTTGGCGACGGCACACCGACGCAGTTCTAATCCGCCTCGCCTTGACGTTTGTCATGGGCCCATTTTCCCACGCCATAAAATAAGGCCAGCGCAGCGAGCAGCATGCTCCATCGGCTAATCGCGAATTTTGTCAGGGTGAAGCGATTGGCCCATTCGGCCTGCGCGACGCCAATGTCGGGGAATTGAATCAGCATGGCGACAATCTGCAAATTCTCGCCGAGGTCAACCAGCCCACCCAACACCGGAAGATAAGCCAGCAACTTCAAACGCTCATTCGGCGCGAAGCGGTAAATCAAACCGGCATAAAAGCTGCAATAGACGATCGGTAAAATCGTATCCATAATCAGGCTAATCCAAATATATCGGGCGCGCCCCTCAGCGCCATAGCCCGCCAATGCCGCCACAGCCTCGGCATGGTCATAACCGTTCATACGGGTATCAAGGCTTTCTAACCCGCCCGCCAGATAGGGAAACATCACCGCGACGAACAACACGGCCAGCGCAAAAGTCAGCCATAAAATACGGTTGGTTGAAATAAATTGAAAATAATGGGTCATCTCGCCCTCGCTTTGTTTTTATTAATTTTCAAACGATAGCGGGATACGCCAAAAAAGTTAACAAAAAACCCCGGCATATTTCTATGCCGGGGCTTATGTCTGAAAGTCGCTTGCTTAGTGAGCCAGAATGGCCAGCATCATCAGCGCAACAATATTGGTGATTTTAATCATCGGGTTAACCGCAGGACCGGCCGTATCTTTATACGGGTCGCCAACAGTATCGCCGGTTACGGCAGCTTTATGGGCTTCCGAACCTTTACCGCCATGATTGCCATCTTCGATATATTTCTTGGCATTATCCCAAGCACCGCCACCGGCAGTCATCGACAGGGCAACAAACAAGCCCGTTACGATAACACCAAGCAGCATCGCACCCAGCGCAGAGAAAGCGGCTGAACGGTCAGCGATTTGCTCAATGATGAGATATAGCGCGACAGGAGACAGAACCGGCAGCAATGACGGAACAATCATTTCCTTAATCGCAGCGCGGGTCAGCAGGTCAACAGCAGCCGTATAATCAGGCTTCTCAGTGCCTTTCATAATGCCCGGCTTCTCTTTGAACTGGCGACGCACTTCTTCAACAATCGCACCACCGGCACGGCCCACAGCCATCATGCCCATTGCGCCGAACAAATATGGCAGCATGCCACCGACAAACAGGCCGGTCACAACATATGGGTTGGACAATGAGAAGTCCGGTGTCACACCGGCGAAGTAGCTATACTGGTCAGAATTGGCGGTGAAGTAACGCAAGTCTTGCGTATAAGCCGCAAACAATACCAGCGCACCCAGACCGGCAGAACCGATAGCGTAACCTTTGGTCACGGCTTTTGTGGTGTTGCCGACAGCGTCCAGCGCGTCAGTTGTTTCACGAACGCTCTCAGGCAGTTCAGCCATCTCAGCAATGCCACCGGCATTATCTGTTACCGGACCGAATGCGTCGAGCGCGACAACCATACCGGCCAACGCCAACATGGTGGTCACCGCAATGGCGATGCCGAACAGACCGGCAAGGCTATATGTCGCCAGAATACCGACAACAATAACAATCGCCGGCAGCGCGGTTGCTTCCATAGAAACAGCCAGACCCTGAATGACGTTTGTGCCGTGGCCGGTTTCAGAAGCCGCAGCCACTGATTTAACCGGACGGAAATTCACGCCCGTATAATATTCGGTAATCCAGATAATCAGACCGGTAATGGCCAGACCCAGCACGCCGCAAAGATAGAGGCTCATGCCGTTAAACACTTGGCCTTCAATAACACGCTGTGTGTCGAGGCCGATAACCGCGTCTGTGACGAAGTAAAGCGCAATCAAGCTCAGCACGGCTGAGGCGATAAAGCCTTTATACAGCGCACCCATGATGGACTGGCTGGCACCCAAACGGACAAAGAATGTGCCCGCGATTGAGGTGATGATGCAGGTCGCGCCAATGGCCAACGGATACATCATCATGTTCAGCGCATCAGCGGTGAAGAAGATTGAGCTGAGAACCATTGTGGCAACAATCGTCACCGCATAGGTTTCAAACAAGTCAGCCGCCATACCGGCGCAGTCACCGACATTATCGCCAACATTATCAGCAATCGTGGCCGGGTTGCGGGGGTCGTCTTCGGGGATACCGGCTTCAACTTTACCGACAAGGTCGCCGCCAACATCAGCACCTTTGGTGAAGATGCCGCCGCCGAGACGGGCAAAGATTGAAATCAGTGAAGCACCGAAACCAAGCGCGACCATTGCGTCAACAACTTCGCGGCTATCCGGTGACAGGCCGAAACCGTTAATCAGCACGGCGAAGTAAACAGCAACCGCCAACAGCGCCAGACCGGCAACCAACATGCCGGTAACGGCACCTGAGCGGAACGCCATTGAAAGGCCCGCGCCGAGGCTTTCGCTTGCGGCTTGCGTGGTGCGCACATTAGCGCGCACTGAAACCAGCATGCCGACATAACCGGCGGCACCCGACAGGGCAGCACCAACGATAAAGCCCGCGGACACTTTCGCGCCGAGGAGGAAGAAAACCAGAATGGCAATTGCCACGCCAACGACACCAATCGCTCGGTATTGGCGGTTCAGATAGGCAGCAGCGCCCTCTTGAATGGCTGATGCAATTTCCTGCATCCGCTCATTACCGGCGTCAGCCGCCATAATGCTGCGAGCCGCCCAAACACCATAAACAATGGCGAGCAGACCTGACCCGATGATAAGCCACATTAATGTGCTCATGAGTAAATCCTCTTTGTTATGGGAACGGCCGATAATCGGCGCGTTGTCCTCCCCGTGTAAAAGTGAGCGAGGTATGCCAAAAAACGCCTGCAAAAGCAAGAAGAAGCGCGAAAAAGGCACTGAATAAGGTCATGAAAGAGGCGATAAAAGACTGAATGGTCTGAAAACCGCTTAGAAGTGCCGAAAACCGCGTTTCTGAAGCTTAATTTCGGCACCCTTTTCAGACAGTAAAATGGCGGCATGCGCGCCATCAGCCGAAAAGCGTCCGATACGGGTCAAGGCGATGCGGTGTTTTTCGGCTTCGATTCCCAAAATATCCGCATGGGCGGGCGGCGCGGTAAACGCCATTTGCAAATCATCGCCGCCGCAAACCAACGCGGCCAAATCGCCATATGCCCTGCCCGCCTCTGACAGCGGAATGGCTTCGGCCTCAATTTCAATGCTGCCCTTGCTGGCGCGACAGATATGGTCGAGGTCAGCCATCAGACCATCTGACACATCAATCGCCGCATTGACCAATCCGCGCACGGCTTGGCCAAAAGCGATAGGCGGCGCAGGGGCTGCATAAGCCGAGCCCAAATCAGGCAAATCAAGAAAGCCGTCCCCAATCGTGCCGGTGACATATACATCGTCGCCATCTTGCGCGCCGCTGCGGGTCACCATCTCGCCATGCGGCACCAGCCCATGCACCGTCAACCCGGCAAAGCCTTGCTTGGCGCGCACCGTGTCGCCGCCCCAAAGCTGCATTTCATAGGTTTTAAGACCCTCGGCCAGTGTCGCGACAAAGCGGGTTAAAAATGCGCTATCCCAGTTTTCAGCGACACCGAGCGTCAACAAGCACCCAAAGGGTTGCGCGCCCTTCGCCGCGAGATCGGAGATATTGCAAGCCATCAGGCGATTGGCGACCAGTGCCGCATCGGCATTAGCGGGGAAATGCACATTGGCGACCAACATATCCGTGCTGATGACAAGCGCTTGGCCATCGGGAACCGCGACCTGCGCCGCATCATCGCTGAGACGCGCGGCGGCTTTATTGTCGGCCAACGGCGCAAGAAGTTCAGCGATTAAGCCAAACTCATCAAGCTGCGTGTCACCGGTCATGACTTACGCCGCAGTCCCGTCGCCGGAATTATCAGAAAGTGCGCGCGCGACATTATCCAAAAGCGCATTGGCCATGCCGCCTTCCGCCCCATCGAAAAACGCATGGGCGATGTCGGAGTATTGCGACACCACAACTTTCGGCGGCACTTGCGGGGCTTCGGTCAATTCCAAAACACCGCAGCGCAAAATCGCACGCAATGTGCTGTCGAGCCGCGCCAAGCGCCAGTTCTCGGCCAGCTTGCCATCAATGATGCGGTCAATATGGGTTTGATTATCGACCACGCCGCGCAGCACCATTTCAAAATGGTCGCCATCGGCAGCGGGCAATTCAATATCGTCCAGCTTGGCTTCCAAGCGATGCTCACCAAACTCGCGAATAATGACTTCCAGCGGTGTGCGCGCAATATCCATTTGATAAAGCGCTTGCACAGCCAGCAGGCGAGCCGATGAACGGGCGTCGTAAGTATCAGCACTCATGAGAGGGGTTTACCCCTAAGACCAGCTATCGCGCAAGCCCATCAATGCAAGCGTCGCTTTTGCCGCGCCGCCACCCTTGTCTTTCTCAGACATTTTGCAGCGCGCCCAGGCTTGGTCACTGTTCTCAACCGTTTGAATGCCGTTGCCGATAGGCAATTGGTCTTTAATGCCAAGCTCCATCAAAGCGCGGGCGCTCTCATTGCAGACAATCTCATAATGGGTTGTCTCGCCGCGAATAACCACGCCCAGCGCGACATAGCCATCATAGGCATTGCTGTCGGCGGCATATTTAATCGCCACCGGCACTTCCAAAACGCCGGGCACTGACACGCGCTCATAGGCGACACCGGCAGCATCGAGAACGGCGGCTGCGCCTTCGGCCAAAGCGTCGGCCATATCTTCATAAAAGCGGGCTTCGACAATCAGAACTTTCTTTCTCACTCTCGGCTCCTATTTGTTGCCATTTATCGGACGCTGCCCGACAATTTTCAAATCATAGCCCTCAAGCGCGACAACCGTGCGCGGCGTATCGGACAGCAACTCAATCTCGCGTAAGCCCAAATCGGCAACAATTTGTGCGCCAATACCATAATCGAGCAGACGAGTCGGCATCGGGTCGCCGGTCGGCTGCGGATTAAGGCTATCGGTAAACGGCGTTGGCGAGGTATTGCGAATAATCACCAAAACCCCGCGCCCTTCTTCGTCGATTTTCTCCAGCGCTTGCTGAAACACACCGGCGCGGGGCATGCCGCTGCCGGCAATATCAGCCACCAGATTTTCCGCATGGAAGCGGGTCAGCACCGGCTCCGACCCCGAAATATCACCCTTCACCAACGCGATATGCTCTTCATTGGCGATGGTGTTGAGATAAATATGAGCTTTCATTTCACTGCCATTGGCGAGCTTGAAGCGGTCTTGATGAATCTGCTGAACCAGCGTGTCATTGCGGCGGCGATAGGCAATCAAATCGGCAATCGTGCCGAGCTTTAACCCATGAATTTGCGCGAATTGCACAAGGTCAGGTAGGCGCGCCATCGTGCCGTCATCATTCATAATCTCACAAATCACACCGGCCGGATAAAGTCCGGCAAGGCGCGCAATATCAACCGAGGCCTCAGTATGTCCGGCCCGCATCAGCACGCCGCCATCGCGCGCAACCAGCGGAAACACATGGCCCGGCGACACAATATCTTGCATGCTTTTGGTCGGGTCGATGGCCACCGATACGGTTTTGGAGCGGTCATGCGCCGAAATGCCGGTCGAGATGCCCTCACGCGCTTCAATTGATACCGTAAACGCGGTCTGATGACGCGACCGATTATTTTGCGACATTAATTCAAGGCCAAGCTGGTCGGCGCGGTCTTTCATCAAGGTCAGGCAAATCAGGCCACGGCCGAATTTCGCCATAAAGTTAATCGCGTCCGGCGTCGCCATTTGCGCGGGGATAATCAAGTCGCCCTCATTCTCGCGGTCTTCAGCGTCAACCAGCACAATCATTTTGCCGTTGCGCGTATCCTCGATAATCTCTTCAGCTGTGGAAATATACTGGCTGAATTCGCTCATGATGCGTCTCCCAATTCGTCTTCTGCTTGTTTTAGGCGCGCGACATAGCGTGCCAAAACATCAATCTCCAGATTGATGATATCGCCCGGCTTCGACAATCCCCATGTGGTGACGTCTTGCGTGTGCGGAATTAAATTAACACCAAAGGTCAGACCCTCTGCGTCATTGGCAACTTCATTGACGGTCAGCGATGTGCCGTCCAATGTCACCGACCCTTTTGGCGCGATAAACGGCATCAGCGCGGCGGTGGTTTTGAATATGTAACGCTGGCTGTCGCCTTCGGGTGTGATGGAAACAATCTCGGCCAGCCCGTCAACATGGCCCGACACAATATGCCCGCCAAGTTCGTCGCCCATTTTCAAGGCGCGCTCGAGGTTGAGCTTCGTGCCTTCTTGCCAATTACCCGCCGAGGTCACGTCGAGGGTTTCCTTCGAGGCTTCAACGGCAAACCAATCGCCATCAGCGCCCTTGCCCTTTTCGATAACCGTCAGGCAGACCCCCGAATGGGCAATCGACGCGCCCATATCAATCGTGTCCGTGTCATAAGAGGTCAACACATCGAAGCGGGTATCGCCGGCTTGCGTCACTTTCGCAATGGTGCCGATATCGGTGATAATTCCGGTGAACATCAATTTTTCCTTTCGCGGCAATAATGCACATAACTGTCAGGCCCCAGCATCGCCGCATGGGTTTCGCTGAAGCGCGCCAAATCCAACTGCATTTGGGATATATCACTTTCGCCGCTCATGGCCACCTCATGCGGCGCGGTGAACAGCGCCAGCTCATCAACCACATCATCAGCCAAAAATGCCGCCGCCAGTGTCGGGCCGGATTCCAGCAAGACGCGGGTGATGCCACGCGCCGCCAAATCGGCCAGCACATCACGCGGCGCGGCATTGGTGACAATCAGGTTTTCGCGCTGCGCCAATTTTCGATTGGTCGGCAAATCACCATTTGTCATCACCACCGGCACGGGCGAGGCATCAGCCAGTCCGGGCAGGCGGCAATCGAGCGACGGGTCGTCTGCCTTAAGCGTGCCGCTGCCGGTCATAATCGCGTCGTGTCGGGCGCGTAGTAAATGCCCCATATTGCGCGCCAAAGCGCCGGTAATCCATGGCGCTTCACCTTCCGGAGTTCGCATAAAACCATTGGCACTGACGGCCAATTTCAATGTCACCATCGGGCGGTTGTCGGTTTTGCTCAGCAAGAAACCAAGCTGGTCGCGCCGCGCTTCCGAGGCCAGCAAGCCGCGCTCAACCTCAATACCGGCATCGCGCAACATGGCCGCGCCGCCGCCATTGACGCGCGGGTCGGGGTCATCAATCGCATAGACCACCCGCGCCACGCCCGCTTTTTTCAGCGATGCAGCGCAGGGCGGCGTTTGTCCGGTATGCGCGCAGGGCTCAAGCGTCACATAAGCCGTCGCGCCTTGCGCGTCCTTACCGGCTTCATCGAGCGCCATAGCCTCGGCATGTGGGCGACCCGATTTTTGGGTAAAGCCGCTGCCGATAATCCGCGCATCTTTCACCAGCACACAACCGACAGCCGGATTGGGCGCGGTATTGCCCAAGCCGAAACGGCCAAGCGCAAGCGCTTGACGCATATAATCCTCATCGGTTGTGTGAACCTGCTGGGTCACCGCTTATCCCTTTCGGCCTAACAGCCTGTCGAGGGTTTGGCGGCTATGGGTCGGGCTGACCGCTCATTTCCCCGAGGAATTCTTCAAAATCTTTGGCTTCGCGGAAGTTTCGATAGACCGAAGCAAACCGCACATAAGCCACCTGATCGAGCGCATAAAGCCCTTCCATCACCAATTCACCAACCATTTTGGCGGGAATTTCGGACTCGCCCAAATTCTCAAGACGACGCACAATCCCGGATACCATACGTTCAATTCGCTCCGGCTCAACGGGGCGTTTTCGCAGAGCGACTTGCACAGAACGCATGAGCTTATCGCGCTCAAACGGCACTTTGCGGCCGGTATTTTTAACAATGGTCAGCTCGCGTAATTGAATACGCTCAAAGGTCGTAAAACGCCCCCCGCAATCGGCGCAGACACGACGACGACGGATAACCGTATTATCTTCGGTTGGACGGCTGTCCTTAACCTGCGTATCGGCGTTCATACAGTAGGGACAGCGCATAATAAGGCTCTAGTAAATCGGAAAACGCGCGCATAGCGCTTCGACTTCAGCCCGCACCGCCGCTTCTTCTTCGGGCACTGCGTCGCCGCCATTGGCCGCCACGGCATCAAGCACACGGGCAATCAAGTCACCGACTTTTTGGAACTCAGCGACACCAAAGC
>FZLQ01000075.1 GCA_900197605.1 Phyllobacteriaceae bacterium Water-Bin73
ACCTGAGTTTGATGCGACCCTGTTTGACCGCACGTTTGAGGTTAATCTGAACGGCACGGTGAACGGCCTTGCCGCTTTAGTGCCGCTCATGGTGGCGCGCGGGGAAGGGCATATCTCGCTTGTTTCGTCGGTTGCCGGTTATGGTGGGCTGGTCACTTCTGCCGCTTATGGCGCGTCAAAAGCCGCCTTGTTCAATATGGGCGAGTCGATGGCGATGGATTTGAAGCCGAGCGGCGTTCATATGTCAATGGTCGCGCCCGGCTTCGTTAAAACACCGGCCACAGATGTGAACCGGTTTCCCATGCCGTTTATCATTAATGCCGATGAGGCGGCGCGACGCATTGCCGACGGGCTGGCCAAGAATAAGACGCATATTTCATTCCCGCGCCGCTTTTCCTATTTGCTGCGTGTCCTGAATATGCTGCCGCGCGCAGCATATGTGAAATTGGCCGGTCGGTTTATGAGCCGCTAATCGCGGGTCACGGTAAAATGCGAAACGTCGATGGAGTCGGTTGAGAAACCCGCCTCACAATAAGCCAGATAATATTCCCACATATTGCGGAAGCGTTCGTCAAAGCCTAAGGCCTTCACTTCAGGCCACACATCTAAAAAGCGATGCCGCCACTCTTCCAAAGTGCGGGCATAGTCATGCGCGAAATCTTCGCGCGCCAGCAGGCTGAGATCGGCTGATGCAAATTCGCGGTCCAATCGCTCAGGCGAGGGCAGCATGCCGCCCGGAAAAATATAGCGCTGAATGAAATCGGTTTTCTTGCGATAGCTCTCAAAACGTTGCTCTGAAATCGTGATGATTTGCAAACCGGCTTTGCCGCCCGGTTTCAGGCAATTATGAACTTGCTCAAAATAAGTCGGCCAATAGCTTTCGCCGACGGCCTCGAACATTTCGATGGATACGATGCGGTCAAATTGCTCTTTAAGGTCGCGATAATCGCAAAACCGGAAATCAACCTTGTCGGATAATCCGGCCATGGCGATGCGGTTTTGGGCAAAAACCAATTGCTCGTTTGAAATCGTGATGCCGGTCACTTTGCAGCCAATCTCGCGCGCCGCAAATTCAGCAAAGCCGCCCCAGCCGCAGCCTATTTCAAGCACATGGTCATCAGGGCCGATATCGGTGCTGGCCGCCAATGCGCGATATTTCTCGGTTTGTGCGTCGCGCAGCGTTTGCTGGCTGTCGCGAAACAGAGCCGAGGAATAGGTCATGGTGGCGTCGAGCCAAAGCGCGTAAAACTCATTGCCCAAATCATAATGGGCATGAATATTGCGCTTCGCGCCTTCGCGCGTATTCGGGCGCAAAATATGAATGATACGATTGAGCCATTGCGTCAGGCGGTTTTTACCAATGCTTTTTTGCAGCATGGTCATATTATTATTAAATAATATCAGCAGCTTGGCGATGTCCGGCGATGACCATTGCCCGTCCATATAGCTTTCTGCGAAACCCATTGCGCCGTGGCGCAAGGTGCGGTTGAAAAACGCATTGTCATGCACTTTAAGAACAGCCGCACCATCAGCCGGGCTTTTACCAAAGGTCACAACCTCGCCATCTGGCAGGGCGACTTGCAATTCGCCCCCCTTCAAATTCTGTAAAAGGAAAAACAAAATCCGCTGCGCCGCTGTGCGCTTGGGTGTAAATCTGTCAGCAATGCGCTGTTCAGGTTTCGTCTTACTCATCTTCCCTCCTGGTCACTAAATACTGTGCCGACTCTGAGGCGGTTGAGGGCGTTTGATAAAAGGCACACCCTTCATAAATAGCTTGGCAGCTTCAAAATGGATTGCAACCAAAACCTTTACCGTCATTAACGGATGTTTGATGAAAGCCTTGAAAAGCGCGACATCTGTCAGTGTCTCGCGTTGGCCGACGAAGCTGGCGATTAACAGCGGTTGATTGTCTTGCGTCTCGCGAATGACCAAACGCAAATTATCGTCCGGCACGGCGGCGGAGAAATGATAGGTCGCTTGCATGCCGATAAAAGGCGACACATGCATCAGCTTGTCGCGATGATGCAGCAAAGGCCGATCGGCATTAGCGCCATTAAGCGGCACCACATAAATATGGTCATCGCCAAATGTGTTGCGCACTTCATACACCATCGCTGTCAGTCGACCCGCGCTGCGGCAGTAATAGACAGTGAGCGGATTAAAGGCGAAGCCGAACATGCGTAAATAGCAAAGAATGTAAATTTGTTCGGGCGCGGCCAAACCGGCTTCAGCCAGCAGCCCCTCGATAAACGGGCGCAGCTTGCCGTCCTCGGCACCGACTTTTTTCGCGCCGTGGTCGCGCCGTCGGAAGCTGAAAAGGTTAAACCTGTCGATGGATAGAAGCTTCAAATTGAGGCGGTCATGATCAATATCATCGACATTCAGAAAGGCCGAGAAAACCCGATAGGTAAAACGATGGGTGCGCGGGCGGTACCGCGCATGGCGCACCTCGCCGAGATAAAGCGCATTTTCCTTTGAACCCATTATTATTCAGCCGCTGCCTTCTCAATTGTTTGATATTCTTCCGTTTCGCTGTCTTTCAGCATCGCGATTTGTTTGCAGATTTTCAAGGCCGATTGCAGCCCGTCCTCATGAAAGCCGAAGCCGCACCATGCGCCACAAAACCAAGTTCGATTGACACCCTGAATGGTCGGTAAATCGTTTTGCGCGCGCATCGCCGCCGCATCAAATTGCGGATGGTCATAGACATAATGGCCGAATGTTTTTTCAGGTGTCGGGCGCACAGGCGGGTTGAGCGTCACAAATAGCGGCTTGCTGTAATCGAGATTTTGCAAACGGTTCATCCAATAGCTGACCGACATCACCGCATCGCGCCCGCTTTTGCCACGGCTGATATAATTCCATGCCGACCAAACTGACTGACGTTTCGGCATCAGGCTTTCATCGCGATGCAGATAGACATCATTGGGCAGATAGCGCACGGCGGATAAAATATCCGTCTCATCGCGCGACGCATCGCCTAGCATGGCGAGGCTCTGATTGCTGTGCGCCGCCATCACAATATGGTCATAAGTTTCGGTCGTGCCATTGGCGGTCACATCGACACCATTGGCATGGCGTTTAATATGCTTAACCTCAGCCGAGAGGCGCAGACAGTTTTTGAAACCCGCCGTGATTTTATTGACATATTCGCGGCTACCACCGGTGACGGTGCGCCATTGCGGGCGGTCTTTGTTAATCAAGCGGTGATTGTAAAAGAATTGCAGAAAACTGGCGGCGGGAAAGTTTAGAATTTCATCAGCAGGGGTTGACCAAATCGCGGCCCCCATGGGCAGCAAATAGCGATTGATGAAAACCCCGCTCAGGCGATTGCGCTTCAGCCATTTGCCGAGGCTCATATCGCCTAAATGCCCGCTTTCATGGTCGCGCGCCGCTTGTTTGTTGAACTTGAAAATATCGCGAAGCATCAGCCAGAAAAGCGGATTTATCCAATTGCTCTTTTGCGCAAATACCGAGGCGATGGATTGCCCCGACCATTCAAACGCCCCGCGATTGGCGGAAAAGCCGAAGCTCATATTGCTTTCTTCGGTCTCGATTTTGAGTTCCTTGAACAGCTTTACCAGCCCCGGATAATTGTGGTCATTATAAACAATGAAGCCGGTATCGACACTCATCCAGTCGCCATTTCCCGTGTAATCAATATCTTTGGTGGCGCTGTGGCCACCGGCGCGGTCGCGTTTTTCATAAACCGTCACGTCGTGCGATTTGGCTAAAATATGCGCAGCTACATTGCCAGATATGCCGCTGCCGATAATCGCAATTTTCATGTTCTACTCCTAAAACAATTACAGAGACTTGAAGCTCTCTAAAGCCCGCGCGCGGGCGGCTTCATGGTTAACAATCGGGTTGGGGTATGTGTCGCCAAGCGCGATATGCCCACTATCGAGCATGTCGGTTTTTGCAGTCCACGGGGCGTAAAGGGTTTTGCCTGATAGGGCGCTCAGTTCAGGCACATAGGTTTTGGTATAAATGCCTTCAGCATCGAATTTCGGCCCTTGCAATATCGGGTTGAAGATTCGGAAATAGGGCGCGGCATCAGCGCCGCAGCCAGCCACCCATTGCCAGCTTGCGCTGTTATTGGCCGGGTCGGCATCGACCAGACACTCCCAAAACCATTTCTCGCCTTCGCGCCAATCAATCAGCAAATGTTTGATGAGAAATGAGGCTGCGACCATGCGGACGCGATTATGCATATAACCGGTTCTGCGAAGCTCGCGCATACCGGCATCGACAATCGGATAGCCGGTTTCGCCGCGCTTCCAGGCTTCCAAATCATCAGCGCTGTCGCGCCAGGGAAACGCCTCGAATTTTTCCTGCAAGCATGTCTCGGGCAGATTGGGATTGTGATAGAGGAGTTGATAAGAAAATTCCCGCCAGCCCAATTCCGACAAAAACTTATCGCCATCGTCGCCAATAATTTTGGCGTTCTCTGTTTCGGCGACTATGCGCGCCGGACTGATTTCACCCCAGCGCAAATGCGGACTAAGCCGCGAGGTGGCAGGTTCAGACGGCAAATTACGTCGGTCGGCATAGCCGGAAATGTTCTGCGTCAGAAATAACTCAAGCGCGGCGCGCGCGCCATCTTCGCCGGGCTGCCATTCATCAAGCCTGTCCATATGCACCAGCGGCGCGGCTTGGGGAAGGGCATCGCTTTGCGGCCAGCTTTCCGGCGCGGCGATGGTGTCGGGCACATTCCATAATCCGCGCTTAATGCCAAGTACCCGGCAGGCGCGCCAAAATGGCGTGAAGACTTTGAATGGCCCGCCGGTTGATTTCGACGTCACTTCCCACGGCTCAAACAACAAGCTGCCGTTAAAGCTCTCGGCTTCCAGCCCCTTATCTTTTAGTCTGGCTTTAATGTCGGTGTCGCGGGCGATGATATCGGCTTCATATTGGCGGTTCCACATCACGGCTGATGCGTTCACCCCTGCGGCCAAAGCGGGCAGCACATCTTCGGCTTTGCCGTCGCGATATATCAGCCTGCTGCCGCGCGCCCGCAAGGCCTGGTCGAGCTTGGCCAGCGAGGCATCGCGCCACCAAACACCCATAGCACCGGCTTGGCGGCCACATTTATTGTCATTTATGTAAACGGGAATAACAGCGGCTTTGCTGTTTAAGGCGCTTTCAAGCGCCGGATTGTCGTTCAAGCGTAAATCCTGACGAAACCACACGATGATGTGCTGTGACACGTCTCACTCCCATATTTACTATATTTTACGCAAGCTAAGGCATTTTGGATTATCCGCCAGTTAAACGCGCAGAATATCAGCGCTCTGGCGTAAATCGGCAACGTGGCTTTTCTGTGATGAATATAGACGGGAAGGGGAGAGAGAGTGGCTCCTCGGGCCGGATTCGAACCAGCGACCAATTGGTTAACAGCCAACTGCTCTACCACTGAGCTACCGAGGAATACTCTGTCGAGACTGCCGATATAACAGAGCTTGCCGCACTCGCCAAGATGAAAAACCGTCAGACTGATAAAGTCTGGAGGCCACGCCCGGAATCGAACCGGGGTACACGGCTTTGCAGGCCGCTGCGTCACCACTCCGCCACGTGGCCGTCGCGCATTGCCGAAGCAATCTTTGTGGTTGCCCGTTTATAAATGCCCTATCTGACAGCGCAACCTGTTTTTCCAATCCGTTCTTATTGTCAAAAAACCCGGCGCGTCTTATACAAAGGCAAGCTTATTGCCATCACAGGAAATATCATGGCCGCAATTCAAATGAATGAAGATGCAACCACGGAAAACCGTTTCAACATGGTTGAATGTCAGCTCAAGCCGGGCGGTATTCGCGATTATCGCGTGACCCGCCAAATGAGCAGTGTGCCGCGTGAGGCTTTCATCACCGGCACATCGCGTGATTTGGCCTATGCCGATTTGCAGCTTCAATGTTCGGCGGCTGATGCCGAGCGCACCATGTTGACGCCGACGGCTTTGGCTCTGTTGATTGAGCTGGCTGATATTCAGCAAGATGATGTCGTCTTGGATATTGCCGGTGGCACCGGATATTCCGCTGCCGTATTGGCCGGTTTGGCGTCCACTGTCATTGCGCTTGAAGATGACGAAGCGTTTAATGAAAAGGCCGGAAATATCTGGCAAGATTTGGGTGTCGATAATGCCGTCGCCGTTTGCGGGCCGTTAACGCAAGGCCAAGCCAAGCAAGGGCCGTTTGACGTTATTTTTATCAATGGCTGTTTGGCGACAAATCCAGAGGAATTGCTGGGGCAATTGGCCGAGAATGGCCGACTTGTTTGCGTACAGAAAGTTGACGGAACGCAGAAAGCGCATATTTATCGCCTTATTGGTGACAGATTGTCGGCGCATATTGCGTTTGATAATGCAGCACCGGACTTGGCTGTTTTCGATCCTGTGCCGGAGTTTGAATTTTAGGCACAGCTTGATAGGCTTAACAGAATCGGGCGGGATAGTTTTATGAAAACAATAAAAACAGCAATCGCGAGTGTTTCGTTGATAGCCTGCATATCAGGCAGTTTGATGAGCGGTGCATTCGCCGCCTCATTGGAAGAAACATTGGCGCAGACATTGTCACGCAATCCGGCTTTGGCCGCTGCCGGTTCAACCTATGAGGCGCGCTATAAAGAGCAATTCGTTACGCTCTCCGACATGCTGCCGCAGGTCAGGGCTTTCGCCACTGAAACCCATAATGACACCAATACGAAAAGCAATGCCGGTGTTTATAATTCAGCGTTTAGCAGCGATTATAATATGGACAGCTATGGCGTGCAGTTAACCCAAGAGCTCTTCGCCAGCGGTAAAAACCTCAACGCCTTTCGCAGTAAGCGCGCTGAGGTGAAGGCGGAGCAAGCCAAGCTGAAAAGCACGGAGCAACAAATTCTGCTCGGCGCAATTGCGGCGCATCTCGATGTATTGCAAGCGCGGTCGGTTTTTGAATTGCGCGAGAAAAATCTGAATGTGCTGAAAAAGCAGTTGGAAGCCGTGCAAGACCGCTTCTCGGTTGGCGTGGTGACGCGCACTGATGTCGCGCAATCGCGCGCCGCCGTGGCCGGTGCCCGATCTGCCATGCTGGGGGCGCAAGCCTCTCTGCGTGGTGCGGAAGCGGTCTATCGTGAATTGGTTGGCGTCGCGCCTGAGACGCTTGATAAACCCAAAAAATTGCCACGTCTGCCGCGCTCTCTCGACAAGGCCATTCAAACGGCACGGCGCGAAAACCCCGACTTGAAGAACGCGCAAGAAATGTCGCGTAGCGGTAAATTCACCAGCTACAGCACTGTCGGCTCGGTTCTGCCTTCGGTCAATCTCACCGGCACGTATAGCCGCAATGAAGACCCGACCAGCCTGTTAGTCGGTTCGGAGTCTGAGGTCACGCGGGTGGAAGTCAGGCTTTCCGTGCCACTCTTTCTCGGCGGTAAATCCATCGCCGCCATTGCCGCGTCGCAAGATCTCAGCAATGCGCTGAAGCAAAATGTCCATGTGGCTTCGAACACGGTTGAGCGCGAAGTGATTGTGGCGTGGAATAATGTGCAAGCGACCAAAGCCGCGATTGAGGCGACCACCGAGCAAATCAACGCCTCTCAATTGGCATTGGACGGGGTGAAGCAGGAAAACACACTCGGCACACGCACTAATTTAGATGTACTGAATGCCGAGCAAAGCCTGCTCGATGCCCGTGTCGGTTTGGTGCAGGCCGAGCGCAATCAGTATGTTGCGGCGTACAATTTACTTGCCACAACCGGTCATCTGACCGCCAAAAGATTGCGGGTCAAACCGGCGAAAATTAAGAATACAAAATAACCGTAAGCAAATAATTCCCCCGTAAACTGTGTCGCGTTCCCATAAGGTTTTGGGCTGTTGGCGTTTAAGAGCTTTTTGAAAGCGGAGGCAGTTATGGACGAACCAACGCTCGCTGATGACGATAATACGGACGAAATTATCGGTGCCATTCGACGCATCATGGCGACTGATGAGGAAGTGCTGACTGGCGAAGAGGGCACGGGCAGATTTTCCAAAGAGGCGCTCGGTCGCCTGACCGGCGGAGAAGAAAAACCGCCCACATTACTGGAAGAGATGGTGCTTGAACG
>FZLQ01000051.1 GCA_900197605.1 Phyllobacteriaceae bacterium Water-Bin73
AAGACAGAAACGAGCAAAGCCCCTAACCGCGTGTAGAGAAGGAGTTTAACACGAAATTGGTCAGGCGGACTAAAACCACCATCATCAACTCTCGCCAAGCCAATTAGAATCGCGGAGAAACCCAACAGGCCCAAGGCCACCTCTCCAAGAAATTGAAGCGCCTGAAAATTTACATTCGTTTGACCAGCCCATGCAGGCGTCGCAAACAGAAGCGTGATGATGGTCAGTGTGCGGGTCATATTGGAAGTTCGTCAGGTTTAGCACATTCGAGAAAATCTCAGTCGCTTCGGTTAAAAGACGACATTTTTAAGAAGTTTTTTCGCATACATTTTAAGCAAACAAACTTTTATTTGTTGAAATCCATGAGGACGGGCATGTATTTCCAACTTGGCTCACCATTAAAATATTTATCTGCCAGGCTTCCAAGAAAACCGCTCTCCTGACGCCAGGCAAGATACGTTTCATAGGCTGAGCGACTATCCCATTTTGAAACGGCTTCAATCATGTCGCTATCGTCGTTCTCACTGAGATAAACAAAATGACAGCCGCTAAAAGATTTCGTGCCTGGCAAAATGAGGGACATTTCATGCAAAAATTCGGCGCGCAATTCGGGTTTCACTGAGACGGTTAAGTTAACGATACAAGCCATAATTCACCTCCTAATTTTCAAACTTTAGCGTTAAACAAAAAACGTCGCATTTCAATTTAAATTAGAGGTTAACGGGAAAAATATTTTTGAATCCACGTTCCCTGAAAATTCGAACTTGAGGCATGAAGTAGAGTGGACCGAAAAGAGCACAGGCAAACAACCCTATTATCAGCGGCTGCCATGATTGTTCAGTAACCGACAGATTAAAAATCACAATTGGCATCTGAATCTTTAGCGCAAGCAGGAGCCGCAAATAGAAGCGAGATGCTGGTCAGCATGCTTAAGGCCAAAACCAACCTGACGCGTTATAAGTTATGCCCATGCTTGCGAACCCTTGAAGCACCAAAAGCCCGCCAGTAATAACAATCCCCAGAACTGAGCCAATCAAACCGCTCTCGGCTCGATATCCTAATATTGAGGTAGGACGAAAAACAAGTTCTTCGTAGTTTACGTTTTCATCAACCTGCTGCAGCAGAGTTTTAGCTGTGCCTAAGCGGTGCAAATCGTCGGTCGACCTATCTTGTTGGGATAGGACACCAATTTCCACCTCCAATAAAAGCAGTTCACGTTGCAAAGATGCGCGCTGCAGATAGCTGCTATGCTGTAAGCGAGTAGCGCCATACATTGCATAGCTGCCTATTAGAGAAATGACGAATACCGTAGCAGCAATAGTCACGGCAGTAGCTGATTGATGAGGAACTTGGGTCCACATCATAAAGTTCAATACGCCAACGCAAAGCACCGAATAGGCAATCAAAATAGATGTGTAACTTTGCACCCGTCGATAGAAACGTTCGCCAAAACCACGAACAACGTTTCGCGACTGTACCCAGCCGTTTACGCAATTGGGTGAATGTTTGTCGAAAAAAACACGTTCAACTCCGCCTTCGGGCATAGATATTTCGAGGCCAGGAGGTAAAAGTGCTTGGTGAAATAACTCACCTGCCCGTACGCGGCGGCGAAAATCGTGAGCGCATAACAAGCCGAAACCCATTAGCCCCATGCTAGAAATCACTCCGCCGAAAATGGCCAACGTGACGATATTTTGCTGCCAGCCATCACTCCAAAAGGGGATGCCATTAATTGAACGAAAGTAAGCAAGCGAACCTACAATGATTAATACCGAAGCAAAGGTAAGTAGATTAAACCAGCGAGGTGGCGGGGCTGCATAGGCCTGATGAATGATGGCCCGCGCAACCGCGAACAGGCCGAGGCTTTTTCCATCTCCACTCTCGATTTGCATAGCTTTGAGATTCACGCCTTGGGAACCGATTGTCTCTTCTAACTCATAACTGATGAGGCCTTTGAACTCAGTCGGGCGACTCCATCCCTGAGCAATCAACTTCCGTTGGTTGTTTTCGAAATCCCAGCCAGGAGGCTTGGCTAGTGAAGCGTATTCGTCATTGCTGAAATAGCCATACTTAACTGCAATTATTAGCCTTCGCGTAAATAAAAGAGAATATGCAAATAGCATTTGTAATTCGTCAATTGCCCCCCCTGGTGCTGTGTCAGATGTCATCACAATCAGTAGTCCGCATGTAATCAACCAAGAAGCGGGATAGGTTACTAGCCAAGAGAAGAGAACAAAATAAAGGGGGTTGTTATGGGATGGTGTAATCAACAAATTGCGGTTCTGGCAAACATTCCAAGCGCGGGTAAAGGAGCGCTCAACCAAAAGAGCGGCAAAAGGTGAGAAAATAACAGGCGGTAAGTTCTCATAAAGTAAGCTGACCCAGAACTGCTTCCAAGAAAACTCAATAGCATCAGATGAATTCTGTCTCATTTATGTCGCCTCCATGCAAATTAGCGTAAACTGAACCTCAATTCAGAGGCAATACACGATGCGCGATAAATCAGGACGTTTTTTAAAGGGCTATAGCGGTAACGCTGGCGGCAGACCTAAAGATGAGCACAATATTTCTGCTCTTGCTCGCAGCTATTCGACTGAAGCTATTGAGACACTGGTGGACCTTATGCGTAACGCTAGAGACGACAGAGTGCGTGGCACGGCAGCTCAGGCTTTGCTTGATAGGGGCTTTGGCAAGCCGAAAGTCGAGATACAGAATACGAATGCTGATTTCAGGGATGCGTTAGAGCAGGTGCAGAATAGATTGCATTTAAACGAATGAAAAAGGGAATGACGCCCATTGAGCATCATTCCCTTCATGAGTAATTGAATGCTATCTCAGAGTATTAATATCAAACGGGCCTTGGAACACGATGTTTTCAACCATCCCGATGCCCTGTATTTTGCGAACACGGTCCAAGTCTTTTCGCATTGTTAGGTAATTCTCAGAACGCAAGTATTCTTGGAAAGTGGAGAAGTCCTCTGTGGCCACAACAACAATATGCGAAATACCAGGGGCGCCGCCTGCTGTAACCGCAAATATATCCAAGGGGCCTCGATTGGTCCACGAACCAGCTTTCGAGAAGTTTTTGTCAAATGCCTGAATAAGGCGCGCTGGATTAGAAACCGATAAAGCAAAAGTCATGAACTTGGCGCCCTCACCTTTTGCTTCGCCGTAGCCTTTCACATGAGTAAGCACGCTCTCATCCACGTTAACAGCATTTTGAGCAAGTGTTTGAGCAAGAACAGCGAACTTCGCATCGCCTCGGCTTCGTGTCACACCTTTTTCCCAAGCGCTCATGCTAGGCTGCACAATAGCTATATTGTGGGTAGCTGGATTAGCGCCATTGATGACTTGGCGGTTGAAAAACACTTTCCCTGTGAAGTTTTTATTATCTGTGAAATAGGCTCTTATTGCCTGCTCAATTTTTGCCTCTGCCCCAGGCTTTACGTTGAACGAATAATTTGCCCAAACAGCTTGAGCTGCTGCAATCTGTGGCGCCATAATTAACGCCGCTAAAAATGTGAAAATACGAAACATCTTTTTCTCCTCAAAATTTCTACGAGAGAAAGATAGTCGTTCCAGACACCCAACTGAACCCAAGAAACTTGCTATTTGAGATTTTTTTCTACTTAGGTTCTCGATTGTCGGATGGAAACTGTCACAGATGCGTTAGAGCAGGTGCAGAGCGGACTGAAATAACCTAAAACCCGATACTAATGCCTATCGATGTTGGGTAAGTAAAAAACTTCTCACCGTCAGACCGAGTGTGCCTTATTCCTGAAGAAGCATAAAATATACCCCATCTTCCCGTATAACCAAACTCCAGCGCATCGCCCTCGCCTGTTACATCATTATCGTCCACGGTCCCCGTTAAATCTGACTCGCCCGCAGCGATGTAAATACCCTCATGGTCTTTCCAGGGCAGCAAATACAACCTAAGGCCGACATATTCATGTTCATAATCTAACTCGACAATTTTTAAATCTGCTTCGCCCTTATCATACTCGCCATATAACGAGAGATTAAAAGGTAAAGCAATTTCCGCTCGGTAGGCGGTTAATCCGAACAAAGTCTCAAGAGCGCTTACCCCAAACGCCCCCCGAAACTCTGCTTTCGCTGCCGAACAAAAAATCAAGATTAACGCTGAACACAAAGTAGCCGTTTTTTTCATAACCAGATTCTCTAAATTTAATATTTTATACCCGTCTTTTGCATGGACTGTCAGGACAAATCAACCCAGTATGTGGAAGCTACCGATCGGTTTTCTCTTGATAGAGGGTTGTGGAACCGATGGCTGAGAAACCAAATTTTAATTTGGATTTTAGGAAAGCGATATTGCAGGTGCAGAAGAGATTGCGATAGCTCTCAAGTAAATCACCTTCTTCTCTAACTCAAAACCTGCCCCATATTGCCCGCCTACGTTATGGGGAGACCATCCACCCAGCTGGTCAATCATCTCAGTTTGACAGTCAACCGCTCGCAGTCTGTCCCTGAAGGAATGCCTAAAGCCGTGGACAACAGCCTCACTGCTAAAATTAGCCTTAAGCCATTTGTTAAGCGCGGCACTTGCCGAGTTTCCATTGCAACCTTCTGCATTTGTATACCTTGGGAAACACCACTGACTCTCTTTTTCTTCAACCAGCCTTTGCGCCGCCCATTGAGCAGCGCCAACCAGGGGTATTTGTCTCTCGCTTTGTTGTGTCTTTAACCTCCGCCAGGGATGTGGACGCAGATTGATATGTGGAACCTGATGGTCTAAGCAGATGTCCTCTATGGCCAAGCCCGCAGCTTCTGAGAGCCGCATGCCTGTGTCGCTGATGAGGGATACCAGCCACCGCAAATCATCGTCAGTTTCAAAACAGGCACTTTGTATCCTCTGAATAGTCTCTATTGGAATTGGCGGGCGTTTCTTGCGGGTCGCTTGCGGCATCTGGACCAGCGCAAATGGGGTCTTCATGTCTAGGCCAAATTCGCCTATAGCAAAGTTAAAGACAGCATTTATCGTGGCAAACATGCGGCGCACCGATAGAACCGTAAGTCCCCTCGATAGAAGTGTATCTCTTACTTTTCGTGCCTCGAGCGTTGTGTAGTTAGTGAGTTTCAGGTCCCCAACAAGGCTGATAACAGCGTCTATATTGCGAATAGCAGCACGCTCAAATGTTTCGGGCTTGCCTGCACCCCTTATCCTCAAATAGCAGTCTCGCGCCTCTGATAGCCTTGGTTCACGCTTTCTCGGCTCAACCTTTGCGACCAAAACATCCAAACTATTTGGAATGGCTGTATCTTCCTCCCAAAGTGTATTGAGCTTAACTGTCAGGGCGTGTGACAGGCTCAAGCCTTCGTTTAGAGACTTCGTCCCCAAGGAGACAACGAGACGTTTTTTGCCATAGATGGCCCACATATTGGGAGGTATGCGGCGAGAGTAGTAATAGACATCTCGCTTGGTGAATAAGTAGGACGGTGACTGGTCTACCATGTGGTCAACCCCTTATAATCTAAAAGCTTTTTTTGCTTCAATTACAAAGGCTTAACTAAGGGCCTGAGAAATAATGGTGCGACCGAGAAGACTCGAACTTCCACGGGTGTTACCCCACAGCGACCTCAACGCTGCGCGTCTACCAATTCCGCCACGGCCGCACGCGATAACCGGATAGTCGGTAGAGCTGTTAGCTAGCAAAATATTCGCGCCGTAACAAGCGACTAACGCATCTAAATGCCGTCGCCATCAATATTCAGGTGAATGCCACATTCGTCTTTATCGCTATCGGCCCAGCGACCGGAGCGGTAATCGCCGCCCTCATCTACCCGATTGGTGCAGGGCATGCAGCCAATCGACAGATAGCCGTCCTTGACCAGCGGATGACGCGGCAGATTATGCTCTTCAATATAGGCTTTCAGTTGGTCGAGGTCCCAATTGGCCAGCGGATTGATTTTATAGCGGCCATCAGTGTCTTTCTCGATAATGTGCATTTGCGCGCGCGTGCCGGTCTGAAACCGCTTGCGGCCGGTAATCAGCGCATCAAAGGGCGCAATGGCGCGCGCCTGCGGGCGCACTTTGCGAAGGTCGCAACACGCATCAGTATCGCGTTGCCACAGCCCGCCTTTAGCATCTTCGGCAGCCAATTCACGCGGATCAGGCGATACGGCGCGCACATCCATCAGGCCAAGCCGCTCTTGCAGGCGGTCACGATAGCGCAATGTCTCGCCAAACAGCTTGCCGGTATTGAGCATGATAACCGGCACGGTCGGGTCAATCTCGGCAATCATATGCAGCAAAATAACCGACTCCGCACCGAAGGAAGACACAATGGAAATGCGATCGACAAATTGCTCTTCAATCGCATGGCGCAAAATCTCTTGCGCGCTCATGGTCTCGTAAACCGCGTTCAAATCGGCTAATGCAGGCGCGGTATTTTCGAAAACAGCCAGATTGCTCATGCCAGCCACCCTTTCTCGTCAATCACCTGATTGCTGCGGTCAATAAGGGTTTTGAAATCAGCCCCTTCATCGCGCCAGCCATCGCGTAAATCTGACAATTCATTCAGCCGCGCATCCCAGCTTTCCGGATATTGCTCTTCCAATTTGGCTTTAAGACGCCGCGCCAAACCGGGTGACTTGCCGCCCGTCGATGCGGTCAACAGCAAGTCGCCACGGCGCACAATGGCCGGCACATGAAAATCGCAAAGCGGTTTGACGTCCTCGACATTGACCAATGTTTTAACGGCCCGCGCCTCCGCCGTGAAACGCTCTTGCAGCGCATCATCAACATTGGCGATATAAACAATATGGCAGGCAGACAGATCGTCTTGGCTCGGCCAGCTTTCAATCAAGCGGTCACCCGCCAGCTCGCGCATCTCATCTTCGGCATCTGCCGCATAGACGCGCACAAACTCAGCCCCCGCCGCATCAGCCATTTGCAAGCGGCGACGTGCTTGCGGACCACTGCCGACAATGGCAATCGTCAATTCGCTCACATCAAGAATGATAGGCAGCATATCTGTCTCCTTACACCCTATATGGGACATTCGTGTCTATTTATCAATATTTTTATGTGATTAATATTATTCTACGTTTCATTTTGTTTTATTGAATGTGCCGTTCAGTGATAAGACTAGCGTATGAGCCGAATGCCCGAATTGATTTTCAGCGATACGCCGATCGCCTATCCCGATGCCATTGCCTTTATGGAGCAGCGTGTCGCCGATATTGTCGCCGATAAAGCGCCGGAATGTTTGTGGTTTCTCGAGCATCCGCCGCTATATACGGCGGGCACCAGCGCCAATCCTGATGATTTGCTGCAATCAGACCGCTTTCCCGTTTATGAGACCAAGCGCGGCGGTGAATATACCTATCACGGCCCCGGTCAGCGTGTGGTTTATCTGATGCTGGATTTACGCAAGCGCGGGCGCGATGTGCGCCGCTTTGTGCAGCAGGCCGAAAACTGGGTTATTCAAACGCTTGATGATTTTAACATTCACGCTCACATCACTGAAGGGCGCGTTGGTGTTTGGGTGCCGCGCCCCGATAAGGGCGATGAGCGGGAAGACAAAATCGCGGCCATTGGCCTGCGTATTCGCCGCTGGGTCAGCTTTCATGGCATTTCAATTAATGTCGAGCCGGAGCTTGAGCATTTTGGCGGCATTGTGCCATGCGGCATTAGCGACCAAAGCGTCACCAGCATGGTTGATTTAGGCTATCCGGTCAGCATGGCAGAACTGGACAAAGCACTGATAGAGAATTTCGAGGCGGCGTTTACCTTGCCTACTCAAACTCAACCATAACCTCGTCAACAGCCAGTTTGTCGCCTGCCGCGCACAGCACTTTTATGACCGTCAGGTCCTTTTCGGCGCGCAGGATATTTTCCATTTTCATGGCTTCGACAACCGCCAAAGGCTCTCCGGCTTTCACCGATTGGCCCTCTTCCACGGCGACGGAAACAACAACCCCGGGCATGGGGCAAACCAATTCCTTGTCGCTCGTGCCGTCGGTTTTCTCCGGCATGTAAGCCATCGCCTCTTGTGCCACCAAACGGCGCACTGAAACCTTAACCGCCGCACCGCGACCGGTCAGCGTGTAGCCTTCCGAGTGGCGGTCAACCACCAGACTTATCGGCTTGCCGTTAACCGCGCCGAAGAAGAATAAATCGCCCGGCAACCATTCGCTCTCAACCTCAATATCAACGCCGTTTAGCACAACGCCTTGCGCGGACTTGCTGGCGGTGAAAACAAGGTCGTCAATTTGCACGGCCTGCTCGACATCGGGCGTAAACTGATGACCGGCCAGCACTTGCGAGCCTTCCGTCGCGCGCATTTGCGTCATTTGCGACATGGTGAAACCGATAACGGCCAGCTCTTCAATGCGCGCGCTATCCATCGGCGCGCCCTCAAATCCGTCAGGATATTCTTCGTCAATAAAGGCCGTGGTCAGCGCCCCATTGCGAAAACGCGCGTGCTGCATAATCGCACCACAAAAATCAATATTGTGGCGGATACCGTCAATGCGGAAATTATCCAGCGCGTCGCCCATCGCATCAATCGCGGCAAGGCGGTCGGGGCCATGCGTCACCAGCTTGGCAATCATCGGGTCATAGAACAGCGAAATCTCGCCGCCCTCATACACGCCGGTATCGTTTCGCACCGTAATGCCATCAACCACTTGCTCAACGGGCGGGCGATAACGCGACAGCCGACCGGTGGAGGGCAGGAAACCGCGATACGGGTCTTCGGCGTAAATCCGACTTTCCATTGCCCAGCCATTAAGCTTCACGTCTTTTTGTTTCAGGCTCAGCTTTTCACCGACGGCGACCTTAATCATTTCTTCAACCAAATCGACACCGGTAATCAATTCCGTGACCGGATGCTCTACCTGCAAGCGCGTATTCATTTCGAGGAAATAGAAATTCTTGTCGCCATCAACGATAAACTCAACCGTGCCGGCCGAGCAGTAATCAACGGCCTGCGCCAGCGCAATCGATTGCTCGCCCATCGCCTTGCGGGTTTTGGCATCGAGGAACGGGCTTGGCGCTTCTTCAATCACTTTCTGATTGCGGCGTTGAATGGAACATTCGCGCTCGCCCAGATAAATCACATTGCCATGTTTATCGCCGAGAATTTGAATTTCAATATGGCGCGGCTGGGTAACGAATTTCTCAATGAAAATGCGGTCATCGCCAAAGCTGGACGCGGCTTCATTTTTGGAGGATTGGAAGCCCTCGCGCGCCTCATCATCATTAAACGCCACGCGCATGCCCTTACCGCCGCCGCCGGCCGAGGCTTTAATCATCACCGGATAGCCGATTTTATTGGCAATGGTGACGGCTTCATCAGCGTCTTCAATCAGCCCCATATGGCCGGGCACGGTCGAGACACCGGCTTCGGCTGCCAATTTCTTTGAGGTGATTTTGTCGCCCATTGCCTCAATCGCGCCGGCGGGCGGGCCGATAAAGGCGACACCGGCTTTGTCCAATGCTTCGGCAAAGGCTTTGTTCTCAGACAAAAAGCCATAGCCCGGATGCACGGCTTGCGCGCCGGTTTGTTTAATCGCATCGAGAATTTTATCAATCACCAAATAGCTTTCAGCGGCAGGCGCGCCCCCAATATGCACGGCCTCATCGGCCTCGCGCACATGCAATGCCAGCGCGTCGGCATCGGAATAAACCGCAACCGTTTTAATGCCCATCGCACGGGCAGATTTGATGACACGGCAGGCGATTTCGCCGCGATTTGCAATCAGGATTTTATCAAACATGGCCATACCTTAGAGCGGGATATTATCGTGTTTTTTCCACGGATTATCGAGTTTCTTGGACGATAAAAGCGCCAGCGCGCGCGCCACGCGGCGGCGCGTATTATGCGGCTGAATAACCTCGTCAATATAGCCGCGTTCTGCCGCTACAAACGGGTTCAAAAAACGCTCTTCATATTGCGACGTCTGCTCGGCAATCTCTTCCTCTGTGGAATTACGGAAGATAATTTCGACCGCGCCCTTCGCGCCCATCACGGCAATCTCAGCCGTCGGCCAAGCATAGTTAAAGTCGCCGCGCAAATGCTTCGACGCCATCACATCATAAGCGCCACCATAGGCTTTGCGGGTAATGATGGTGACTTTCGGCACAGTGGCTTCGGCATAAGCGAAAAGCAGCTTCGCGCCATGCTTAATCAGGCCGCCATATTCTTGACTGGTGCCCGGCAAGAAGCCCGGCACATCGACAAAAGTGACAATCGGCACATCAAAGCAGTCACAAAACCGCACAAAGCGCGCCGCCTTGCGGCTGGCATCGCTGTCCAACACACCGGCCAGCGTCATGGGCTGGCTTGGCACAAAGCCGACAGTCTTGCCCTCAACACGGCCAAAACCGGTAATGACGTTTTTGGCGAAGTCTTTTTGAATTTCGAAAAAATCGCCTTCATCGACCACTTTCTCGACCAGTTCCATCATGTCATAGGGCATGTTGGGGTTGTCAGGTATCAGCGTGTCGAGCGAATGTTCAACGCGATCGCGCACATCAAAGGTCGGACGCTCAGGCACACCTGTGCGGTTCGACAGCGGCAGGAAATCAATCAGGCGACGCAACTCGGTCAACGCTTCAACGTCATTATCATATGCGCCATCAGCCACTGAGGATTTGGAGGTATGCACTTTCGCGCCGCCCAATTCCTCGGCCGTGACTTCTTCATTGGTCACGGTTTTGACGACATCGGGGCCGGTGACAAACATATAAGACGTGTTACGCACCATGAAAATGAAATCTGTCAACGCCGGTGAATACACATCACCGCCCGCGCAGGGGCCCATTATCATGGTGATTTGCGGGATAACACCGGAGGCCAGCGTATTGCGTTGGAACACTTCGGCATAGCCACCCAACGCATCGACGCCCTCTTGAATACGCGCGCCACCGGCATCAAGAATACCGATAATCGGCACGCCATTTCGCAACGCCATATCCTGCACTTTATTGATTTTCTTGGAATGTGCCCGCGACAGCGATCCACCAAACACGGTGAAGTCTTTCGCAAACACATAAATCGGGCGACCGTTCACTGTGCCCCAGCCGGTCACGACACCATCGCCCGGCACTTTATTGTCCTGCATGCCAAACTCTTGGCAATCATGTTCAACGAACATGTCAATTTCTTCAAAGCTATCAGGGTCGAGCAGCAAGTCGAGGCGCTCGCGCGCGGTCAGCTTTCCGCGTCCGTGTTGCGCCTCAATGCGTTTCTTGCCACCGCCCAAACGGGCAATGCGACGGCGCTCTTCGAGTTCTTCGACAATATCTCGCACGATGTTTCCTCCCTAACAGCCTGGGTGAAGGCTATAGCGCTGATAAATAACGCGCTATCGTCGCTATTTCCAGTTCTATCTTGTTCAAGCGCGCCTGCGCTTCTTCGTCCATGCCCCACTCATCAATCTGATGCAAATCATCAAGAAAAGCCAATTCATATGCCTGCCGCGCCGAGATATGCGCCTCGGCCAAAGCCAGCGACAATATGGCCGAGCCAAGCAACGCCGCCAAATGCGCTAAAGCGGTCAGCCGCAACGGCTCCTCACCGGCCGCAGAGGCAAAGCGTGCAAGGTTTTCCGGCGGCTGGTCAACCGGCAAAATACCGGCGGTCACCACCAGCGACACATCAAATCGTGACTTTGCCCAGTCAATCAGAGGGTTCCAGCTATCAGCTTGTTTTTCAATGAGCTTTTCAGGATGTTCGGCGCGATAGCAAAGCAAATCTGACATCACATAGGCGGCAAATGCCTCAGCCGTTTCTGTCGGCACATCGACAACGCGGTCGAGCGCGGTCGAGACCAAACGCATAATCGGCATGCTGTCAGGCATTATGTCATCGCCCTGCGCCTGCCATTCATCAGCGACAAGCTGCGCCAGCGCGGCGTTTGGCAGACGCATGGGTTTCTTGGCCGGGGTTTTCAATTCATGCGTATCAAGCAACACAATAAAAGCCGCATCGCGTGCCGCAACCGTCACAGTCTCATAAAAACGCTTTGCCATAGCTTGCTTAAACTTGCTCAAATTTTACTGCGGCTGAAAAGCCACCAATAAATCATTCAAATCTTCGGGCGTCTCGGCAATCGCGTCGGCCCCCGATTCTTCCAATTCCTCGACGGTCTGATAGCCCCAACCAACGCCGATGGCTTTTGTTCCCGCCGATTTGGCCATGAGAATATCAAAGCTTGTATCGCCGACCATTAATGCTTGCGACGCGTCCACACCGGTCTCGCGAATAGCATCAAGCATTAGGTCAGGATTGGGTTTGCCAGGCCCGTCATCGGCGCTTTTCAGCACTTGGAAGAATTGGCGAATGTCATAGGCATCGACAACGCGCTCCAGCCCGCGCCGCGACTTCATGGTGATAATGCCGAGCAATGTATCGTCCATATTGCCCAGCTTGATAATCTCTTCATGCATGCCCTCAAACATCACCTGTCCGCGATCATCTTGCTGCACAAGCTGCTGATAGGTCTCGCGATAAATATCCAGCATATTGATTATTTGGTCGTCACTCGCTTCGGGCGCATGGCGACGCATGGCGACATCGACCGGCAGGCCGACAGCATAAAGAATATCGCGACGGTCGGGTGACGCGAAATCATGCGACCCCAACGCCGCTTCAGTCGCGGTGATGATGGTCTGCTGGCTATCCACCAGCGTGCCGTCGCAATCAAAGACAATCAACCTCACATTATTCCCCGTCAAATTTCATCAAACTCGATATCGCCATCTTCAGACGCAAAACTAAGCATATCCCAAGTTTCAGCCATATGGTCGGCCAATGGCGCACGGCAGGTCAAATCCCCGCCCGCGGGATGCTGCATCTTAATCAATCGGGCGTGTAAGTGAAGTTTTTTCGGCAGAATTCCGCCATATTCTTCATTTTCATTCTCCACGCGATATTTGCCATCGCCAACCAGCGGATGGCCTATGGCGGCGGCATGAGCGCGTATTTGATGCGTGCGTCCGGTAATCGGGCGAAAGGCCAGCCAGCTAAAGCGTTGCCCGACACGCGCAATTTCGCGGTAATCCGTATGTGCTTTCATCGCGTCAGGGTCGCCCTTTTCGACCGGTCGCACCCGCTCCCCGCCATCAGCGGCGGCGCGTTTCGCCAGCGGCACGATAATATGGCCGCGCGGCGGGCGCGGCACCCCATATACCAACGCCC
>FZLQ01000077.1 GCA_900197605.1 Phyllobacteriaceae bacterium Water-Bin73
GACACACACAATGCGCCCGCCCTGCGCTTTGGCGGCGTTTAAGGCGGCGGCGGTGTCGGCGCTCACCTGCCCCCATTCCCCGTGCATTTTATGGTCTTTGATATTATCGACTTTGACCGGCAAAAATGTGCCCGGCCCGACATGTAAGGTTACTTCATGCAGGCTGACACCTTTGGCCTTCAGCTTGTCAACCAATGCAGGCGTGAAATGCAGCCCCGCCGTTGGCGCGGCGACCGCGCCCTCTTCGCGCGCAAACAGGGTTTGATAATCATCATTATCTTGCGCGTCCGGCGCGCGTTTTCCGGCGATATAAGGCGGTAGCGGCATGGTGCCGAGTTCAGCCAAAGTTGCTTCCATCGCATCGGGTGCGAGGTCAAAAATCAGCCGCGCCGCACCTTCTTCGCGCTCTGACACATGCGCTTCAACGCCATTAAAGTTGATAATATCGCCGTCTTTGACGCGCTTGGCCGGTTTCAAAAAGCAGCGCCAATCTACCGGCCCCAATCTTTCCGTTAGCGTCACTTCAATTTTTGCTCCGGCGCCGCCATCGCGTTGGCGTGTTCCGGTCAATCGGGCCGGAATGACTTTGGTGATATTGACGACCAGAGCATCACCGGCGCGCAGCAAATCCGGCAGGTCACTGACCCGCCGGTCAGTCGGCGATTGCCCGGCCGGAATATGCAACAGCCGCGCAGTATCGCGCGGCTGAGCAGGTCTTAACGCAATCAGACTTTCCGGCAGGTCAAAATCGAAATCATCGACTTGCATAGAGACCCGCATGGGCGATTAGTCTGCCAGACGCAGTGAAATGATTTTATCAGGGTCTGCCGGTGGCTCGCCCTTCGCAATCGCATCAATATGCTCCATGCCCTCAATCACTTCACCGAACACCGTATATTGGCCGTTCAGCCAAGTGGAGTCATCGAAGCAGATAAAGAACTGGCTGTTCGCGCTATCGGGATGCTGCGACCGCGCCATGCCCAATGTGCCGCGCTTAAACGCTTCACTGGAAAATTCAGCCCGCAAATCCGGATAGTCTGAGCCACCCATGCCGGTGCCGGTCGGGTCGCCGGTTTGCGCCATGAAGCCGTCAATCACGCGATGAAAGACAATGCCGTCATAAAACTGCTCGCCAATCAGCGTTTTAATCCGCTCAACATGGTTCGGCGCGAGGTCGTCGCGCAATTTAATCTTCACTGTTCCGGTTTTCAATTCCATCAACATAACTGACTCCTTTTGATTGGCAGCTTGTGCTTCATTCAACGTCGAAAACGGAATAGCGAGCACACCCATCAGCATGGCCATTGCGATTACGTAACGCATGAATATCTCCTGTTAAATAACTTAAATTACTTGATTTCTTCTAAAACTGACCGTGGCACAAAGGGGCTGATATCGCCCCCCATAGCCAGAATTTGCCGCACCAAAGTCGATGATACAAAGCTGACATCTGGCGTCGCAGGCAGAAAAACCGTCTCGATTTCCGGCGCCATAGAGCGGTTCATTGAGGTCATTTGCGCCTCATATTCATAGTCTGCCGCCGTGCGTAGCCCGCGCAGAATGATATTCGCCCCATTTTGCCGCGCTACATCGACCAATAGCTCATCAAAGGCGATAACCTCAAGTTCGACACCCTTTTGCTTGGCGACACCGCCGGTTTCGGCCTCAATCATACGCTGGCGCTGTTCAAACGAGAAAACCGGCGTTTTGGTCGCGCTAATGCCAATGCCGACAATCAGCTTATCGACCAAGCCGAAAGACCGCTTGATAATATCGACATGCCCGTTGGTAATCGGGTCAAAACTGCCCGGATAAAGCCCTACACGCATTTATCAGCTCTCCTCGCCGCTCTCATCAGCAGCATTATCATCACCATCTGCCGCGTCCGGAGCAACGTCACCGGAGCCGTCAATCGTCGTTTCCTCGGTCACGTCTATAGCTTCTTCGGCATCATTTTCATCTTCGTCTGAAGCTTCCCCCAAATGAGCGACCGAAACAACCTTTGCGTCATCATCGGTTTTGAAAATCGTGACGCCTTGCGTATTACGTCCGGCAACACGAATATCATCGACCGGACAGCGAATAAGCGTGCCATTATTGGTCACCAGCATAATCTGATCGCTCTCTTCGACCGGAAATGCCGCGATAAGCTCACCATTGCGCTCAGACAGCGTCATGGCGATAATGCCTTTACCGCCGCGCCCTGAGACGCGATATTCATAGGCGGAAGACCGCTTACCATAGCCGTTTTCGCTGACCGCCAGAATAAATTGCTCTTTCCCACCCATTTCAGCATAACGCTCAGATGACAGCGCCACTTCTTCCGTGGCTTCGGCATCTTCATCAAGGCTGACATCTTCAATCTCGTTATCATCGCCTGCCGCGGCACGTCGAATGGCGGCGGCTTGCTTCAGATAGGTTGTGCGCTCAGCCGGTGTCGCATCACTATGGCGCAAAATGGCCAGCGAGATAACACTCGCGCCCTCATCGAGCTTAATGCCCCGCACACCGGTAGAATTACGGCTGCGGAACACCCTCACCTTATCAACCGGGAAGCGAATGGCGCGCCCGCTGGAACTGGTCAGCAGCACATCATCATCTTCATTACAGGTTTCAACGCCGATAATGCGCTCGCCCTCGCTCGGCTTCATGGCGATTTTGCCATTGCGATTAATTTGCACGAAATCAGACAAATCATTGCGTCGCACATTGCCGAAGCTGGTGGCGAACATGACGTTCAAATCAGCCCAGCTTTCCTCATCTGAGGGCAGCGCCATAATATCGGCAATGGTCTCGCCCTCATCAAGCGGCAGCAGATTAACCAGCGCCTTGCCTTTCGATTGCGGACTACCGGCGGGCAGCTTCCACACCTTCATTTTGTAAACAATGCCGGTGGTCGAGAAGAACAAGACCGGCTGATGCGTATTGGCGACAAAAATCCGACTGACGAAATCCTCGTCTTTCGTTGACATACCGGCGCGCCCTTTACCGCCGCGACGTTGCGCGCGATAGGTTGAAAGCGGCACGCGCTTAATGTAACCGGCGTGACTGACGGTCACGACCATATCTTCTTGCGGTATCAGTGACTCATCATCAACTTCGCCGTCATCTTCGACATATTCAGAGCGGCGCGGTGTCGCAAATTCTTCTTTAATGGCCGTTAGGTCTTCTTGGATAATCGTCATCACACGCGCGCGACTGCGGAGAATATCCAGCAAATCGGCAATCTGCTCGCCCAGCGTTTTAAGCTCATCGCCAATCTCATCGCGCCCCATCGCCGTCAAGCGTTGCAAGCGAAGCTCCAAAATGGCGCGGGCCTGCGCCTCGCTGAGGCGATAGGTGCCGTCATCGGCCACGCGATGCAGCGGATCATCAATCAGCGCGACAAGCTCGGCGACATCGGAAGCCGGCCAAGCACGCTCCATAAGCTGACTGCGGGCCTCTTGTGGCGAAGGTGCTTTGCGAATAAGCGCAATCACTTCATCAATATTGGTGACAGCAATCGCCAGACCGACCAATACATGCGCGCGGTCGCGGGCTTTATTCAACTCAAATTTCGAGCGGCGGGTGACGACTTCTTCGCGGAAGGCGATAAACGCAACCAGCATTTGCCGCAAATTCATTAATTGTGGACGCCCATTATTCAGCGCCAACATATTGGCCCCGAAACTGGTTTGCAGTTGCGAGTAACGATAAAGCTGGTTCAGCACCACCTCAGCAACCGCGTCGCGTTTCAACTCAACGACGACACGCATGCCATCGCGGTCGCTTTCATCGCGTAAATCGGCAATGCCCTCAATGGTTTTGTCGCGCACCAAATCGGCGATTTTCTCAATCATCGAAGCTTTGTTAACTTGATACGGAATTTCCGTAATGATAATCGCCTCGCGGTCTTTGCGAATTTCTTCAACAGCAGCGCGGCCCCGCATCACAATTGACCCACGCCCCGTCATGACGGCAGAGGTCGAGCCATTGCGCCCCAAAATAAGCGCACCGGTCGGGAAATCCGGCCCAGGCACGATTTGCAGCAATTCTTCGTCGGTCACTTCTTCTTGGCTGATGAGCGCCTGCGTCGCATCAATCAATTCGCCCAGATTATGCGGCGGCACATTAGTCGCCATGCCCACGGCAATACCGTTTGCACCATTGACCAATAGATTTGGAAAGCGCGCCGGAAGCACAACCGGCTCGCGCTCGGAATTATCATAATTGTCTTGAAAATCGACGGTGTCGCGGTCGATATCCTCAAGCAAGGCCTGGGCCGGTTTGGCCATACGCACTTCGGTATAACGCATGGCGGCCGGCGGGTCGCCATCAACCGAACCGAAATTGCCCTGCCCGTCAAGCAACGGCAGACGCATGGAAAACTCTTGCTCCATACGCACCAAAGCATCGTAAATCGACTGGTCGCCATGCGGGTGATATTTACCGATAACATCACCGACCACGCGGGCTGATTTGCGATAGGGCTTGTTGTAATCATAGCCGTTCTCATTCATTGAGAACAAAATGCGGCGGTGCACCGGCTTCAAACCATCGCGCACATCAGGCAGCGCGCGCGAAACGATAACGCTCATCGCATAATCGAGATAGGAGGTCTTCATCTCCTCCTCAATGCTTATCGGTTCAATATCGCCGTCATCTTCGGGCGGTGCGCCATCGCCGGAACCACCATCTGAACCGGAACCCGAACCGCCTTCATCGCCCCCCTCGCCTTCTTCAGCAGGGGTTTCAGAAGCCTCTTCCTCGACAATTTCATCGACGATATCGTCTTCGGTTTCGTTCTGATTTTCAGCTTTTTCGGTCAAAATGATTCTTCCATATCAGCGCGAAAAACGGCGCTGTTTATACCAAAAACAATAGCATAAAAAGCCGCCACAAAGCAGTTAAAACACCACCTGCCCACAGCTTTTAAGCCATTGAATTTATTAGCACTTATGACCCTAAAAAGGGATGTCGTCGTTGATTTCGCCGCCGCCGCCACTTGGCGCCGCCATCGGTGCCGAATCGTTGCCGACCGCTTGAAAATCACCGCCACTATTGCGGGTATCCAGCATGGTCATCACGCCGCCATAATTTTGCAAAACGACCTCGGTTGAGTAGCGGTCGCTTCCCTTATCGTCTTGCCATTTGCGGGTTTGCAACTGCCCTTCGACATACACTTTCGAGCCTTTTTTTAGATATTGCTCGGCAATGCGGCACAGACCTTCAGAAAAGATAACAACACGGTGCCATTCGGTTTTTTCACGACGTTCGCCTGAGCTTTTATCGCGCCAGCTTTCGCTTGTTGCAACGCTCAGATTAACCACCGGGCGGCCATCTTTCGTGCTGCGCACATCGGGGTCAGCCCCCAGATTGCCGACCAAAATAACTTTATTCACGCTTCCTGCCATGATGTTTCTCCTTCTTATCGCCTCACACTAGGTGAATCGTCTGCCAACGCCTATCGCTGTGACCCCTCAGCCCGCTTAATACTGTGGATTACTCGGCCAAGTGCGTGGGGCGACGAAATGGCCTTTTGTCAAACGGCTAAACAGGGCTAAGTTGGGGTTCAAATAGGAAACATTATGGCACCGCGCAAGACCACAAAAGCCCCTCAGGCCAAACAGATACGCATTATCGGCGCGCGCGAGCATAATTTGAAAAATGTTTCGCTCGATTTGCCGCGCGACAAGCTGATTGTGGTCACCGGTTTATCGGGGTCGGGCAAAAGCTCATTGGCCTTTGATACGATTTACGCCGAAGGCCAGCGCCGTTATGTCGAGAGCCTGTCGGCCTATGCGCGGCAGTTTCTTGAGATGATGCAAAAGCCCGATGTTGACCAGATTGACGGTCTTTCGCCGGCCATTTCGATTGAACAAAAAACCACCTCGCGCAATCCGCGCTCAACCGTCGGCACGGTGACAGAAATTTATGACTATCTGCGCCTGCTTTATGCTCGCGTCGGTATTCCCTATTCGCCGGCCACCGGCCTGCCGATTGAAAGCCAGACCGTTAGCGAGATGGTTGATAAGGTGATGGCCTTGCCGGAAGGCACACGGCTTTACTTGCTGGCACCGATTGTGCGTGGCCGCAAGGGCGAGTATCGCCGCGACTTTGCCGAGCTGCAAAAGCGCGGCTTTCAGCGCGTGAAGGTTGATGGCGCTTATTATGAAATCGCTGATGTGCCGACGCTCGATAAAAAGCTGAAACATGATATTGATGTTGTCGTTGACCGCCTCGTTATCAAGCCCGACCTCGGCAATCGCGTCGCTGACTCAATGGAGGTCGCGCTTGGCCTGACCGACGGCATTGCCGTGGCCGAAATGGCCGATCAAAAAAAAGATGAAGAAGCCGCACGCATTATTTTTTCCGCGCGTTTTGCCTGTCCGGTGTCGGGCTTCACCATTGAAGAGATTGAGCCGCGTCTGTTCTCTTTCAACAATCCGTTTGGCGCATGCCCATCTTGCGACGGGCTTGGCACGCAGTTTTTCATCGACCCGATTGCTGTTGTCCCCGATGGCGGGCTGACACTTTATAAAGGCGCGATTGCGCCCTGGTCGAAAACCTCCTCGCCCTATTACACGCAAACATTGGAAGCCATTGCGCGTCATTATGGTTTCAAAATGAGCGATGTTTGGAACGACCTGCCGAAAGAGGCCAAGCAGGTCATTCTTTATGGCACGGGCGATGAGGTCATTACCTTTGAATATGATGACGGGCTGCGGAGCTATAAAACCAAAAAGCCGTTTGAAGGTGTCATTCCCAATCTTGAGCGTCGCTATAAAGAAACCGACAGCAGTTGGGCGCGCGAGGAGATTGAGAAGTTTCAATCGGTTACTGATTGCGATGCATGCAGCGGCTATCGCCTGAAACCGGAAGCGTTGGCGGTGAAAATTGCCGACCTTCATATTAGCGAAGTGGCGCAAATGTCTATCCGCGCCGCTGAGAACTGGTTCAATAAGCTGGAGAAAAAACTCAGCAGCAAGCAGCGACAAATCGCTGTGCGTATTCTGAAAGAAATCCGCGAGCGGCTGAAATTCCTGAATGATGTCGGGCTGGAATATCTGACGCTATCGCGCAATAGCGGCACATTATCCGGCGGTGAAAGCCAGCGTATTCGGCTCGCCTCGCAAATCGGCTCGGGCCTTACCGGCGTTCTTTACGTTCTCGACGAGCCGAGTATTGGTCTGCATCAGCGCGATAATACGCGCCTGCTGGATACGCTGACGCGCTTGCGCGACCTCGGCAATACGGTTGTCGTGGTTGAGCATGATGAGGAAGCCATTATGACTGCCGACCATGTTGTCGATATTGGCCCCGGTGCCGGCATTCATGGCGGCGAAGTGATTGCCGAAGGCACACCGAAGAAAATCGTCGCCACCAAGAAAAGCCTGACCGGCCAATATTTGTCGGGCGCGCTTGAAGTGCCGGTGCCGCAGCAGCGACGCGAAACCAATGCCCGCAAGTGCATTACGGTTAAGGGCGCGCGCGGCAATAATCTGAAAAACATATCGGCGGAAATTCCGCTGGGCACATTCACTTGCGTCACCGGCGTGTCGGGCGGCGGCAAATCGACCCTGCTCATCGACACGCTGTATAAATCGCTGGCGCGCAAGCTGAACAATGCGCGCGGCACACCGGCGGAACATGACACGATTGATGGGCTGCATCTGCTCGACAAGGTGATTGATATTGACCAATCCCCGATTGGCCGCACCCCGCGCTCCAACCCCGCGACATATACCGGCGCGTTCACGCCGATACGCGAATGGTTTGCCGGACTTCCCGAAGCCAAAGCGCGTGGCTATAAGCCGGGGCGTTTTTCTTTCAATGTA
>FZLQ01000078.1 GCA_900197605.1 Phyllobacteriaceae bacterium Water-Bin73
CCCTTGGACTCCAGGTAATGCCGAGGTAGAAAGATTTGCTGCTGGTGATACCAACGTTATCAGGGGTCTTGAGGATAAAGATGGCAAGCAAAGTGTTGGCTTGGCGGTTCGTTATTACTCTGAGGCCCTTAACTCGACTGAATTCGCTCTTTATTACCAAAAGGGTGACAGTCGCTTGCCTTATATTAGTTACCAAACTGGGCAAGCCGACATCAAAGCCACGTCTACAACGACAAAGTCTTCTACTGTCGGACGCGGTGCCGGTATTACCGGCTGCATGGCAACTTTCGGAGCAAGCGGAGGGTTTGTATCAAACCCGGCGTATGCCACAACTCTGGTGAATGATAGCAAAGGAATTTTGGCTGGGATCCAAGCAACAGCTAATACTCTTGCCGCTAATATTCCTAATTATACGCGACCGACAAACTTACCCGCTAATTCAGTTGCTCTGATGCAGGACACAACATGTATTTTGGCCCTTACCCAAAGGAACGCTGCTGTGACTCTGGGTTCAGCCTTTGATGGCTTCGGCCAGCTTCATACTGGCGCTACAAATATTGGCGCGACGGCTAATATTGGTTTGTTTGCTGAGTTCCCTGAGGTTGAAACCTACGGTGCTAGCTTTAACACAACATTACTAGGTTGGGGCGTTCAGGGTGACTTTGCCTATCGTCCAGAAGTGCCGCTGCAACATGATACCGATGTTTTGACAATTGCTTCTTTGTTTAACAATTGCCTATTTGCGGGTGTTTCTGGCTTGGAAGCTACGTATCTAGCAGGAAGCACTTATCATGCGGAGTATGGTGGCGTTGGTTGTACTGATGACGACAAATACCTCAAAGGGTATTCCACTGAGCATGATGCATTTACCTGGGACATTGGTACCACGGCGACATTTACCCGCTCGAACCCTGTTGTTTCATTCTTGCGATCAGACCTTGGTATCTTCTTAACTGAATTTCAAGGTGTAGAAGTTGACGGGATTGAGGACGATCGGGGAGATACTGGAGCCCTTGGTACTGCAGGCAACGCTCCGTTAAACAACGTGTGCGTTGGGGGTTCTGACCTTCCTCTGAATGGTGTCTTGTCTATCGATGACCGGACAGTCATGAATGCCGCTGACGCTACCGATGATAACCCAAAGGGCTATTGCCGTCCTACTGACAGCAGTTACGGTGTCGTTTTGATGGCCCAGCTTCAGTATAATAATGTGTTTGGCACTCCAATCGGTTTGAAGCCGCAAGTTGTGTTTTCTCACGGTCTTGATGGGTTCTCGCCTAGTCCAGTTGGTTTCTGGCGTGAGGACACTGGGAGTACAGCATTTAGCTTGACCGCAGACTATCTGGGTTCATTAAGTGCAAACATTTCCTATCGCACCTACCACGGTAAGATTGAGCGCACCAAAATGTTGGATCGCGATAATCTGTCTGTAAGTGTGACTTACGCATTTTAATCAGTGTCTTTAGGGGCGGTTGGCCGCCCCTAAATAATTTAATTTTGGATGGAGATTACAAAATGAAAACCAAAATGTTAACTACGGCATTGACACTGAGCCTTGCGGCAGGTGTTGCATATGCTGAAGTTCCAGCTAGTCAGACAGCCCGTTTGGGCGCCGATCTGACTCCTACTGGAGCTGAGAAGGCCGGTTCGCGATCAGGCGTTGATGCTTGGAGCGGCCGGGGAATCGATGGCTCTAACCTCTTGTCGGGCTGGGATGGTGGTGCGCTGCCAAACCCGTTTGCAGGTGACAAAGTCCTCTACACTGTTAACGCCTCAAATGCGGCGCAATATGATAGCCAATTAACTGTTGGTCAAAAGGCCATGTTGGCGACTTATCCAGACACTTATAAAATGAATGTCTATAAGTCTAATCGCTCATGCGTTTATCCGGATTTTGTGTATAAGGCTGCTAAGCGCAATACGCAGGTCGGTAAAGTCGTTGATGGTGGCAATGGCATCTCAGAATCGATTATGGCTTCGCCTTTCCCGATTCCTAGCAGTGCCCTTGAAATTGTTTGGAACCACACACTGCGCTATCGCGGTGAGCGGGTTGCACGCGACTTCAACTTTGCTGCGCCGACCTCTAGCGGTAACTATGTCTTAACTTACACGCGTGATGAAGTTGTGTTCCCTTATTCAAACGCCCAAAACAAGAGGGCTGAGGATTTGGACAATATTTCAATCTATTTCGTAGCCTACACTTCAGCGCCTGCACGCCGTGCTGGTAATGTGGTGCTGGTGCACGAAACATTGAATATGGCAAAAGAAGGCCGCAAGGCTTGGACCTATAGCCCGGGCACGCGTCGTGTCCGTCGCGCGCCAAATATTGCATATGACAATCCGCTCACAAATGGTGACGGTCTGGCGACGTCAGATATGTATGATGGTTATAATGGCGCACCCGATCGCTATGATTGGACTGTGCTAGGCAAGCAAGAGAAGCTGTCCATTCAGAATAACTACCAAGTTAATCTGACGCCGGCTTCCGTGATGCTGCAACCGGGCCATGCCAATCAAGACCCGGTACGCTATGAAATGCGTCGCCAATGGGTTGTCGAGGGCAGTCTGAAAAGCTCAGCCCGTCACATTTATGCTAAACGCGTTCTGCGTATGGATGAAGATAGTGGTCAAATGACTGCTGGCGAAATCTATGATGGTCGCGGTGAGCTGTGGCGTATCCAAGAAGTTGGTCAAGCACCGGATTACCGTCCTGAAGCCAGCACATGCTGGACGACAGGCGGTGAGTGGGTTTATGATCTGTTGGCTGGTCGCTATATCGCCCTTCAGTTGAAATCCGGTCGTCCGGCGAATGCCGTAACCGGTCTGGAGCGTCTGACGCCTGACTATTACACGCCTGCTAACGTTCGTCGTCTCGGCCGTTAATTCAAAGCGTGTCTAAATCTGGGGCGGGTCTCGTTGAGACCCGCCCTTTTTTATTGCGCGGCGGAAAAGTTTATGGCTTGCTATGGGCCAACGATAAAGGAGATCTTGATGCTTTTTGTCACGCCATTCGTTAGGCAATCCAAATGTCAGACCGCGGTCAAAAACACCGGTCGATGGCGCACCAAAACCGTTATGTCGCTCGGCTTTTTGGTGGGCCTCGCCGTCAGTCCAAGTGCTGCCGATGTGCCGCCCGAACAGATTGCGCGTCTGCAAAAAGATTTGACACCTTTGGGGTCGGAGCGCGCTGGCAATGCCGATGGCTCGATACCGGCTTGGACTGGCGGTCTGAGCAGCCCGCCTGCGGGTATAGGCTATGAAAAGGGCAAGCACCTTCCCGACCCGTTTGCGGCCGACAAACCGTTATTTCGGGTGAGTGGGAGTAACGCAGGCGATTATGATGCGTTTATCACCCGCGGCCAGAAGGCATTGATGGAGCGACATGAAACGTATTTTATGGACATTTATCCATCGCGGCGTTCTTGTGCTCACCCTGAACATGTCTACAAAGCTGCCGTCCGAAACGCTGAGGTTGGAGAGTTGGTTTCGGATGGAAATGGGGTTGCAAATGCAATTATGGCGTCACCTTTTCCAATCCCCAATAATGGTCTCGAAATTGTATGGAACCACACTCTGAGGTATCGCGGGTATAAGCTTCAGCGAGAGTTCACTGCTATCCCTGTTAACCAGAACGGTGATTATTATGAAATCACAGTTCATGACGATGCTATTTTGCGATGGTCGGATCCGCAGAAAAACAATGCAGAAGAATTAGATAATATTTCGATTTTATACCTATTGCAAACTAAGGCGCCCGCGCGCTCGGCGGGCTATGTTGTTCTGGTTCAGGAAAGCTTGAATATGTCAGTTGAGGCTCGGCGCGCATGGACATATAGCCCTGGGACACGCCGCGTGCGTCGCGCTCCAACCATTGCATATGACAATCCAGGCACAAATAGCGATGGCATAACCACATCCGATAGTTTTGGCGGTTTTAATGGGGCGCCGGACAGGTTTGACTGGACGATGCGGGGCCGTAGCGAAAAATTTATAGCCTATAATAATTTTCGCCGTGTATTGACGCCCTACGCTGAAGTTGTTGGGAAGAAACATATCAATCAAGATGTTATGCGCTATGAGAAGCACCGCGTATGGGAGGTTGAGGGCAATCTAAAAGATAATTTTCGTCATGTTTATGCTCGTAGAGTGTTTTATATAGATGAAGACACAAAGGGTATCGTTGCCACCGAGATTTACGATGGACGCGGTGACCTGTGGCGCGTGCAGGAACTAGGCGGCGGCGTGCAATATGAGTTGCCGCTTTGCGGCAATTCTGGCGATACGGTCTATGATTTGATGGTTGGGCGCTATCTGATGCTTGGTTTAATTAATGAAGAAAAGCCAATTAACTTTGACGCCAAACATCTCGACGCCGATCGTTATACACCGTCTAATATTCGACGTTTGGGGCGTTAGCGATTATTTCTTTTTAGCCCTGCCAAACCCTTTGTTTCGACTTGCCCTTTGCAACTTGAGTTTTTATGTTATGAACTTAAAGAACGGGGTTTCCGTTTTGGGAGGATATAATGAAGAAATCAATCATTTTTACTCGGCTTTCTGCCGTGATTAAGACGCTCGGCGTTCTTGCCTTTGCGTCCCTAAGCGCGCCGGCACTGGCTGACGGTCACGGCAATCACGAGGGAAGCTTAATTCCTTTTGAATATGCCATTCCTAGCAATAAAGCTTCGCAAGCCCTTCTGCTCGATGTCAGCCGCGCCGGGCCGCGTTTGGTGGCTGTCGGCGAGTTCGGCCATATTCTGTTATCCGATGATAATGGTGAAAGCTGGACGCAAGCTGCCTCCGTCCCGACCCGCAATACGCTGGTGGGTGTCACCTTTATTGACAATCAAAACGGTTATGCCGTCGGTCACGCCGCAACCATTCTGAAAACCTCAGATGGTGGCCAAAACTGGGCGCTGCAACATAATAAGCGTAATGGCGAAACTCCGCTCTTTGCGGTTTATTTTGCCGATGCCCAAAACGGCATTGCCGTGGGCGGTTTTTCCTACACATTCGAAACCTCAGATGGCGGTCAAAGCTGGCGTCAGCGTACGCTGGTTGAAGATAGCTATGATGACTTCCACTTGAATGATTTATTCGCCGACAAAAAAGGCAATGTCTATATTCCAGCTGAGTTTGGCACGGTTTATAAATCGGTTGACCGCGGTCGCAATTGGAAAGCCATTGAAACTGGATATGACGGTTCTTTCTGGGGCGGTTTCGGCCTCGACAATGGCGATGTGTTGGTCTTCGGCATGCGCGGTAATGTGTGGCGCTCATCAAATGCCGGCAAAAGCTGGGAGAAGGTTGAAACCGGCACTGACCAGTCGGTCTCGGGCGGCGCTCAATTAGACGATGGCCGGGTTGTGCTGGCTGGTCTGTCGGGCACTGTTTTGGTGTCAGATAATGGCGGCAAAAGCTTCAACAACCAGCCGCGCCCCGACCGCCTCAGCTTCGCCACAGCCATTGGCAAATCCGGCGATGATATTATTTTGCTTGGCGACCCGGGTATTAAGGAGCATAACCTGTCTGAATAGGGCTTGGCTGAATAAAGCTAAGCCTCACAGGTTTACAGAATTTAAAGCGGCGCTCTCGGGCGTCGCTTTTTTTGGCTATAGCGCCGCATGGACGTCAATCGAGCAACCCGAAATGCAATAACTTCGCTCGAGGTCAATAATAAAAATAGCGTCCTTGAAGTTTTTGGCCGTATGGCTTTACCCCCCCTTGCAAAAAGCTGCCACCACTCTACGATAATCGTCAAATCGGGGGGGTTTTTATGGACATGCCGCAACTGCCGGACTGCATCACGCTGACACGCGATAATGGCCTCGCCATTGTGACGCTCGCTCGCGGCAGCTATGGCGGCGGCATGAATCCGCTTTCGGCCGAGGCTATGGCTGGGCTGCGCGATGTGGCGCGCTGGCTCAAAACCGATATTGAAACCCATTGTATTATTCTCACCGGCGCGCGGGTGTTTTCCATTGGTGCCGACCTTAAAGACAAGAATATGCAGACCCATAATCTCGACGCGCTGACGCAACGCCAGCAGCTTTTGCTCGGCCCCGATATGTGCGCCGCCTGGGAGGCGTTGGAACAAGTCACGATTTGCGCGATGGAGCGTTATGCCATTGGCGGCGCTTTGGCGCTGGCGGTTTCATGCGATTGGCGCGTTGCTTCTGATGATTGCGATATTCGCCTGCCCGAAGTGCCGCTGGGCATTAATATGTCATGGCAGGCCAATCCGCGCATCACTGTGCTGGTCGGCCCGTCGCGCGCCAAGCAATTGGTTATTCTGGGCGAGAATATCGGCGCTAAAATAGCGGCCGATTGGGGCTTGGTCGATGTGGTTACGCCATCGGGCGGCACATTATCGGCGGCGCAAGAATTGGCGCAAAAAGTGCTGGCCCTGCCGCCCCTGCCGGTGCGCATGAGCAAGCAGGCGATTAACGCGCAAGCCAATGCGCTCAATCATCTTTCATCTTTCATGGACCGCGAGCAATATGCGCTGCTCACCGGTTCCGACGATAATAAGGCGGCGGTGCGCGCTGTCATGGGTAAATCAAAAAATAAATAGGAGATATTTCATGCGGGTTCAGGGAAAAATGGCATTCATCACCGGCGCGGCTTCGGGCTTGGGCAAAGCTTCGGCCATGATGCTGGCACGTGAGGGCGCGAAAGTTGCGCTCAGTGACATAAACGAAGACGGCGTCAAAGCCGCCGCCGATGAGATTAACCAAAAATATCCCGGTCAGGCTGTCGCCTATCGCCTCGATGTCACCAATGAAGAAAACTGGAAGGCCGCATTGGAAGCTGCGCATGAGGATATGGGCGGGTTGAATGTTTTATTGAACAATGCCGGCATTGGCGGCGGTACTACTGTCGAGGACACCGATTTTGAAACCTGGAAGCGGGTCCATGCGGTTGATGTCGATAGCGTGTTTTTGGGCTGCAAATATGCTATCCCGCTCATGGTCGCCCACGCGCCCGGCTCAATTATCAATATTTCGTCAATTGCCGGTCTCATCGCCGGTCACAATATGGCCGCTTATAATTCAGCCAAAGCCGGGGTGTGGCTCTTGTCGAAATCCGTCGCCCTGCATTGCGCCAAGCGCGGCTATAAAATTCGTTCCAATTCTATTCATCCGACCTTTATCGACACGCCGATTTTGGACGGCATGGCCGACCAAATCGGCAAGGATGAGCTGGTCAAAAAACTGTCGCGCCAAGTGCCGCTGGGCGAAATTGGCGACCCCAGCGATGTGGCCCATGCGGTGCTGTATCTGGCCAGTGACGAAAGCAAATTTATGACCGGCGCCGAGTTGAAACTCGATGGCGGTATTTCGGCGATGTAAATTTGGGAGGCTTTCATGCTGACACCGGCCGATGATTACCCGCTTCACCAAACGCCCGAGCCAATGGCTTATGCGGGCAGTGATCGCAATTTCTATGACCGGTTTTTCTTTAACGGCTATAGCGCCGATGGTTCGGTTTTCTTCGCTCTGGCTCTGGGAGTCTATCCGCAGCTCAATATTATGGATGCCAGTTTCTCACTGTCTTATGAGGGGCGGCAATATAATTTGCGCTGCTCAAAAGAAATGTTGGGCGACCGGTTGGCGCTCAGCATTGGCCCGCTGAGCATTGAGATTGTCAAACCGATGCAGGAGACCCGCATCACCATTGGCGATTATAAGGTGGCGGATAATCAAGGCGGCTTGACCGGGGAGCTTATTGCCACGGCGCGCCATCAGCCGATTGAAGAACCGCGTTTCACCCGTCGTCAGGGCACACGCCTCATGATGGATTTAACC
>FZLQ01000082.1 GCA_900197605.1 Phyllobacteriaceae bacterium Water-Bin73
CACGCACATAATCGACCATCATATATTTTGGAAAGTCAGAAGCAAAATAGCCGACATTATTTTCGCCTTCAGGCCATTTACCGCCAACGGCGAGGTTCAAAATAACATGAAAGGGCTGGTCGAATGGCGCGTCAAAACCCGGCTCGCCTCTGACATTTTTCGTGTGCCATTGGTCATGCGTCTTGGTTGAAAAATGCACATCATTGACATACCAATCCATGCGCCCGGCGCTCCAATCGACTCGATAAGTATGAAACCCGTCCACCGGCGCAGGCAAATGCATACTATTGCCCGAATATTCATTCTTCGGCCAGCGCCCGCCATAATGCAGCGTTCCATAGACGCGGTCTTCCCGACCGCCTTCACAGGTCTCGCAGGTCATGCCCAAATTAATGGCTTCCATAATATCAATTTCTCCGGACGCCGCCCAACCGCCATAAGCATAATCGGTCGGCAACATCCAAAAGGCTGGCCACATGCCCTGCCCGGTCGGTAATTTCATGCGCGCTTCAATACGGCCATATTTCCAATCACCCTTATTGCGCGTCACAATGCGGCCCGACGAAAACGGCCGTTTGACCTTTTGATAGCGCTTCGTGCCCCCCGCAAGCGGCACTTCACCGTCTCTAGCAGCGCGCGTATTAGCGAATCCCCGGGTTTTTTCTTTTCGCGCAGAAATCACCAAATGGCCTTCCAGCACTGCAACATTTTTGAGCTCATTCGTGTAGCATTGGCGCTCTTCATTGCCGCCGCCCCAGCAATCATCTTCATACGACCATTTGGTTAAGTCCAATGTGTCGCCGTCAAATTCATCTGACCAAACTAATTTCCAATTATTCGAATCTGGCTGTGGCAGTGTTTCCGACTGGGCCGGTTTACTTAGCGAAATAGCGAACAATGAAATAAAGAAAAGTTGAATTGGGTTCATCGTATTGCACCTGTGAAGAACACTTTTGGTTTGGGCTGCAAGAACAAGCTGGAAAAAACGGGTTCCCCTTGGTGATTATGACACCGCAAATTTTAAGGGCGGAGCCCATTTGACCTAACGGTCATAAAAGCCCCGCCCCTTTATGGCTATAAATCGGGAGAAGATTTAAGCCTTAATATTTCCAACGCAATCCAACCATGTGTTTTGCGTGGCCAGCACTAACCCATGTTTTATATGCGGGATTGTTCCGCTCAAAGGTTTCACGCCCTGCCTCGTTGAGATTGATTCCATCGTATGAAATGGCCAAGTTCGTTCCTGGAATTGCATACGTCAGGTTTGCATCTACCTGTTCGTATTGTCCGGTATAACCAGAGGAGGCTCCCGAAAAGTTCAAGAACCGATCGCGCCAGTTGTACGCGACACGAGCAGAAAGTCCAAAACGTTCATAATAAGCGATCACATTTCGACTATCACTAATACCGATAACAGCGAATTGATTGTCCGCTTCCGAGTTGGCAACCGCATCATCATAGGAAGCGTCACTGTCAACAAACGTAGCGTTTACGATAAAACCAAAACCAGTTAGATCCAGCGGAAAAGGATTGTAATCGCTGAAGTCATGCTGGATAGCAAGCTCGAAGCCGTCAATCGTTTCCGTACGATCAGATGCTGAAGGGTATGCGATATTAAAAATTGCTTCCTCGTTAAATGTCGGGTGAATGAGCCCCTGGACTGGGATGTACTTATTGGCCGTACCAACCCAGTTTGAGGCCTCTTTCGCAAAATACCCGACGCTCAGATAGCTAACGTCACCATAATACCACTCAGCCGATACGTCGTAATTGTCTGCTTCAAATGGTTTAAGGTTAGGATTTCCCTCGTTACCACCGCCGGTAAATCCGCCAGGGGTTTGTTTAACATTTCCTAATAGCGGGTTTATGGTTTGGCCCCCAGCTAGTTGGTCATATGTCTGACGAGCAATTGTCTGGCTGTACGAGGCACGGAGCTTGACGTCGTCAAGAATATCAATGTCAAAATCAACCGAAGGCAGGAGATAATTGTAGCCGCCCTCTGTTGAGGAAACAATACTACCTCCCGAAGGAATGGCATTTGTTTTATCCCCGTTGGTCGACATGCTGCCGTATTCAGTCACTAAATTCAACGAAGTGACGTCGGTATTCTCATACCGCAGTCCGAAGACAACAGAGGCATCTCGGTCGAAGAGATTTAAATCTTTGCTAAATTCAGCATAAAGAGCCGACGTCTCTTCTTTGATGGTTCGGTCGGTCGTGTAGGGGATGCTGGCGCAACCAGCGACTGTATTCGTTCCACAAATAAGAGACGGCTTATACGCAGCGCTGTCCGCATAGTGTTTGTTCATTTGAAGATTTGTTGCCATTTGATAAGCGCCAAACCACTGATCATAGGAAGGCATAATAATCGAACCAAAAATCTGATCCGCCCCCTCTAATCCCGAGAAAAACGGTCGCAATGGAACAACATTGTCGAACAATTCAACGGCCGTGTCCCCAGCGAAGTAAGGCCAAGCGTCAAAATTATTCGCAATTACACCATTCCAATTAGGGGCTTGGTTTTCTCCGAAAGCCATTCGCACCGAATTCTCGGTTTTTGATAAACCGAATTTAACCACATCGGCAAACGAACTCAAATCCGAGCCCGAAAGATCGTAAGAACCATTAACCTGAGCCTGTTCAATATCATTGACCATCAACGACCGAACATTTCCCGCCCCCGTAAGAAAGCGGGTACTGGGACTAATCGGATTATCACCACCAATTCCAGCCAAACCAGCGTTATAATTGCCCAGCGTAATTACTGGTATCTCAGTAGTGTAATCAATTTGAGTGAATTGGTGGGCCAGACTATCTGAACCAATGTAAGCATTGGAACCATATGGGCTCATCGGTGACGACTCCGAAGAGGAATCATGGAAATCAAAGGCCAAAGAGAGACGTTCATTCACATCCCACTCGATATTTATACCCATCGTCTCAACTTCGGTAACATTATTTTGATAACCAACCGTATTTGAAACGCCATCAATCCCCTCCAAACAGCGACCTACGCCTCCGTCGTAATTGCAGCCTGCGTCATAGCCGCCAGTAGGGTTTAAAAATTCTAGAGTCAGAGGCGTGGCGGGGTTACCTGGTCCAAATGTTGTTACCAAACCAAAACGCGACGCCGCTGCATCCACATAAGAAATACCAATGCTATTTGAGGTAACCTCATGCTCCAGTTCTGATTTAGTAGTATCCAAGGTAACCGTTAAACCATCTAAGGGTCGCGCCTGGAAGGTTAGCTGATAGTTATTTCGCTCTTGTTCTAATTCATCAATGTGATAACCGGTATTGCCATTCAACACGGACATAAGAGTATCATCGGGGAGGCCTTGACCATTCAATCCTCCTTCGTTGTTTACCATATCCCCGTAAGAACCAGCGCTGTAAGGAGTATTGTCGAAATGAGCAGTAATTTCTTCCTCATCATTACCTGGGGTCGAATGATCGCCGAAAGCCTCAAAAGCGCTCCATTGATGCCTGAAAGAACCAACTGTGTGGCTCAGATCAGACCGTATCGCGGTTAGCGCCACACCAATTCGGTCGTCGAACCAAGTGTTGTACAGTATCGCCGAAACTTCCTTATTTTCGGATCCATCATGAGATTCATCATCGATTGATTTCATGCCGATTGAGGCATTAAAGCCCGGCATGTCAAGCGGCCTTGTTGTTCTAATATCGATTGTTGAACCCATACCACCAGATGCAATGCTTCCCTTAGAAGTCTTGTAGATGTCGACGCGCGAAACCGCTTCTGGAGCTAGATTACCAAAATCATAGGACCGCGAGCTAGGTGCACCAGCAAAGTTGCCAAGGGTAGAAGTCGGCATACTCCGCCCGTTGAGAGTAACAAGGTTATAATCTGCCCCAAACCCACGAACAGTAACCGTTTTACCTTCGCCTGAGGTTTGATCGCGATCAATTGAAACCCCAGTGATTCGTTGCAGAGATTCAGCCAGGTTTGAATCAGGGAATTTACCCATGTCTTCAGCCGAGATAGAATCAACAATGCCTTTGGCATTGCGCTTAACATCTAGTGAACTTTCCAAAGCTTGACGAATACCGGTTACAACGACCTCATCCGTCACTTCTTCAGCTTCTTGCGCCGTCGCGGTTGCCGTTAAAGCAGCCATAACAGTCGCCGAGACGCTGGTAATCATTTTGCGCCGCAATGACGCCTTGTACATGGTACGCATGTTTTCACAACTCCCTAACAATTGACTCCGCCACCCAAATTTCGCAGCGATCCCCAAATCTCCCAATCCAGGTACCACGAAGTAAACAAAAAAATGTCCATCGCTGTCAATTAAAAAAGTCTTACGTTGTCATTTTTTTCACACAATCTCGATAAACCATTTTATATCAATTATTTGGAGGGGTGGGCGCAGCTCAAAAACCCGCTTATGGCCGAGAAATCTCAAAAAAATATCCGGCCCGCCCGCTTGCCACGCCCAAAACAAGGCGCGCGCCCGGTAAAATATGCATCAAAAACGCCGCCGCTTGAGAGCCGATGGTCGCTCGATTGACATCGCTGTCATCTTTTGCGTATTTTCTTTTAGCGGCATTTGGCCGTCTGCACTTTGGGGGGCAAGAAAATGAGAAATATCAGCTTGAAACCGACGCGCAATTTGTCACATGCGGTTTATAAATCCGGCCTCATCGGCGCGCTTGCCGGGCTTTTTCTGCTGGGCTGTGCCCCGGCCGATAAAGCACAAAAACAAGCCGAGGCCATTTTGGCGCAAATGACCTTGGAAGAAAAAATCGGCCAAGTGATTCAGGGTGATATTTCAACAGTCACGCCGGAAGATGCAAAAAACTATAATCTTGGTTCGGTTTTGAACGGCGGCAATTCTGCCCCAGGCGGCGGCAAAACGGCAAGCTGGCAAGCATGGATTGATGCGGCTGACGCCTATTGGCTGGCCTCAACCGATACCTCAGATGGCGGCTTGGGTATTCCTTTGCTTTGGGGCACTGATGCCGTTCACGGTCATAATAATTTACAAATGGCAGTTATCTTCCCTCACAACTCGGGCTTGGGCGCCACAGGTGACGCTGATTTGCTGCGCCGCATTGGCAAGGTGACAGCGCATGAAGTCAAAGCCACCGGACTGGATTGGGTTTTTGCGCCGACTTTGGCGGTCGCGCGCGACGATAGATGGGGACGCGCTTATGAAAGCTATTCGGAAGACCAAAAATTAGTATCCGTATTGGGCGAGGCCATTTTGCAAGGCCTGCAAGGCACGCCCGACCAAGATGATTTTCTGGGCGATAAGCGCGTGCTGGCCACAGCCAAGCATTTTGTCGGCGATGGCGGCACGCAATTCGGCATTGATAAGGGCGACACAATCGGCACGCTGGGCGACATTAAAAAAGTTCACGCCTACCCCTATCACGCCGCCATAGACAATGAAGTGCAAACCGTTATGGCCTGTTTCTCAAGTGTGAATGGCGAGAAAATGCATGGCGCTAAAGGTCTGTTGACTGATTTGCTGCGCGACGATATGGGTTTTGACGGCTTCGTGATTGGCGATTGGAACGGGCATGGCGAAATTCCGGGCTGCACCGCAACCGATTGCCCCGACGCGCTGCTGGCGGGTGTCGATATGTATATGGCCCCCGATAGCTGGAAAGGCATTTATGAGACGCTGCTGGCGCAAGTTAAAAACGGCACTGTGCCAATGGCGCGCCTCGATGAAGCGGTGACGCGTATTTTGACGGTTAAAATTCGTGCCGGTCTGTTTGACGCCGGTCTGCCCTCCAAACGCGCCGCCGTGAACCGCGCCGCTTTGGGCCAAGCCGAACACCAAGAAGTTGGCCGCGAAGCGGTTCGCAAATCTCTGGTCATGTTAAAAAATAATGACGGCCTTTTGCCGTTTGACCCACGCGGACATATTGCCGTAGTCGGCGCGGCGGCACGCTCCATGAGCCAACAAACCGGCGGCTGGACGCTGTCTTGGCAGGGCGATGATAATGCCAATGATGAGTTTGAAACCGGCGAGACAATTTATGACGGGCTGGAAACCGCCATCACCAAAGCCGGTGGTAAAATAAGCTTCGCCGCCACAGCCGCGCAGTTACGCGGCACACCCGATCTGGTGATTTATGTATTTGGCGAAACGCCCTATGCCGAATTCAAAGGCGATATGAGCGATGTAGTATTTGAATTTGACGATGGCCCGGCATTGGCCGAGCTGACCGCCTTGCAAAATAAAGGCCTGCCGGTCGTGTCAATTTTTCTGACCGGTCGCCCGCTTTGGGTAAATCCGCATATTAACCGCTCCGACGCCTTTATTGTCGGTTGGTTGCCAGGCACGCAAGGCGGCGGTATTGCCGATGTGTTGGCGGCCGATGCCAATGGGCAAGCCGTTTATGATGTGACCGGCAAATTATCCTTTAGCTGGCCATCTGACGGGCGCGGCGAACCGATTGATAAATCCAGCACAAGCGGCGTTCAATTCCCGTTCGGCTTCGGCTTGGGATATGGCGATGCGGTTAAAACGGCATCGCTCTCCGAGGATGCGGGCATCAGCGCGCCAAATGGAAATTTCGACGGCGTATTGATGGCGCGCGGCGAAACGCAAGCGCCTTTCGGCTTTTTCATGGGCGACAGTTCCAATTGGAAAACTCCGTCCAAGCCTTTCCTATCGGCCAGTCTGGGTAAGGTTTTAACCTCGCGCGGGATTGATTATCTCGCCCAAGAAGATGCTCGCCAAATAAGCTGGCGCGGCGATGGGCGCGGCCTCATTAGCCTGCAAACGCAACGCCAGATTGACCTGACCGCATTGGGCAAAGCCGCTGCGCTGGATTTGGTGATGCATTTCCGGCTCGATGGAAAACCCACTGCCGCCGTATTGCTGGCGATGGGCTGCGGCGATAATTGCAGCGCTCAGCTCGACATCACGCAGATGCTGAAAGCCGGAGGCACCGGCAAATGGCATAAGCTTGCCGTGCCGCTGAGTTGCTTCACCCAAAAGGGGTTGAACGCCAGCGCTGTCAATGCACCGGTTTTGCTGGAAACAAACGGGGCGATGCGTCTCAGCCTGACCCGTATCGAACTGGTCGCCAATCGCGCAACTCCCGCAACAAGCCAAAGCTGCCCCCGATAATCAACAGTCGGTTTAGGGGGCCGCGCGCGCTATCGCATGCCCGGCTTGGTGCTTGCGATAGGGCGAATAATGGCTAATGATAGGGGAGAAATTTTTAAAAATGACGATAAATAAAAAATATACGATTGAGGACATCGCCGAACATGCCGGCGTTTCCATAAAAACGGTTTCGCGTGTGTTCAATAATTCCCCCAATCTGCGCCAACAAAAA
>FZLQ01000019.1 GCA_900197605.1 Phyllobacteriaceae bacterium Water-Bin73
AAAAATTGGGCTCCGCCACTTGGTCATTGCGCGAACGCGCCGTATGCAGCCGCCCGGCGGCCTCACCGATGATTTCAGCCAGCCGTGCCTCGATATTCATATGAATATCTTCAAGCGCGCGCGAAAAATTAAATGTGCCGGCATTAATTTCCGCTTCGATTTGGTGTAAACCTTGAGCGATGGAAGCACCGTCTTCGGACGATATAATACCTTGTTTGACGAGCATTTCCGCATGCGCGAGCGAACCGCGAATGTCTTGTGCAAACAAACGCTGGTCAAAGCCGATGGAAGCATTAATTTCTTCCATGATATCGTCGGGGCCACCACCAAATCGGCCGCCCCACATGCGGTTACTCATATGCCACTCCCTTAGGAGACTAAAATGTCATCACGCCTCACTGTCTCACACATTACCCGATTTGTCCGCCGCCAGAAGCTTGTTTTGGCAGGGCTTATCCTTGTGATGTGCGCCGGTGCTGTGTCCCTATACACGAAGCCCGCCAACGAAGGCAACCCGCAGCGTTCTGAAAATGAGCGCCTGCAAGCCAATGGCAAGGCGGCACCGCCATTGGCCAAATTCATCACCCATGCGGCGGCAAAAACCTTGCCGGTGCTGAATGTTCAAAAACCCGATGGCACGGCGACCACGCTTGGCGCGGTTCATGACGAGGCGGGCGGTTTGGTGCTGGTCAATTATTGGGCGACTTGGTGCGCCCCGTGCCGCAAAGAAATGCCCCAGCTCGACGCTTTGGCGGCGCGTTATCAAAATCGCGGCCTACGGGTGATAACGCTTTCGGTTGACCGCTCCGGTGCCGGAAAGGGTGAAAAATTCCTTGATGAATTGGGCGTTAAAAATCTCATGCGCCTGTATGACCCGAGCTATAAATCAGCCCGCGCGGTCGGGCTTATCGGCCTGCCAACGACCTTATTGCTGGACGGTGCGGGGCGTGAAATCGGCCGCTTGGCGGGCGAGGCTGAGTGGGACACGCCCGGCGCGCATCGCTTGCTGGATTATTATTTGGAAAATCCGTAACCGGTCTCTCAATAGGGCAGACAAGTCTCAGCGCGTTGTCTCTATTTAGGTCCAACACGCTTTAGCGTGTTGGAATAGGCCTATCGCCGCTATAATCATAAAAGCCGCGACCGGTTTTGCGTCCCAGCCAACCGGCTTCGACATATTTAACCAGCAGCGGGCACGGGCGATATTTATCGTCACCCAGCCCGTCTTGCAGCACTTGCATGATTGACAGGCAGGTATCCAGCCCGATGAAATCGGCCAGTTGCAGCGGCCCCATGCGATGATTGGCACCCAGACGCATGGCTTCATCAATGCTTTCAATCGAGCCGACACCCTCATAAAGCGCGAAGGCGGCTTCATTAATCATCGGCAGCAAAATGCGGTTGACGATAAAGGCCGGATAATCCTCCGACACGGCAGCAGATTTACCGAGCTTTTCGACCAATGCCTCAGCACTGGCGAAAGTCTCATCACTGGTTGCCATGCCGCGAATAAGCTCAACCAGCTTCATCACCGGCACCGGGTTCATGAAATGCATGCCGATGAAATTTTCAGGATGCCGGGTGGCGGCGGCCAAACGGGTAATTGAAATGGAAGAGGTATTGGAGGCGATAAGCGTGGTGTCCGGTACGACCGCGCTCACGGCTTTCAGAATATCGATTTTGACCGCTTCATTTTCGCTGGCCGCTTCGATAACCAAATCGGCATCGGCCAAGCGCGCAATATCTGCGGCTGCCGCAATCCGCGCCAAAGCGGCATCGCTATCGGCTTGGGTAATTTTTTCAGAAGCGACTTGGCGGTCGAGATTTTTGGCAATCGAGGTAAGCCCCATCTCAATTTGGCTGTCACCAATATCATTCAGAAAAACCTCAATGCCCGATAGGGCCAATACATGGGCAATGCCGCAGCCCATTTGGCCGGCCCCGATAATCGCAACGGTTTTTATATCAGCCATAAAGGGTGGGCAGGGCGAAAGGCCGGATTATAATCCGGCCTTACCCAGCTCTTCTTCAAGTTCCGGCACGGCGGTAAATAAATCGGCCACCAGACCATAATCGGCAACTTGGAAAATCGGTGCTTCCTCGTCCTTGTTGATGGCAACAATGACTTTCGAATCCTTCATACCGGCGAGATGCTGAATCGCACCTGAGATGCCGACAGCAATATAAAGCTCGGGCGCAACCACTTTACCGGTTTGGCCGACCTGATAATCATTCGGCACAAAACCCGCATCAACGGCGGCGCGTGATGCGCCAACAGCGGCACCCAGCTTGTCAGCAATTTTTTCCAACATCGGGAAATTATCGCCTGATTGCATGCCACGACCGCCGGACACGACGATTTTGGCTGAGGTCAATTCAGGACGGTCCGATTTGGTCAGCTCTTCATTGACGAACTCAGACAGACCCGGATTATCGGCCGCATTGACCGCTTCAACAGCAGCACTGCCACCATCACCGGCAGCGGCGAAAGCGGTTGAGCGAATGGTCACGGCTTTTTTGCCTTCATTGACTTTCACGGTCTGAATGGCATTGCCCGCATAAATCGGACGCTCAAATGTATTGGTGTCGAGCACAGCGGTAATGTCAGAGATTTGACTGCAATCCAACAAGGCGGCGATGCGTGGCATAAAGTTTTTGCCATTGGTCGATGCCGGTGAGGCAATGGTTGCATAACCATCGGCCATGCCGACAACCAGCGCGGCCATTGGCTCAGCCAGTTGCTTTGCATATTGCGCGTCATCAGCCAGCAGCACTTTGGCGACACCGTCCAATTTGGCGGCGGCATCAGCGACAGCGGCACAACCGCTGCCTGCCACCAGCACATGGCACTCGCCGCCCATTTGCGCGGCTGCCGTGGCGGCTTTTACAGTCGCATCGGCAAGGGTTTCATTATTATGTTCGGCAATCAGCAGCGTATTCATTACAAAACTCCTGCTTCGTTTTTCAGCTTGTCGACCAATTCGCCGACGGTTTCAACTTTAACACCGGCTTCGCGTTCAGCCGGTTCGGCCACTTTGACGATTTCAAGACGCGGCGCGGCATCAACGCCGTATTCCGCCAGTTGTTTTTCATCAATCGGCTTTTTCTTGGCTTTCATAATATTCGGCAAAGACGCATAACGCGGCTCGTTCAAACGCAAATCCGTAGTGATAATGGCCGGCATGGAAAGTTTGACACTTTGCAGACCGCCATCAATTTCGCGGGTGACATTTACCTTGTCACCATCAATGCCAAGCTCTGAGGCGAATGTGCCCTGGCTCCAGCCCAATAGGGCGGACAGCATTTGGCCGGTTTGGTTATTATCGCCATCAATGGCTTGCTTGCCGAGGATAACCAGGTCAGGGCTTTCGGCCTCAACAACCGCTTTCAGCACTTTGGCAATGCCCAGCGGCTCCAAATCATCATCGGTTTTGACCAGAATACCGCGATCGGCACCCATTGCCAGCGCCGTGCGAATGGTTTCTTGGGCTTGCGTCGGGCCGACAGAAACAACGATGATTTCAGTAGCTGTTCCGGCCTCTTGCAGGCGGACAGCCTCTTCAACGGCAATCTCGCAAAACGGGTTCATCGACATTTTGACATTGGCCAAATCGACGCCTGTTTGGTCCGGTTTGACGCGAATTTTGACATTATAGTCAACCACGCGTTTGACGGGGACAAGGATTTTCATATGCGTTCTCCACTTCAGGGGCTCGCTTTCTTCAAAAACAAGCCTGTAAGGCAATTTCTTTACGCATTTGGCTGAAGTAAGTCAATTGACGAGCCGCTGTAAGCCTGCGTCAAAATGCGCCCCTATCGGCGCTCATCTATTCGCGCCGGGTATCCATTTAACATCATTCTTGCCGTTTTCATTGGCCACACGGGCCGCCACAAACAATAAATCAGAGGCGCGATTGATAAAGTGCCGCGCCGGTTCGGAAAACTGCTCGCCTGCTTCCATCGCCGCGCTCAGGCGACGCTCGGCGCGCCGCATTAAGGTGCGCGCCAAATGCAAATAGGCGGCGGCTTGTGAACCGCCGGGCAAAACAAAACTGTCGAGCGGCTCAAGATTGACATTCAGCCTGTCAATTTCGCTTTCCAAGCGCGCCACTTGCTGCGCCGTGACCCGCAAGGGTTCAAAATCATCAGTATCGGGCGTGGCTAAATCTGCGCCCAAATCAAATAAGTCATTTTGCAGGCGGCCCAAAACCGCGTCCAATTGATCGCCTTTGGTATGCAGGCGCGCCATGCCCAAAGCGGCATTGGTTTCATCAACCGCGCCATAGGCGGCAATGCGCGCATCATGCTTGGCGCGGCGCGTGCCATCGGCTAAAGCGGTGCTGCCATCATCGCCGCTGCGCGTGTAGATTTTGTTCAGTTTGACCATTTAGCGTCCTGCCAGATAAAAGCCCAACATTACCAAAACCACTGTGGCAAATTGCAGGCCAACGCGCCAGCGCATAAGTTTTTGCGACAGCGATGCCTCGCCGCCGCGCAACATATTGACCAAACCGGCCAGCAAAACCAGCACCACGGCAATCAGCCCGGCGGGAATAAGATAATTGATAAAGGACATGAAAACTCCGTCTCTATTGCGTCAAGCGGCGGGCGATAATATCGGCCTGAATTTCCGCCGCGCCCTCAAAAATATTCAATATGCGCGCATCGCAAAGCACGCGAGACACCGGATATTCCATCGCAAAGCCGTTGCCGCCATGCACTTGCAGCGCATTATCAGCCGCCGCCCAAGCGATCCGCGCCGCCAGTAATTTTGCCATGCCCGCTTCAAGGTCGCAGCGCTGGTCGGCATCTTTGGTGCGCGCGGCAAAATAGGCCAATTGGCGGGCGGCCAAAATTTCTGCCGCCATCATCACCAGCTTGCCCGAGACGCGCTCAAACTGATAAATCGAGGTGCCGAATTGCTTGCGGTCACGCGCATAAGCAAAGCCAAGCTCAAGCGCATTTTGCGCCACACCAATGGCGCGCGCCGCGGTTTGAATGCGCGCGCTTTCAAAAGTTTGCATCAACTGCTTAAACCCCTTGCCGGTTTCGCCGCCCAGCACGGCGTCTTCGGGCACGGCAAAGCCGTCAAAGGCAATGTCATATTCTTTCATGCCGCGATAGCCCAATACGCCAATCTCGCCGCCTTGCATGCCGTCGGCGGGAAACGGCGTGTCATCATCGCCGCGCGGCTTTTCAGCCAAAAACATGGTCAGCCCGCCATGCCCCTTATTCTGCGGGTCAGTGCGCGCCAATAGCGTCATCACATCGGCGCGCGCGCCATGCGTAATCCAGGTTTTGGCCCCGATAATCTGATAGCCGCTATCGGTTTTTTCGCCGCGCGTCGCCAGGCTGGCCAAATCTGAGCCGGTATTGGGTTCGGTAAAGACGGCGGTTGGCAGCAGCGTGCCATTGGCAATCACCGGCAGATATTTTTCTTTTTGTTCTGTCGTGCCGTTTTGCAAAATCAATTCGGCGGCAATATCAGTGCGCGTGCCCAAAGAGCCGACGCCGATATAGCCGCGTGATAATTCCTCCGACACCACGCACATGGCTTGCTTGCCAAGTCCCATGCCGCCATATGCTTCCGGCACCGTCAGGCCAAACACGCCAAGATCGGCCAGTTCCTCAATCAGCGGTAGCGGAATAAGTGCGTCCTTCAAATGCCAATCATGGGCAAAGGGCGCGACTTTTTCATCGGCAAAGCGGCGAAACTGGTCGCGTATCATAATATGGGTTTCATCAAGCCCGGCATCGGCTTCAAGCCTGCCGCTTTCGGCCATTAATGTGGCGACGCGGCGGCGGCGCGCCGGTGTATTCCCTTCTGCCATTAACGCTGTTATCGCGCCATGCGTAAAACCGGGCAGCGCCTCAAACCCCATATCGGCGGGGCGCACGATTTCGCCCTGGCTCATCGGCAGACCGCCCTTAAGCTGGCTCAGATATTCCCCGACAATGATGAGCGTTAAATGTTGTTCCAACGCGCCAAAGCGTCCGGCAGTTTGCATGGTGTCGGCATAGCGCACCATTTGGTCGAGCGTTTCAATATAAGTGGCGGCCCAGGCGCGCCCATGCGCGCAAAACTGGTCGCTATCAGCCGGTAAGGGGGTCGCCAAAGCGGCGCGCATATCGGCCAAAAGCGGCGGCAACGCGGCCAATTGCGCCAACACGGCCTGGGTCTCATCAATCGATATATTTTCTGCAGCACTCATGGGCGAGAGATTATCGCTTTTTGACGCATTGGCAAGTTAAGCAGGGGCGCGATTACGCCGCAGGCTTTGCGCGCTTTCAGTCTAGCCCCGACCGAAGGGCGGCGGCAGCAAGGCCATCACCGCATCGGCACTCATGCCCTCTTGGCGCAAATTGCGAAAGCCGTTATCGCCCGCTTGTTTGGACAAACGCCGACCGGTCACATCACGCACTAAAGGGTGATGCAAATAATCAGGTTGCGGCAGCTCGAGCAATTTTTGCAACAGAACATGGATTGCCGTGGCGGGTTGTAAATCTTGCCCGCGCGTCACTTGGGTCACGCCTTGCGCCGCATCATCAATCACCACGGCGAGGTGATAGCTGGTCGGCACATCTTTGCGCGCCAGCACCACATCACCAAAGGCAGACGGGTCAAGCGGCAGGGTTTCGGGCTGGCCATGACATTCTTTATAGCTCAATTGCTCACTGACCCGCGCGCGCGCTTTGGTCATATCCAGACGCCAGCAATAGGGTTTGCCTTCCCACATAAGCTGTTTGCGACGGCTTTCGGGCAGGTCGCGATAAAGCCCCGGATAAAGCGGTGCGCCATCAGGGTCACGCGGCCAATCTTTGTGCGCCTCTATCGCCGCCAAAATATCGCCGCGCGTCGCCCAACATGGATAGGCCAATTCTTGTTCCCGCAATTTGGCAAGCGCGGCTTCATAAATCGCAAAGCGGGTGGATTGCAGCATTACCGGTTCGGGCCAAGCCAGCCCCAGCCAGTCGAGGTCTTGATAAATGCCCTCGACAAAATGCGGTCGCGCCCGACCGACATCAATATCCTCAATGCGTAATAAAAAATCCCCGCCCGCATCTTGCGCGGCGCGCGCGGCGGTGAGGGCTGAATAAGCATGTCCCAAATGCAACCAGCCGTTCGGGCTGGGCGCAAAACGGGTGACAAATTTTTTGGCTTCTTTCATTACCCGTCTTCCTGCGCCATATTAGGGTGTGATGCAAATATATAAGAACAGCAAAGACCTGACCACCGCATTGGAAATTTTGGCCGCCAAGGATAAAAAACTGGCGGCTGCTTTTGAGGAATATGGCACACCGCCTTTGCGCAAACGAAGCGGCGGCTTTCCCGGTCTGGCGCGCTTGCTTATCAGCCAGCAAGTCTCAACCGCGGCGGCGGCCACCATTCATCGCCGCTTTGAGGCGCTCATCGGCGAGGTGCGCCCCGAAAACCTGCTGGCCTTATCTGATGCGGCGTTGAGCGGTTGCGGCTTGTCGCGCCCCAAGCAACGTTATTTACGGATATTGGCTGGAGCCATTTTGTCGGAAGGCTTGGATTTACCCAAGCTGCACAAGGCCGATAATCAGACCATATATAAGACGCTGATAAAGCTGACCGGCATTGGGCCGTGGACGGCGGAGTGTTATTTGCTGTTTATGCTGCGCCGCGCCGATATGTTTCCGGCCGGTGATCTGGCGCTGCAACAGGGCGTGCGCATGCTATATGGGCTTGATGAAAGGCCCGATGCCGAAACGCTGAGCGCCTTTGCCATGCGCTGGTCGCCCCATCGCGGCGCGGCGGCACGGCTTTTATGGACTTATTATAATGGCGAGCAGGCGAAAAACCGTTAGCTTGCATGGCGGCGGCTAACATGGCACATTTCCGTCACGCGGCCATTTTAGGCATAATAAATCGGCGCGGAATGATTCGTTGAGTGCGCGTAATTCGAAGAGGTATTATCGGAGATTACACCATGCATAGGACCGGTTCAGAGGCGATAGAATTTGTAAAGGCCGTACCGCCTGATTTCAGAAATCCGGCATCGTGTCCGGCTTTAGTTCTTAATGCGGATTTTCGACCGCTCAGCTATTACCCGCTTTCTCTCTGGTCATGGCAAGATACGCTGAAAGCGGTGGTGCTCGACCGGGTCAATATTGTGTCGCATTACGACACAGTGGTTCATTCCCCATCAACAGAATTTATATTGCCCAGCGTGGTGTCACTGAAAACCTATGTTAAGCCGCCGCGTCATCCGGCTTTTACGCGCTTTAACGTCTTTTTGCGCGATGGCTTTTCTTGCCAATATTGCGGCGCGCCGCATGATTTGACCTTTGACCATGTGATACCGCGCCGCGCCGGTGGCCGCACCACATGGGAGAATGTGGTCGCCGCTTGCAGCCCATGCAATCTTCGCAAAGGCGGGCGCATGCCGAAAAAAGCGGGCATGGTGCCGCGCCAAACGCCGCATCAACCGACGGTTTATGAATTGCATGAAAACGGGCGCAAATTTCCGCCCAATTATTGCCATGAAAGCTGGCAGGATTATCTCTATTGGGATACTGAGTTGGAGCCGTAAGCGCTCACTTTTTTCTCTAGATTTTTTCTCTAAATCTTTTCAGAAGCCCGAATGGCGACACGGCAGCCAAAGCGAATAAGGCGGCTCATCGTCTGATAAGCAGGCGCGTCTTCTGCGCCATTTTCCAGTGCCGTATGTTTGTGCTCGGCTTCATCGGCGCGAAATTTTTCAATTTTCTTGGCCAGCGCTTTATCGTCCTCGTCTTGGCTGTCGGCAAGAGCCGCCAGCTGGGCGGCGTAATGAGCGTCAATTTCCGTTTCCACGGCGGCGGTGCAAGCCATTGCGGCTTTCTCACCCATCAGCGCCGTCGCCGCGCCTAACGCGAAACCGGCAGCGTCCCAAAACGGGCCAAGCGCGGTCGGGCGAATATCACGCTGGGTGATGAGCGCGTCGAAATAAGCCAAATGTTCTTGCTCTTGGTCGGCCATATGCGCGACCATTTGGGCAGTTTTTTCCTTGCCCTTAATTTTGTCAAACACTGCTTTTTGGCCGTCATAAATACGCACGGCACCATGCTCACCGGCATGGTCAACGCGTATCATCTCGGCCAATCTTTTATTTGTTGCGCCCATGGTTAAGCCTCTTTTTCCTGCGTCGGATATAACGCCAATCCGGCCAATATCACGCAAGCAATCAGATTATAACCGGCCAAAGAGATGCCGAACAGGGTGAAGGCTGGGGCATCACAGCGCACCATGCTGGTCGATTTGAGCGCTTCCAAGAGGGCGCCGGTGTCTTGCGCTTGTGCGCCACCGCCACCGCAGGAGGCCGGGCCCAACCAAAAGCCATATTCAATACCGGCGTGATAAAAAGCCAATCCCGCATTGGCCAGAAAAATAATGCCGATTGTGTGCAGCAAGCCGCGCATGGCGGCGGGCGATTTATCGGCATAGAAATAAGCCAGCGCGATAAGCGGCAGGCCAAGATAAAAGGCGATGCGCTGTTTGAGGCATAAAGCGCATGGCAAAAGCCCACCCATATATTGCGAGGCCAGCGCCACGCTGATGACCAAAAGCGCCAGCACAAAGACCAATCCCAGGCGCGCGCGCAATGGGCTAAAGTGCGAGATGAAAGATGTAAACATAGACATTAAACAGACCCTAACCATAAAAAGCCGAGCAATAAAAGCACGACAAAGGTTAAGGAAAGGATATTGAAATAGCGGTCGATGAATTTTTGGATATTCGGGCCGAAATAATAAACCAATGCGGCGACCCCGAAAAAGCGAATCCCGCGCCCGACCAGACTGGCCAGTAAAAACGGGGCCAGCGCCAATCCGCTCACGCCACTGGCAATCGTGGCGACTTTGAACGGCAAAAAACTAATGGCGGCAGCCAGCACAATCCAAATGCCCCAATCATCATAAAAATGGGTGAAGCGGTCAAAAGCGGCACTGCCATTGTAAAAGGCGACAATTGGCTGGCCGATGGCTTCCCAAAAGACCTGACCAATGGCATAGCCCAAAAGCGCGCCCAGCACCGAGGCAAGGGTGCAGATAAGCGCATAGCGCCATGCTTTGGCGCGCGCCGCCAATATCATTGGCACCAGCATGACATCGGGCGGCACCGGAAAAAACGAACTTTCGGTAAAGGACACACCGGCCAAAGCCCATTCGGCATGGCGATGACCCGACAAGCGCAAGGTTCGGTCATAGATGTTACGAAGCAAAGCAAACATGGCCGCACCCTAAACCTGCAAAATGCGACTGAAAAGATGTTTTTGTGGCGGGCGATATAAAGTAGCATCGCGCCATGAACGGCTTGGTAAAACGTCTCGGTAAATTTCTGTCCACTTTGTTTGGACTGGCCGGCATTTCCATGACTGTCAGCCTGCGCCACGGCCTTACCATTGCCGGCATTGGCATTATTATCGGCGTGGTGGTGGCTTATGCCGCTTTGGTTTCTTTCGGCGCAGTGGAATTATTGCTGGCGCAATGGCGACCCAATAATGATTTATTGCAAGTCGGCTATCGCGGCTTTCATTTGCAATGGTTGCTGATACCCATGCTGGCCGGTCTGGCCATTGGCCTGCTGCTGAGCTGGTTGGCACCGCAACCGCCTGTTGAACTGGCCGATGTGATTCACGCCGCGCATAAGCCCGATCCGCAAGTCTCGCGCACCGGCGGCTATGTCAGTCTGGTGAAATCGGTTTTGGCACTGGGCGGCGGCTCGCCGACCGGTCTTTACGGCCCGCTTGTGGTATTGGGTGCCAGCCTTGCCGCCAGCATGAAACGCTTCACCCGCCTGTCGCCGCATTTTGGCGAAATGGCGTTGGGCGCAGGTGTGGCCGCGGCCATATCGGCGGCTTTTGCGGCACCTTTGGCGGGCATTATCTTCGCCCATGAGGTTGTGCTGCGGCATTATTCATTGCGCTTTTTCGCCCCCGTCACCTTAGCCTCGGCAACGGCTTATGTGTTTTCCGGCGAGGTGCTGAACCAGCATATTGTGATGTTGCCGATCCTGCAGACCCGCATGGCCGGTCCGCTGGATATTATTCTGCTGTTGCTATTGGGTGTCATGGCCGGATTTTTGGCTGTCTGCCTGATGCGCGGTCTTAACTGGCTGCGCGCCTATATGGTCGCCTTGCCTTTGCCGCTCTGGGCGCGACCGGTTGCAGCCGGATTGGCAGTCGGCATTTTGGCGCATTTCGCGCCCGGTATTTTGGGCCCCGGCCTTGATGTGATTTCGGCCATATTGCAGGGCGATTTATCGGGTTTTGATTTATTGGTTTTGCTGGGGCTGAAAGCCGTGGCGGCAGGATTTTGCCTGACGCTTTATTTTCACGGCGGCATTGTTGCACCGGCTTTATTTGTCGGGGCCGCTTTGGGCGGCTTGGCGGCGGCGGCTTTCGCCATGCTGACCCCGCTCACCGGCTATGCGCCCGATAGCGGCCTGTTTGTATTGGCCGGCATGGCGGCCATGGGGTCGTCGGTTTTGGGCGCGCCGCTGGCGGTTATTTTACTGAGCTTTGAACTGTCGCAAAACTATGCCGCCACCACGGCGATTATGGTGACGATTGTTACCGCCAATTTGCTGACCTCGCGGCTTTATGCGCGCTCGGTATTTGAGCCGCAATTATTGGCGCGCGGGGTCGATTTATCTTTGGGGCGCGAAAATCTGGCATTGCAGGCGATAAAAGTGACGCAGCTTATGGCGCCTGATTTTGTCACGCTGAGCGACAAAGCCAGCGTGGGCGAGGCCATTCAGCATATGGCAAAGGCCCATTGCGCCGAGGCGCATTTGGAAGATGATAAGGGCCAATGGGTCGGTAAATTATGCCTTTATGCGCTGGTCGAGCGCGATGGCGATGAGGCCGCACGTGCTTATATGGAGGCGACACCTCTGGTCTTGCAGGCCGCGCAAACGGCCTTGGCGGCGCAGCAGGCGATGGCAGATTTTATCGGCGAGGCCGTGCCGGTGCTGGAGAACGGCAAGCTTATCGGGATTATTCACGAGGCTGATTTATTTGCCCATGCGCGCATGGTCACGCACAGCATTTGGCAACATGACCATGATGATGATGTGCGCAACCGCGCCGCATTTGATTTTGATGATAGCTTAAAAAGATAGTGTTTCAGCGATTGACGCGCCTTTGATTATCGGGCAAATGAAGGGGGCTGGTCGGCCCTTGTGGCGGAATTGGTAGACGCGACGGATTCAAAATCCGTTTCCTTCACGGGAGTGGCGGTTCGAGTCCGCCCAAGGGCACCAGCATTTTGCCGCACCGGCTTTCACAAGACTTGCCAGCGGCCGGCCGTCTGACTTACACTCTTTGCAAGTGAAATTTTTGACAAGGGGCGTGTTGTGGGAAAAATCGCCAAAACCAGAGCTGCGATAAAACAGCTAATAGCCGATAAAGAAGACACCAAGCAGGTGTTTGTCATTCTGGAAACCCTGTCGGGCAATTCCGGTTTGCGGGCGTTTAAGCGTTTCAAAAAAGCCCCGCAGGCGCAAAAAATACTGAGCGCCAAAAAGCCGTTAATCGATTATATGAAAGACCGCGCTTGGTTGGAAAGCCTGCCTGAAGGCAGTTTGGGACGCACTTATGCGCGCTTTACCGAGGTCGAACAAATTTCTGCCGATGGGCTGACTGAAGCCTCAGTTGAAGGGCGTCAAGAAGAGCGCCCGCTGAGCGCAGCGCAAATTAAATATCATGAACGCCAGCGCGACGCGCATGATTTGTGGCATGTCTCGACCGGTTATGGCCGCGACCCGCTGGGCGAATTATGCTTGCTGGCGGTGACTTGGCGGCAGCTTGGCAATCCCGGCATTTTGCTGATTATCCTGTTTGGCTATTTATCGTCGCGCAAAGAAGCGCCGGGGCTTGGCATCGGCAAAGCGATTTTGGAAGGCTTTCGTATGGGACGTTTGGCCAAAGGTCTGCCAAGCGCGGAATGGGAGCGTTTGCTGAGCATGCCGTTGGCAGATGTGCGAGCCGAACTGGGGATTAAAACCCCGACTCGCTACCGCGCCATTATCGACACCACACCGGATTTGCAAACCGCCGGTTATCTGGCTGCCGAATAATGAGCCTGACGGTTTACGGCATTCCAAATTGCGACACGGTGAAAAAGGCGCGCGTCTGGTTGGCTGATAAAAGCCAAGATTTCACCTTTCATGATTTCAGAAAAAACGGGCTGCAAGAAGATATGGTGCGGCGCTGGCTGCAAGCGCAACCAATGGACAAGCTGCTAAACAAGCGCGGCACAAGCTGGCGCAATCTATCGGACGCCGATAAAGCCAATGAGGCCGAAGCGCATCTCGTCGCACTGATGGTTGAAAACCCGACGCTTATCAAACGACCGGTCATCGAAGCGGGTGATAAAGTCACAGTCGGCTTTACCGATGATGTGAAGGCTGTTTGGGCGTAACGCTTTTTCCCGCCTAGCCCTTTTCAATCTCAAATCTGAGAATCTGCATATCGCCGGGCCCGTCACTTTGCGCTTGGGCGATGAGCTTATGCGCGTGTTCACTCAAAAAATGCGGCACATCAATCGCCGCCATCGGGTCGCTGGCCAGCAGCGTCATGCGCGCGCCGCTTTCTAAATCGCGCAAGGCTTTTTGCAGGCGCAAGACCGGCATTGGGCAGTGCAAACCTGTCGCGTCTATTTCAATCATTCAGATGATTTGCCCTGCGGGCGGGCTTTGGCATATTCCGCCATGCCGGCAAATAATTCAGTGATTTCCGGTTTATCTTCAGCGCCAAATTCATGGAACATGGTGGCGCAATTAATCACAATGCGTTCGCGATCGCCCCAATCATCAAATACGCCCAGCGCGATATCAAAGGCGGCTTCTTTATAATTCATACCCGCTTCATAGCGCGCGCGCGCCTCTTGGCGCATGGTCAGCAAGTAATGCCGCACTTCCTCAACCCCGGATTTGGAGGTGATGGGGCCGTGGCCGGGAATAATCGTCTCGACATCCATGGCAATAATGCGGTCACAGGCATTTATCCAATTCTGCACGGGGCCTTCCCAAATAATCGGATGCCCGCCAATGAATAAAATATCGCCCGTATAAACGGTGCGGTCGGCAGGCACATGCACCAGCGTGTCGCCCGGCGTATGAGCCGGCCCGACCGGAATGAGATGAATATCCTTATCGCCCAGCTTAATTGTTGTTTCTTCTTCAATCAGCGTATCGGGCAGGCGTTGGTCAACCGATTTGAAGTCAAACGGGCCAAAGCATGAGGTGAAATAATCGCCCATATCGCCAAGCTCGGGCGCGGCTTCCAAAAAGCCGACCATCATCTCAGGCGGCTCGGCCACCATATGCTCAGCGGTTAATTTATGGGCGATAATCTCCGCATCAGGGCAGCAGCAATTGCCGTTACAATGGTCGCCATTATGATGCGTATTAATGACCTTATCGACCTGCTTGGCGGCCGGTGCGGCATCGGCATAGGCGGCCAGCATGTCTTGCGTCAGCGGCACATCGAACAGCGTATCGACGACAAGGGATTGGTCATTATCGACAATCAGACCGGAATTGGACCAGCCCCAGCCGCCATCGGGTTGCAACCACGCATAAGCGCCATTACCGATTTGATGTAAGCCTTTTTCATAAGCAAATTTTGGATGCCCCAAACGCATGACTGTCTTCCCTCAAATATTGAGAAAATAGGCTAGCGCAAAATCTCCCCCTTTACATCGTTTTTTGCGCCGCTAAACTTTTTTTGAGTAATCGACAGGGCGAGGGAGTTGATGATGAGCGATTTTATTCTTATCGAGGCGATGGAAGCGCGCGGGGCCAAACAGCCTGACACAACCGCATTAGTGTATCAAGGACGCGAGACCAGCTATGGCCAATTGAGCCACAGTTCCAATCAAGTTGCACAAGCCCTTTTGGCTGAGGGGATTGAGCCGCATGCGCGCATCGGTTTTATGGGGGCCAATTCAGACCTGTATTTTCAACTGCTCTATGGCATGCAGAAAACCCGCAGCGTTTTGGTCGGCGTCAATTCGCGCCTCGCCGGTCCGGAAGTGGCTTATGTGTTAAACGATGCCCAAGCCGAAATGGTTTTTGTCGGCAAAGATTTCGTGCCGCTGATTGAAAGCATTTTGGCCGATTGCCCCAGCGTTAAGCGCGTGATTGCGATGGATGGCGGGCATGATGAATGGACGGCTTTTGACGCATGGCGTGATGCGTTTGACGCGGTTGCGCCGTCTTTAGACTATCAGCCCGATGATGATATTATTCAGCTTTATACCTCAGGCACGACGGGGCACCCGAAGGGCGTGCAACTGACCAATTTGAATATGCAAAGCGCGTTTGAACAATCCGAGGATTGGGCGGGCTGGAATGAAAAAGAGCATGTGCTTTTATGCATGCCACTATTTCATATTGCCGGTGTGAATGTCGGGCTTATCGGCCTTTATAAGGGCAGCAAGGTAACGGTTTTGCCGGAGGTCGATCCGGCGGAAATTTTGCGGCTGATCGAGGTTGAGAAAGTCAGCGTCTTATTCATGGTGCCGGCGGTTATCTTATTCGTCATGCAGCAACCCAATATTGCCGAGGCCGATGTGTCCAGCGTGCGGCAAGTGATTTACGGCGCTTCACCGATTGCCGAAGAATTATTGGTGCAGGCGGCGGCCAAGTTCAAATGCGATTTCGTGCAAGTCTATGGCCTGACCGAGACCACGGGCGGCGGCACGAATTTGAAACCCGAAGACCATGATCCGGCGCGCAATAAGCTGCGCTCTTGCGGCAAACCCAATGCCGGTGTCGAAGTCCGCATTGTCGATGAAGCGGGCAATGATGTGGCGCAAGGCGAGGTCGGCGAGATTATTCTGCGCGGTGCCTCAATTATGAAGGGCTATTGGAACAAGCCCGATGCGACGGCTGATGCGGTGAAAGATGAGTGGTTTTATTCCGGCGATGCCGGTTTCCTCGATGCGGAAGGCTATGTGTTTATCCATGACCGCGTGAAAGACATGATTGTGTCGGGCGGCGAAAATGTTTATCCGGCTGAGGTTGAAAACGCGCTATTTGCCCATCCCGATATTGCCGATGTCGCCGTGATTGGCGTGCCGGACGAAAAATGGGGCGAGGCGGTGAAGGCCTGTGTGGTCGCCGCGCCGGGCAAAGAACTGAGCGAAAAAGATATTATCGATTTCGCCCGTGCGCGTATTGCCGGTTATAAATTGCCCAAATCGGTTGATTTCATCGAGGCTTTGCCGCGCAATCCGTCGGGCAAAATCCTGCGCCGCGAATTGCGTGAGCCGTATTGGGAAGGCGTGGGACGCCGCGTCGGCTAGCTTGGTCTATTTGGGCCGCTTCAGCTTATCGGCGAGCGCTTTTCTTTGGCGCTTCATTTCAATTTCGCTATGGCCGAGACGCGCTTGCAGCCAGTCGGCAATCAGCTCAATTTGCTGTTGGCTGAGGCCGCCAATTTGACCCTCGACAAGGCGGCGCAGGACAATATCCTCTAATGTCACGGCCATTTCATCGGATACGGCAAAGGCAACCCGCGCCGCCAAAAGCTTGTCTTTAAGGCCGCTCAGGCCGCGCGCATCAGCGGCCATCATATCCGGCAAAAGCCGTCCATAAAGGCGACTCATCAAATCAATTCGCGGCGTATCGAAACTGTCAAAGCGGGCGCGCATCTCGTCCATGAAGCGGCCCAAATCATCACGCGGCGCACATGCCAAAACCGTCACATGGCTGCGGCAGGCAACCGGCTTGGCATCTAATTTCTGCATCGCCAAATCAACCACTTGCTCGGCCAGCCGTCGTGATGTTGTCCATTTGCCGCCTAAGGTCGATACCAAACCGCTGACCCCGCCATATTGGCTGTGGTCATAAATCTCACTGCCGCGGCTCAGCCCATAAGTCGTATCGGCTGTGTCGTCCATATCGGCGACCAGCGGGCGCAAGCCGACATAAGCGAAGACAACATCTTTGGCGCTGAGCTTGGCGGCGGGCAGGGCGCGATTGGTCTTGGTCAGCAGCATATCAATATCGGCTTTGGTCACGCGCGCCTTGTCGGGCGCGGCATCGAATTTCGTATCGGTTGTGGCCAGCACACTCATGCCCATATAGGGCGTCACAAATAAATGCTCATCACCAATCGGCATGGCCAACGCCGCGCCGCGGGTCAGATTGCGCGTCACAATATGAATACCTTTAGAACGCACTAATTTCTTTTGCGGCTGGTTCGTGTCGCCGGCTTGCATCAGTTCATCAGCCCACGGGCCGGCTGCATTAATGGTCAAAGCGGCCATTAAGGAAGCTGATTTTCTCGACAGCTTGTCCTTCACCTGCACGCCGATAAGGCGGTTATCCTCGACAATAAAATCGCCCGCCTCGGCATAATTCACCGCCACAGCCCCGGCGGCAATGGCGCTACGCACCATGGCGAGGCACAGTCTTTCGGGCGATAGCATTTGCCCGTCATGGTATAAAAGACCGGCGGTTAATTTGGGTGTCGCGCGCGCGGCGTCTGATTTTTCTGCCGCCAATTGCGGCGGCAGGTCGGGCACCAGACCTAATGTTTGCGCCACGGTCATGGCGCGATAGCCGGGCATTTTCTGCATCGGGTCAACCCCGCGATTGCGGTCAAAAGCCAGCCAATCATAAAGGCTGAGACCCAGCCGCAAGGTCAGGCGCGACGGTTTTTGATGGTTATAGCAAGGCAGAACAAAGGGCAGCGGATGGACTAAATGTTTGGCGATGCGGCTCCAATGACGCCGCTCGCGCAAGCCCTCGCGCACCAATTTTATTTCGCCATTGGCCAAATAACGAAGCCCGCCATGCATCAGCTTAGTCGAGCCCGCCGAGGTCGCGCCGCCAAAATCGGATTTATCAATCAGCGCGACGCGCAACCCCCGCAGGCTGGCATCAAGCGCGATGGCGGCTCCGGTTGCGCCGCCACCAATAATGGCGAGGTCAAACGGGGCGGCACTGAGGGCATCAAAATTGCGTTGCATCATGCTTCCAAGCAGGGCTTTACCAATGGTCGAACTTGTTGGCAGTATAGAGGAATAAAAATTGAAAGGGGCACGAAAATGGCTTTTGCAAACGCTAATGGAATAAGTCTGTGCTACGAGGTTTTTGAAGCGGCTGAAAAACGCAGCGTCGAACCGCTCATTCTTATCCGCGGGCTGGGCACGCAGATGATACAATGGCCGCAAGCCTTTATCGATTATTTCACCCATGCCGGTTTTGACGTGATTATTTTCGACAATCGCGATGTCGGTGAAAGCAGCAAGCTCGATGCTGCCGGTGTGCCCGATATAATGGCGCTGCTTGCCGGTGCCGAGGCCGGTGCCAGCTTTCCCGTGCCCTATGGAATTGCCGATATGGCTGATGATGTTATCGGCCTCATGGACGCGCTGGGCATTGAAAAAGCGAATATTTGGGGCATGTCGCTGGGCGGCATGGTGGCGCAGCATTTGGCGTTTTCGCACGGGCCCCGCATCAGCAAAATCATTTGCGTCATGTCAAGCTCGGGCGATGCCAGCCTGCCGCAACCGGCGGCCAGCGCATTGGCGCCACCCGATAGCGAAGATGAAGCCGAGCTGATTGATTATATGACGCAAAATCTGGGCCAGCATGCCAGCCCGGCCTTTCCGACACCGGAGGCTGACCGGCGCGCCTTGGCGGAAAAATTGGTGAAGCGGTGCTGGCATCCGCAGGGCATTATTCGGCAAATGGCGGCGGCGCTGGCTGATGGCGCGCGCACGGCGCGGCTTAAAAATATCGCTGTGCCTTTTATGGTGATACATGGCGATGCCGATGCGCTGATTGATATTTCATGCGGGCAGCATATTGCCGAAACCGTGCCGCAAGCGCTGTGGCGACCGGTTGCCGGTATGGGCCATGATATCGGCCCCGGCTTGGAAGACGAGATTGGCCCCGATGTTTTGGCATTTTTGGGCGCGTCGCAATAAGCCGACAGGCGCATGGCGATGCTTGACAAATCCGCGTCTGCTTTGTGTATTGGCGGCAATTGATTATCAGGGAGAGAAACATGTCTGTATGCATTATTGGCTGGGGCCATACAAAATTCGGCAAGCTTGAAGATCAGGGGCTGGAAGCGCTTCTTGTTGCTGCGGCCAATGAGGCGATGGAAGATGCAGGTGTCTCGGCTGATGAGATTGATGCGATTTATGTCGCCACTTTCAATGCGGGCATGTCGGAGCAGGATTTCATTTCTTCTTTGGCCTTGCAGGTGAATGAGGCATTTCGCTTCACCCCGTCAACGCGGGTTGAAAATGCCTGCGGCTCAGGCTCGGCGGCGGTGTTTCAGGCGGCCAATTTGATTGAAAGCGGTCGGGCGCGTCGCGTGCTGGCGATTGGCGTTGAGAAAATGACCCATCTGTCCAGCGCCGATGTCGGGCGTTGCTTGTCGCGCGCATCTTATATGCCGGAAGAGGGCGATGAAGGCCTCACCTTCCCGGGCATTTTCGGGGTCATTGCCGGTAAATATTTCCAACAATATGGCGACCATTCCGATGCGCTGGCAAAAATTGCGGCGAAAAATCATAAAAACGGTTCGGTCAATCCGCTGGCCCATATGCAAAAAGATTTCGGCTATGATTTCTGCCGCGCCGAGAGCGATAAAAACCCGCTTGTCGCCGGCCCTTTGAAGCGCACGGATTGCTCGATGATTTCAGATGGTGCCGCAGCGATTATCTTAACGGATGAGGATACGGCGCAGGGTTATGACAAGGCGATTGCTTTCCGCGCCCGCGCCCAAGCCAATGATTATCTGCCCATGAGCAAGCGCGATGTAACCGCGTTTGAAGGCCCCGCAATGGCTTGGCACAAAGGCCTTGATGAGGCCGGTTTGACACTCGATGATTTATCTTTGGTTGAAACCCATGACTGCTTCACCATTGCCGAGCTTATTCAATATGAGGCGATGGGACTGACTGACGCCGGTAAGGGTATGCAGGCATTGGAAGAGGGCACGGTTTATAAAGACGGCAAGCTGCCGGTCAATCCGTCAGGCGGGTTGAAAGCCAAAGGCCATCCGGTCGGCGCAACCGGTGTTTCCATGCATGTCATGGCGGCGCGTCAATTGATGGACGATGCCGGTGAGATGCAGGTTAAAGATGCCAAGCTGGCCGGTATTTTCAATATGGGCGGCGCCGCCGTAGCCAATTATCTATCGATTTTGGAACGGGTTAAATAAGCCTATTTGGCGGCTTGTTTCAGATAAGCGATGATGTCATTGCGGTCTTTTTCTTTACGCAGACCGGCAAAGGCCATGCGTCCGCCTTTCACGACTTTGCGCGGGCTTTCCAAATAAGCGGCCAGGTTTTCCTCATTCCAGACTTTTTCAGTGGCGGCATATTTGACCATGGCTTTGGAATATTTATAGGCTGCGATAGCGCCAATCTCGCGTCCGATGATATTGTTTAATTGCGGGCCGACGCGATTTTTTGCGCCATCACCAATCATGTGGCACGAGGCGCATTTGCGATAAACCTTTGCCCCTTTTTCGGCGTCACCGGCCAGTGCAAATCCGGTCGGCAGCGCCAGAAGGGACGCTGCGATGATGATGGCTTTGGTTGTTTTTGACGGCGATTTTATCGTGCTCATATCAGGCCTCTCCTTCATGTCTAGGCTGGATATAGCCATTTTGGCGACGCCTGCCAAGTATGCGGCGTCCTTTATGGCGGCGGCAAGCGGTCGCACAAAGCAGCCCCTCATTTCAATAAGTCGCAATACGCCTTACGGCACCAACCAATTTTGCGTGTTATTTTCAAAGTCAAATAGCGCGCGACGATGGCCGCGTGCCGCCAAATAAAGCCATTCCATCCGCAAGATATGGGCAGCGACCGGCACAAAATAATCCTCGCCATCGCGCGTCTCGGCGGCGTTAAATTCAACGTCATAAGGGTCGTCAATCACACTGCCCGGGCCTTGTGTCACTTGATAACATTCGCGGCTCATCGCTCGGGTTGCCTGCCATGCGGCGTCATAGGCGGCTTGATGCGCGGGGCCGGAAAGCGCCTCCAAGCGCACGGCAAGGCGTAACTGAATTTTGGCACCGGCATCATAAAAATGCATGGCGGCGAGCGGATTATCGGTCAGTTCGGCAATTTTGCCCGAGCGTGTATCCGTGTGAAAGCGCAAGGTTTTGGCGGGCGTATCGCAGCCGCGTAAAACAACGGTTCGAATGGTCGGTGCGCCGGTCGCGCTGATGGTCGCCACACTGGGCGTATGAAAGGCACTTTTGCGGTCTTTGACACCGCGTTCCAGCATTGACCAGCCATAGGCTGCGCTGGCTGCCAAATCATCATAACAAGACAGAATAGGCGGGCCGCCTTGTTTTTGCGGTTTCTGGTCAAACGGTATATCGCTCATAAGGTTTCATATAGCGCATGCGCGCCATCTGACAAAATAAGCTGAGGGGTCTGGTTTTTTCAGCGTCAAAAGCGCAGAATCGTAAAGACGAATCACCAGTAGGAGCGATTTGATGCGTATTCTCTTTTTTGCGATTTCATTCTTAGCCATGCCTCTCGGCGCGGCCCAAGCCCAAAACTATATCGGTATTAGCGGCGGTCTGATGACCTATGAAGCCAATGATACGGAGATTGACAGTCAAGGCTTCACAATTGTCGCCGGCGGTCAGTTTGACCCGATATTGGCGGTTGAGTTTTCCTATAGCGCCCATTCCAGCGTTGAAGTGGCCGGCGCGGATTACAAAGCGTCAGTCATGGCCTTATCGGGTGTCTTGCGCTCACCGGGCGAGGGTTTTGAACCGTTTTTACGCCTCGGCATTGCGCGCGGCGATTCCGATATTGCAGGCAGCGTAGATGATGGCACGGAAGACGGCTTTATTTTCGGCATTGGTGCCGATTTCAGCCTGAATTATAATTCATCTCTGCGGCTCGAATATGGGCAGACCGATTTGGGCGACGCCGAAAGCGACCGTTTGAGTTTCGGCACGATTTACCGGTTTTAAGCCCATGCCCTTGGTCAATTTCAAACTGACATCTGAGGGCCTAACGGCGGATAAAAAACGCACGCTGATTGCCAAAGTCACCGAGCTGCTGGCAACAGAATTGGGCAAAAATCCCGACACCACAATTGTCATTATTGATGAGGTGGAGACGGATAATTGGGGCATTGCCGGCGAAAGCGTGACCGATAGACGACAAAAATGATCCCGGGTGGATTCGAACCACCGGCCCCCAGATTAGGAATCTGGTGCTCTATCCGACTGAGCTACGGGACCATGTTTTGACCCTAACCAAGCCTGTTTCATTCGTCCAGTTGCTTGCGTCCGCATTGTCGCTACTTGACCTAAAGCTGATAAATGGGTCACCTAAACAAATGATGAAACGCGTAAAGTTGATTTCGGTCTTTTGCCTCGCTGCAACGCTGTCGGCGTGTGGCGGCGCAACGCTGATGAGCGAAGCCGAGGAGGCAAAAATCGGTGCCGCGCAACATCCCAATATTGTTCGCGAATATGGCGGCGCTTATATCGACCCCAAAATAAATGCTTATGTCGAAACAGTGATGGCGCGCATTGGCCGGTTTTCCGACCGCCCCGATATTGACTACCGCATCACTGTGCTCGACACGCCAATGGTCAACGCTTTTGCGCTGCCCGGCGGCTATACTTATGTCACTCGGGGGCTGCTGGCATTGGCCGATAATGAAGCCGAATTGGCCGGTGTTATCGGCCATGAGATTGCCCATGTCACAGCGCGGCATGGCGCGCGTCGCCAAACCGCGGCGGTGGGCACGGCTGTCGTCGCGGGGGTATTGGGTGCGGTGTTGAATGCGCGCACGGGTTTGAGCGGTCGCGCGACGGGCGACCTTCTCAATGTTGGCGGCTCGGCAATTCTCGCCGATTATAGCCGCGACAATGAATATGAGGCTGATAATTTGGGCATTAAGGCGATGGCGCGGGCGGGCTATGAACCCCATGCTCAGGGCGAGCTTTTGACCTCGCTGGCCGCCTTCTCGAAATTTCAATCGGGCGGCCAAGAAGCCAGCGCCAACTGGTTTTCAACCCATCCGAATAATGAGGCGCGTATCGCCAAAGCCCGGCAAAAGGCAGATTCGGCGGGCAAAAAAATGCCGACACCCGGCCAAATCGGCACGGACCGCCATCTGCAAATGATTGATGGCATGGTCTATGGCGACAGCGCGCGGGCGGGCATTATGCGTGGGCGGCGTTATGAGCATGCGGCGCTGGCTTTGCGCTTTGATGTGCCGCGCGGTTTCAAATTGAATAATGGCCAGACCCGCGTCACCGCCAAACACGATAATGATGTGCAGATTATTTTCGACCTTGATGCGCGCATCGCCAATGAAGCACCGGCGGCTTATTTGCGCGGCACATGGGCGACGGGCCAGCGTCTAAGCGGATTTCAAGACCTGAAAATTGATGGCCGTCAGGCCGCGCTTGGCACATTAAAAACGCAAAACGGCATTGCTGTCTTACTGGCGATTGATGGCGGTGAGAAACAAATCATGCGCTTTGGCGTATTGGCCCCGCGCGGCCGCGAGAGCGATGCCGAGGCGGCGATGGCCTCATTGCGCCGCGCCATAGATTTTCTGACACCGCGGCAAGCCGGTGCCATTCGCCCCTATCGCTTGCGGGTGGTAACGGTGAAAGAGGGCGAAAGCGTCGCGTCTTTAGGGCGCCGCATGCGCGGGCCCGCGGCCGATAAAGAGGGGCTGTTTCGCGTGCTCAATGGTCTTGGACAAAACGACACGCTGGCCGCCGGTTCACGGGTGAAGCTGGTCAGCGATTAAGAAACGCGGTTCGGGGCGCTTTACAGAAGACCGGCTTGGCGCGGGTCGCCATCGGTTTTTGTTAGCAACACACCGCGCAATTTGCCTAAGGCTTCATGCTCAATTTGGCGCACCCGCTCTTTTGAAATGCCAAGCGATTTGCCCAGACTTTCCAATGTCACGGTTTCTTCAGCCAAGCGACGGGCGCGAATAATCGTCATTTCACGCTCGCTCAATTCATTCATGGCTTCGGCAATCCAACGCAGCTTTTGACGGCTGTCGAGGCGGTTGGCGACCGTGGCATCAGGCAGGTCGCGATCGCAGACCAAGAAGTCTTGCCATTCCGTGACCCCGCCATCGCCGGCGCGGTCGGAAATTGTGGCATTCAGCGAGCGGTCATTGGCCTCCATGCGGCCTTCCATCGCTTCCACATCAACCATGCGGACACCCAATTCGCGCGCGACATAGGTGCGGCTTTCCGGCGTCATATTGGCCCCGACATCATTAATGCGGGCGCGCAAACGGCGCATATTGAAGAATAGCGATTTTTGCGCCGAGGTTGTGCCGGTGCGGACAATCGACCAATTACGCAGGACGAAATCCTGAATTTGCGACCGAATCCACCAACCCGCATAGGTTGAGAAACGCACTTCGCGGTCAGGGTCAAAACGCTCAGCCGCTTGCATCAGGCCGATATTGCCCTCTTGCACCAAATCGCCCATGGGCAAGCCGTAATTTCTAAATTTGGCGGCAATGGCGACAACCAAGCGCACATGCGCCGATGTCAGCTCATGCATGGCGCGTTCATCTCGCTTGTCGCGCCACAGCCGCGCCAGTTTCTGCTCATGCTCGGGCTCGAGCATCGGCAATTTCATCGCTTTTTTGATGAATTTGCGACCTGATTGAACGGTCTCTCGTGTATCTATATGTGCCATATCTGCATACCTCTGTAATTGATACGCAAACAGGCCGTGATTGGTTCACGGAAAATTAAGTGTTTTAGGCGGCGTCTGACCCCGGTTGACGGCGCGCCCCGCCGGTGGTTTTGGCCAAAATTGCCTCTAATTTGACAATCGCTGCATCTTCCGTGGTTTTTTCAACAGTTGCAACCTCGCGCGCCATGCGCTCCAAAGCCGCTTCATAAAGTTGGCGTTCGGAATAGCTTTGCTCGGGCTGATTTTCATTGCGGAACAAGTCGCGCACGACTTCGGCAATGGCGATTAAATCGCCACTATTGATTTTGGCTTCATATTCTTGTGCGCGCCGCGACCACATTGTGCGCTTCACACGGGCGCGGCCTTTCAGCGTTTTAATCGCGCCATCCATTACTTTTGCATCGGCCAATTTACGCATGCCGGTTTGCTCGGCTTTATCAATCGGCACGCGCAATACCATTTTCTCTTTTTCGAAATTAATCACGAAAAGGTCGAGGCTCATACCGGCAATCTCTTGGGCGCTAATCTCAACAATCAGGCCGACACCATGCGCCGGATATACAATATGCTCATTCACCCGAAAGCCGAGCGCCGAGCGGCGAACCACTTCTTTGGCCGGGGTCTTTTTAGCAGGTGCTTTTTTCGCAGGCGCTTTTTTAGCGACGGTTTTCTTGGCAGGGGCTTTTTTGGCCGCTGTTTTGGTGTTTGCCTTCGTCGCTGTCTTCGTCGCTGTCTTCGTCGCTGTCTTCG
>FZLQ01000087.1 GCA_900197605.1 Phyllobacteriaceae bacterium Water-Bin73
CGTGAAGGCGCGCCTTGCCGCATTGGTGGCGGGCGAAGATGCGGCGCAGGTTTTGTCTGACGATGCGCTGGTTGCCTTACTGGCGGGCGAGGGCATTGTGCTGGCGCGGCGCACGGTTGCCAAATACCGAAAGGCGCTCAAAATCCCGTCCTCAGCGCAGCGTCGCCGCGCGGCAAAAATTGCCCGCATGGCGGGGGATTGAGCGTTAAACAGGCAATTGCCAGCCTCGGCGTTTTGGTCTATATCATGCCCACCTTTTGAGGCGGAGTAGCTCAGCTGGTTAGAGCAGCGGAATCATAATCCGCGTGTCGGGGGTTCGAGTCCCTCCTCCGCTACCACGCTAAAAGGGCTAGGCAGCTTTGCTGCCCCAGCCCGCCCAGCGCGAGCGAGCGGCCACGCGAAGTCGGGCCAGCGAGACGCCCTAAAAATAACCTCAAACTCAATAGCCTAGAGGGCTCCTTTAGAAATTTGACGGCTTATGCCGCCAGTTCCATAATTTCAAAAATATCCTGCGGTGATGTAATGGCGCGGGGATTGGCCATCACCACCGGATGCGCCATAGCATATTCGCTGATTTGTTGCTTCAGCGCGTCATCGGCACCGACCGCGCTCAATGTTCCGGGCAGGCCCAAATCAGCCACCAAACGACGCACGGCATCACCGGCGCTCATATTCTCGGCGCCCAGCGCAGCGGCAATTTGCTTTTGCCTGTCGGCGTTGACACTCACATTCCAATCGAGCACGGCGGGTAAAAACACACAAGATGTCACCCCATGCGGCACGCCGCCCAGCGCGCCGAGCAGATACCCCAATCCGTGACTGGCGCCATGCATGACCCGCCCAATCGACGCCGTCGCCAGCCAAACCGCATGCATGCTTTCGAGCCGTGCCGTCAGGTCGTCGGGCGCTTGCTTGGTGCGGCGCAGCGATTTGGCAAAAAGGCTCAATGCACCCAAAGCCTCAGCCTGAATAAGCGGGCTGCTGTCGGGCGCGCAAATTCCTTCAATCGCATGGTCAACCGAGCGTATCGCGGTGGACAGCCATAGGTCTTCTGGCGTGTAGAGAGCGATGGCCGGGTCGAGTATGACCGTATGCGGGCAAATATGCGTGCCACCCAAAAGCTCTTTCGTGCCGGTCGCCGGGTTAATGCCACCGGCAAATTCAGTATGCTCGGCACCTGACAATGTCGTCGGTATGCTGATATGGCGCGGGCCGCCGGGCCCTTCGCTGACTTGCCCGATGCGGGCGGATAACGCCTCAACCGTATCAATATTTTCGCGCAAACAGATAATCACCGCTTTGGCCGCATCAATAATACTGCCACCTCCTATCGATAATATGATTTCGGCATTGGCAGCGTGCGCCGCTTGGGCTGCGTTGACGACATCGCTGAACGGGGTGTGTTCGGAAATATTGTAATACAGGCCGCCACACTGAGCGCCAAAGCCGCGCTGCAATTCATCAATTATTGGTGTTTTATTGACCAATGACGCCGTTGTGAGAATAAAAAACTTTGCCGTGTCGCCAATTTCTTCACGAACCGCATCAAGCGCAGCCTGCCCCCACCGGATGCGCGCGCGGGGTACATAATCGTAAACACCGGCTTGCGGCAATTCGAAATTCATCATGGTAACTTCCTAATATCGCGATGATGGTCACTATACGGCTCATTTTGCTTAGGAAAATACGTAATAATCTCCCTGATATAAATCAACGTAAACTGAACCTCGAGTCAGAGGCAATACACGATGCGCGGTAGGTCAGGATGTTTTCTGAGAAGGGGTGGGAAAGAAAGCGCCTTCAGTGAGGGGTGCTACCCTCGTTGCGACAAACATTTTGGCGCGTAATTTCATTGCTGATGGCGATGAAATATGTCACACACACGCCTCCCTCTTATTGCCCAGGCCGTGGCGAGGGCTACCTCCCATGCTCAGAAATTTGAGCCATAATTTAGAAAGACTTTCATGCGCTCCGTTCAAGACCGGCTGAACCGTTTCTGGTTCGGCAATTCCATCAATGCTGCCAATCGTCAGGTAATGACCAAAGCGCAGGCGAGTACGGATCTTTTGTCCGGTTTTACCGTATCGCTGGCTCTGGTGCCCGAAGCGGTGGCGTTTGCTTTTGTCGCCGGTTTGGCCCCTTTGGCGGGGCTTTATGCGGCTTTTATTGTCGGGCTGGTAACCGCTTTAACGGGCGGGCGACCGGGCATGATATCGGGTGCCACCGGCGCGCTGGCCGTGGTCATGGTATCGCTTGTGGCATCGCATGGGCCGCAATATTTGTTTGCTACCGTCGTGCTGATGGGGCTGTTGCAGTTACTGGCCGGCGCGTTGCGCTGGGGCAAATTTATCCGCATGGTGCCGCATCCGGTAATGCTTGGCTTTGTTAACGGCTTGGCGATTGTTATCGGTATTGCGCAGCTTGAGCAGTTTAAGACGGTTGACGATAATGGCGTGTCGGGTTGGCTGGCGGGCGCGCAGCTCTATACGACGCTGGCCTTGGTCGTTTTGACCATGCTGGTTATTTGGCTCACGCCCAAACTGACCAAGCGTGTGCCGGCGCCGTTAATGGCCATCGGTTTGGTGACCGGCTTCGTGCTGGCATTTGATATTCATGTGCCGCGGGTCGGTGATTTGGCCAGCTTGGCCGGCGGCCTTCCTAGCTTTGTGCTGCCCGATGTACCGCTGTCATTTGAGACGCTTCAAATTATTTTGCCCTATGCGATTATTCTGGCCGCCATTGGTCTTATTGAAAGCTTGCTGACGCTTAATCTGGTTGGCGAGATGACCGAGCAACGCGGCGGCGCGTCGCAAGAATGTTTGGCACAAGGCACCTCCAATCTGGTGACCGGCTTTTTTGCCGGTATGGGCGGCTGCGCCATGATTGGCCAATCAATGATTAACATTAAATCCGGCGGTCGGTCGCGGCTTGCCGGTATATCTGCGGCACTGTTTTTGCTGTCCTATATTCTTTTCGCCGCCAGCTATATTGAGCTTATTCCCATTGCCGCATTGACCGGTGTCATGTTCATGGTGGTTATCGGCACATTTGCATGGACATCGCTGAAGACCTTGCGCCGTGTGCCGCGCGCCGATGCGCTGGTCACGATTGCCGTCACCATTGTTACCGTATGGCAAGATTTGGCGATTGCGGTTGTTGTCGGTGTGATTATGTCGGCGCTGGTTTATGCTTGGAATGCCGCCAAGCGGATTAACGCCTCAGTGCGGCCCTCGCAACGCGAAGCCGGTGCTCTGGTTTACGAAATTAACGGCCCGCTATTTTTCGGTTCCATCACCGCCTTTATGGCGTTGTTCAAAATCGAAGATGATCCGGACGCGGTGATTATTGACTTCGCCAATTCGCGGGTTGTTGACCAGTCTGCATTGCAGGCGATTGAGGATATTGCTGCCAAATATGACAGCGTCGGTAAGCGCGTCATGCTGCGCCATTTGAGCCGCGATTGCCACGCCTTGCTGTCGCGTTCGGGGCAGCTCATTGTCGATAGTGATGATGACCCGCATTACGGCATTGCGGCTGATTATGGGGTGCAAACCGGACGCCTTTAACCGCCCGCGCCTTGACGACAATCAGGTCGCCCCGCGCTGATAGATGTGCTACACGAGCGGCAGAAGTGCGGGAACCATAATGGCTGCCGCCAAGCGTTTGTGCGCCTGTCGATGGTTAGCATGTTCAGCTACTGAAAACAGGATGCCTCAAAATGTCAAAATTTGCCCAGCTAGGGCTTTCAAGCCAGTTGACCAAAGCGGTTGAGAAGAGCGGCTATGATAGCCCGACGCCGATTCAGGAAAAAGTCATTCCGCTCATGCTCGAGGGCGGCGACATTGTCGCCATTGCCCAAACCGGCACGGGCAAGACCGCCGCCTTTGTGTTGCCCATATTGGAACGGCTGAAAGCCAATCAGCACAAAGCCACGCCAAAACATTGCAGCACGCTGATTATTGTGCCGACGCGCGAATTGGCCAAACAGATTGACGATAATATCGAGAAATATGGCGCGCATATTTATCACCAACGCGCCTGTGTTGTTGGCGGGGTGAAATATCCCAAGCAGATTAAGCGGCTCAATCAGGGCTTGGATATTTTGGTGGCCACACCCGGTCGCCTTGAAGACCATTTGAAATCGGGCAATTTATCGCTCGAACATACCGAGACGCTTATTCTCGACGAAGCCGATCAAATGTTGGATTTGGGCTTTTTTCCGGCCATTCGCCGCATCGCCAAAAAGACGCCGCGCACGCGCCAGACGGTTTTATTGTCGGCCACCATGCCCAAGCCGATACGCGCATTGGCGGCAGAATTATTGGACAGTCCAAAAGATGTTGCGGTTGCCCCCGCCTCGACACCGGTGGAACGGATTGAGCAAGCCGTGATGTTGATGGAAAAACCGGAGAAGCGTCCGTTTCTTGTGCAGGCTTTGGAGAACCAGTTCCGCACGATTATCTTTACCCGCACCAAACACGGGGCTGACCAATTGGTGAAATATCTGTCGAAGCAGAAAATTGTCGCCTCCGCCATTCATGGCAATAAAAGTCAAAACCAACGCCAGCGCACGCTGGAGGCGTTTCGCAAGGGCGAGGAGCATATTCTCATCGCCACTGATATTGCAGCGCGCGGCATTGATATTCCCGATGTTTCTTTGGTGGTGAATTATGATGTGCCGACAACGCCCGAGGCTTATGTGCACCGCATTGGCCGCACCGCGCGCGCCGGTCGCGAGGGGCGCGCCATTACGCTTTGCGCGCCTGAAGAGCAAAAGCACCTGCGCGATATTGAAAAGCTGATTAAGGTGAAGCTGCCGATTGAGAATGTGCAGGCGGGTGGCATTGATGATGACGGCTATGACCCGATGAAGGCGGCAGCTAAACCGTCAGGTAAATCATCAGGTAAATCATCGGCTAAATTCGAGACACGCGGTGCGCGCCAAGATGATGGTGAACGCCGTTCGCCGAAATCACGGCGGCGCAATGACCCCAAAAAGCCGGGTACGGGTAGCTATGAGGGTAAAAAATCCGGGCCTAAAAAGCCGAAGCCGCGCCATCGGGGCGAGGCTGCTGCGGCCGATGGGCCGGGCGCGCCACGGCGCAAAAAGGGCGGTAATAAAAATCCGCCACGCGGCCCCGCACGCCGACGCAATAATAATCGGCAAACCGGCCGCAATTCAGAAAAATCAGCGCGTTAATCTGACGGCTCGCGGCGCGTCTCGTGCTTGGTTTTGCGACCACTGACACGCTTGCGCCACATGCGGAAACTCGACGGCTTCATATGGCGGCGCATCAGCTTAATCACCTCGCCCTCGGGCAGGCCGAATTGCCGCTCAATCGCGTCAAACGCCGTTTCATCATCCCATGCCAGAGCGATGATTTCTGATATTTGAGCCTCATTCATAATCGTGAAATAACTCACAGCGGACGCTTGTCCAGTGCTGGTCAGCCCATGCGGGGTCGCCTAAATTAAACACCGAAGTAATTGCTGCATGGGAGCGCGTGATGAAGAAAATAATGTTGCTGGGGTCGGGCGAATTGGGCCGCGAATTAACCATCAGCCTGAAGCGGCTTGGCTGCACGGTGATTGCCTGCGACCGCTATGAAAACGCCCCCGCCATGCAAGTCGCAGACCGCTCAATGGTGTTTGATATGTTGAACGAAGCTCAGTTGCGCGCGCATATTCAATCCGTTGACCCTGATTTGGTGGTGCCGGAAATCGAGGCGATTAATACGCAAGTCCTGTTAGATGTCGAAAGCCAGCGCACCATTGTGCCATCGGCGCGGGCGGTTGATTTAACCATGAACCGCGACCGTATTCGCGACCGCGCCGCCGAGATAGGCCTGCCGACGGCGAAATATGGCTATGCTGAAAATCTTGAAGAAATGCTTGCGCTGTATAACGACATGGCGTGCAAAGTCGTGGTCAAGCCGGTGATGAGTTCGTCGGGCAAAGGCCAATCGACAGTGGCGGAGGGTGATGGCGCGGCGGCGCAAGAGGCGTGGCATCACGCGGTTGAGAATATGCGCGGCGATCGGCCTAAGGTGATTGTCGAGGAATTCATATCATTTGATTATGAGATTACGCTGCTGACGGTAAGGCAGAAAAATGCCGAGACGGTTTACTGTCCGGTGTTGCGCCACCAACAGGTTGATGGCGATTTTAAGATGAGCGAGCAAGGCACATTTGAGATGGGCGCGCTGGAAGCCACAGCGCAGGATATGGCGAAAAAAATGACCGATGATTTGGGCGGCTTCGGCCTGTTTGGGGTCGAGTTTTTTATTCGCGGCGATGAGGTGATTTTCTCTGAGCTCAGCCCGCGCCCGCATGATACCGGTCTGCTGACCCTTTATACGCAAAATCTGTCGGAGTTTGATTTACACGCGCGCGCCATTTTGCATCTGCCGATAAGCAATATTGCGGCCTTGCGCCCGGGGGCGTGTCATACGATTAACGCGGCGCAGGCAAGCCCTGATTATGGCGTTGAGGGACTGGCGGAGGTTGAGGCGATGCATGATGTCGAGGCGATGATGTTCGGCAAGCCTGACGCTTATCCCAATCGGCGGCTGGGTATT
>FZLQ01000088.1 GCA_900197605.1 Phyllobacteriaceae bacterium Water-Bin73
ACTGAAAAGCCCGTCTACGCCGATGCCACTTTTGCCTATGAAGATGAGTGCACCATTATCGCCATTCGCTTTGAACGCGACTATGCACGTGCAGGCGGAATTGAGCCGGATACGTCGGTTAACTTCACCTTCAGTCTGAAAACCATTGGCAATTAAACTTTAACGCAGCGCCCGCGCTTCGCTCTCATAAAAGCTGTAGACCAGCACCATGCCACCGTTATAGGCGACATCTTCTTTGAAGAGCGGGCTGTCCTGATTGGCCGCACCGTCGTAAAGTTCAACATTGGCGCCGACGAATAGGCGCAAATTATCTCTAACCGGATAGGACAGACCAACGCCAATCTCAGCTCCCATATAACCGCTATCGGCCAGATAAGAGCCACGATTATCCGTCACATAAGGGGGAGCCACATTATAGAAATAGCGGTTGAGCCTTTTATTGCCATATAACAACTCAACATCAGCCTGCCAGCTTAGATGCCTCCGCGTTTTCGACTTCAATTCATAAACAAAAGTCGGCTCAAACAAAAAGCCATGCGTGTCGAAATCGGCGAATGAGATGACGGAGCGGGCCCGCAGCTTGATATCAAACTCACCACGCCATCGCTTGAAATCATGTTGCGCCGCATGCCAAATAAGCTGCGGCCCTATCTCAAACAGAAAATCCAAATCGGGCATACCCTCGCGATCTGCATCATCTTCGGAGTCGGCTGGTAGCGATGCGCCCAGCGATAAATCCAGCTCCACCGTATCATTTGCAAAAGCCAGCGCGCGCAACGCGCCCTCATCACCAACCGAAAAAACCGGCCCTCGGTAAATCACAAAAGGGCTGGCAAAAGCCGCCGTGGTTTCATCATTGGCTGCCGGATAAGCCGGACCGCTAAAGGCTGCCGCCACCAGACCGGCCTCCCATAGGGGGGCTTTGAACCCTTGCCTGGCATCCTCAGCCAAAACAGGCAGTGGTAAAAGCGTGCCCGCAAAGCAGAGCCGCGCAAAATGTAAAAGCCTGTTTTTCAGCTTATTTTTCGGAAGGAACACGCGCGTTTTCCTTTTGCACACCAGATCGCAAATCTTGCTGCATTTCCTGCGCCACACCGGGTTTTCCGGTAACGCCAGGTAAAATAATGAAAACGCAAACCCAAATAAACGCAATAAGGGTAACGGCAATAAATACCAAACGACTATCAAGCGGTTTCGGTTCAGACTTGTTCTCGGACATGATGCCACCTCCAACGATCGTCAGCTTATAGATGAGCGGGTTTTTTGCAACCATAGCGGGCTTGCCTTGCGGCCCATCGATTGGCTAGGCTCTCTGGCGGAGGAATTCATGCAAGTTAAAAGTGAAATTGCGGGCAGTGTTTGGAAAATCGTTGCCGAGACCGGTGCCGATATGGCTGCCGATGATGTCATTGTCATATTGGAATCCATGAAAATGGAAATTCCGGTGATTGCCCCAAAGGCGGGAAAGCTTATGCAACTGCATATTGCCGAGGGCGATATGATTGCCGAGGGTCAGCTTATCGCAACTCTGGAGTAGTCGATGAATTGGGACAGTGAGATTGACGAGATTAAGCAGCGCCGCAAACTTGCTAAACAGCAAGGCGGAAAAGACGCGATTAAAGCTCATCACGAAAAAGGACGACTGACCATTCGCGAGCGCATAGACGCGCTGCTGGATAAAAACAGTTTTGACGAGATTGGTGAGGGCGCAGGGGTGCCCGACTATAATGACAAAGGCAAGCTAAGCGACTTCCAACCGGCTAATTTTATTCTTGGCTTCGGCCGGCTTGATGGCCGCAAAGTGATTGTCGGCGGCGAAGACTTTACAGTGCGCGGAGGCTCGCCCAATCCGGCGGGATTACGCAAAAGCGTTTATACGGAACGTCTGGCGCTACAATATAAACTGCCGCTCATTCGCCTGCATGAGGGAGGTGGCGGTTCTGTCGGCGGCACCAATAAGGAAAAAGACCGGCGGCCTTTAGGCGATCCGGTGTTTAGCGAGTCGCGTTTTGTGCCTTTGGCCGAAACCCTGTCCGCCGTGCCAGTTGCCTCAGCCGCGCTTGGCCCGGTTGCCGGACTTCCGGCGGCGCGGCTAGTCGCCTCGCATTTTACCGTGATGACCCAAAACGCCGCGGTTCTCATTGCCGGCCCACAAGTCGTCAAGCGGGCGCTTGGCCACGACATGACCAAAGAAGAGCTGGGCGGGCCGCAAGTGCATTTGGCCTCCGGTGCGATTGATAATTTGGCCGAAGATGAAGACGACGCGCTGGGGCAAATCCGCCGCTTCCTGTCCTTTCTGCCCGATAATGCTTGGAGCTATTCGGAAAAATTGACGAGCCAAGACAAAGCCGATCGCTGCGAGGATATGCTGGCCGATATTGTGCCGACCAATCGCCGCCAGCCTTTTCAAATGCGTAAAATCATTGATGCCGTGGTTGACCGGCAAGATAGCGGCTCCAGCTTTTTTGAAATGTCGCGCAAATATGGCCCCAGCCTGATTACCGGTTTGGCGCGCCTCGATGGCGAAAGCGTCGGCGTCATTGGCAATGACTGCATGTATTATGCCGGTGCCATGACCGCCGCCGCCGCGCAAAAACTCCGCCGCTTCGTCGATTTTTGCAACAGCTTCCATTTGCCGATTGTCAGCTTTGTTGACGAGCCGGGCTTTATGATTGGCCCCGATAGCGAAAAAGCGGGCACGATACGACACGGCACGGCGGCCATATCTGCCGTGCTGCAAAGCCGTGTGCCCTGGGCCAGCGTGCAAGTTTTGAAAGCCTTTGGCGTCGCCGCGCAGGCGCATTTCGGCCCTGACGGCTATGTGCTGTCTTGGCCAAGTGCGGCCAGCGGCGCGCTGCCGGTTGAAGGCGGTGTGGCCGTGGCTTTTGCCCGCGAAATAGCCGCCGCAGAAGACCCGGCGGCGCGGCAAAAGGAATTGGAAGATATGCTGGCAGCCAGCCAGTCGCCCTTCCCGCGCGCTGAAGGCTTGTCGGTGCATGAGATTATCGACCCGCGCGAAACGCGCCCGAAATTAATTAGCTGGCTGCGCCTTGCCGTCGCTGCTATGCAAACAGCCACACCCGGTCCTTATTTAACCGGCATGCGCCCTTAACGTTTTTCATGAGGAGAGAAAAATGAGTGGAAACCGCCAAATCGTATCAACCGCAACCGCCGACGGCGAACTGATATTGTCGATTATCGACAATGACATGCCGACCCCGAATGATGACGAGGTCGTCGTCGAAATGGAGGCAGCGCCGATTAACCCATCAGACATGTTCCCGCTTTTGGGCTTTGCCGATTATTCAAAAGGCAAGCTGGTGACGGACGGCAATGAGCAAAAAATGGTCGCCCCCGTGTCGCCGCAATTTGTTGACGCCATGCGGGCGCGTCTCGACCAAACCCTACCGGTCGGCAATGAAGGCTCGGGCCGCGTTATCGCTGCCGGTGCCAATGCCAAACATCTTGAGGGAAAGCTTGTTTCTCTGGTGACCGGCCAGTGCTATCAGCAATTTGTTAAAGCGCCAGCCTTTATGTGCCTGCCGCATAAAGACGATACCAGCGCCGAAGAGGCCGCTTCGTCTTATGTCAATCCACTGACCGCTTTGGGTTTTGTGGAAACGTTGAAAGCCGAAGGCCATAAAGCGATGGTGCATACAGCCGCCGCTTCCAATCTCGGTCAAATGGTGCTGAAGCTGTGCCTCCAAGAAGGCATCGACATTATTTGCGTTATTCGCTCAGACGCGCAGGCCAAAATCCTGAAAGATTTGGGTGCCAAATATGTCATCAATTCCAATGATGATGATTTCAAAGACCAGCTTGTTGACGCGATGGCTGAAACCGGTGCCACTTTGGCGTTTGACGCCATCGGCGCAGGCGACATGGCCGATACGCTTTTGGCTTCCATGGAACGCGCATTGAGCCGCAATGCATCGGGTCTTAATACTTATGGTTCAGACCAGCACAAGCAGGTTTATATTTATGGCCGTTTGGCGCAAGGCCCGGTGACGCTGGGGCAAAGCTATGGCATGCATTGGGGTGTCGGCGGTTGGCTACTGACCCCATTCCTGCAAAAAATCGGTATGGAAAAAATGGGCGAACTGCAAGCCCGCGTCGCTAATGAGATTAAGACGACTTTTTCAAGCAATATTACTGACACATTGAGCTTGTCCGAGGCCATCGATCCAGCCAATATTGCACGCTATATGCCGAAAAAGACCGGCGAGAAATTTCTTATCAAGCCTCAAAAAGACCAATAGGTCTCTATTCCTTTAGCTTATCGAGGCCAAACCTCATTTCTATATGATGAATAAAGTGACGTTCGTCGGGTGATAATTGCCCGTCGGACGTCGCAATCGCCTGCAAATAATCAAAGATTTCCACTTTCGCCTCCATCGGCAAAAGCGGCGCGACGGCATCAACCATGTCATTGAAACGCGGCAATTGGGCATGACCGCGAACGACTTTCAAAAAATCCTCATTATCGAAATTGGGAATGAGCCGCGCGCCAAGCGTTTCCGCCATCTCAATCTCGTCTTCTTCAATTTCGCCATCTGCCACCACCATGGCAGCGGCTAGGCCATAAACAATATTCAAAAAACTGTCTTCGCGCGCCTTAACAAATTGGCCGAGCCGGTTTTTCTCATGGGCTTTTTCAACTTTCTCAAAGACTGTCTCCTTCGCCAGTAACGAGCGTCGGCGCAGCAAAATAAGCACCAGCCCCACAACAACCACAATTACTGCCGCCATCGCGGCATTAAAACCCATCGGCATAACGCAAAACCTTCTTTTTTAAAGCTCCCTAAATTAAGCGGCGCTTCGCCAAATGGCAAATCCTCCAGCCCCTATCGGCCCGTATCTGTCCATCAGCATGATGGCGAAATATTGCGTAACTGTGCTTTCCTATCGTAGGCCGCATTTTCTTGACTTGCTAAAGCGGCGTGAAATGATTTTATTATGCTTATTATTATTTCACTTACACTTGATCTCAGCGCCCCCTTTTCTGCAGCTCTATCAGGCTGCAATGTCGGCGGCTTCTTGAGGCTAAGCTTCAGCACTGGCGCTATAAAATAGGGTGCACCTTCGGTCGAACTGGGCACTGAGTACTGCAGTTTTTCGTTCAGCATATTGCCGCTAACCACCGCATGCGCAACACTAGCAGCCGAAGTTAAGATCGAGGAATGGCCAATAAAAGGCGTTCTTAACGAATTGCACTTTGGCCATTTGTCCCTATCGGGCTGATCTATAGCTTTTAATCGGCGTTCAGCACCACATCAATATCGGCTGCGCTATGACGCTCAAGCGCAGTTTTGTCGCCCCAGGGGCGATTGACAATGCTGCCGCGTTTAACGGCGGGACGCTCGGCAATTTGTTTGGCCCAGCGATTGAGGTTTTTATATTCATGCACTTGCAAGAACTCAGCCGAGTCATAAAGCAAGCCCGATGCCAGCGCGCCATACCACGGCCATGTCGCCATATCGGCAATCGTGTATGCGCTACCGGCCAAATATTCATGAGCGGCCAAATGGCGGTCCAACACATCCATTTGGCGTTTGGCTTCCATCGCAAAGCGGTTAATCGGATATTCCATTTTGGTCGGCGCATAGGCGTAAAAATGTCCAAAGCCACCGCCCAAATAAGGTGCTGAGCCCATCAGCCAAAACGTCCAGCTATAGGCTTCGGCGCGGGCTTGCCCGCTTTCGGGCATAAATTCACCGAACTTCTCAGCCAAATATACCAGCATGGAGGCGCTCTCAAACAACCGAATTGGCTCCTTGCCGCTGCGGTCCATCATCGCCGGAATCTTGGAATTCGGATTAATATCGACAAAGCCGGAGCCGAACTGATCGCCCTCACCGATATTAATGAGCCAAGCATCATATTCCGCGCCCTCATGGCCTAGCGCCAAAAGCTCCTCCAGCATAACTGTCACTTTGACACCATTGGGCGTGCCCAGCGAGTAAAGCTGAATGGGGTGCTCGCCTATTGGCAATTCCTTATCATGGGTCGGACCGGCAATCGGTCGATTGATACTGGCAAAGCGGCCCCCGCTTTCCGTATCCCATTCCCAAACCTTTGGCGGTTGGTATTCGTTTTCTTGTTCGCTCATGAAACACTCCTGCTTGAAAAAGACACTAACCCGTCTGCCCCATGAGGCAAGCGGAAAAGAGCCTATGATTTGGGCTGAATAAACACGCCGGTCATGGAGGTGACCGGTTTGGTTTCATCATCTTGCCAGCTTTGACAAAACACCGTGCTGGTGCGGCGGCCGATTTTCAAAACCTTCGCCTGGGCATAACACGGCAGGGCGCGCGCGCTGCGTAAATATTGCACTGTCACATTTACCGGCAGCGGCACAATCTGCCGCACGGCCTGCGCTGTCTCAATGCCTTGAATGGCGGCTTGCTGGCG
>FZLQ01000008.1:0-30000 GCA_900197605.1 Phyllobacteriaceae bacterium Water-Bin73
GCAGCGCGCATCATGCATGGCGTTGATATTGGCCCCGATACCGGTCATGGCGCGAGCGCCAATGGCTTCGCACCTCGCCGTTTCCGCCGCATCGAAAGAAGCCCGCGCATCGGCCTCAGACGGCGCTAAGGCCGCGGTGATGGCCGCATCATGATGCGCCAATTGCAGGGCGAAACTGTCGGATTGACCGCGCACATTTTGTCGGTCGGCCGGGTCGAGGTCGCGGGCAGGTTGCGGCAGGCGCGCTTTCAAACCGGCCAGTGCGGGTTTTTACTAGCCGAAGCTGACCCATAATTCGGGGTTCTTTGCAATAGAACGCATGGTCTGCGTCAATGCACGCTTAAATTCCTCAACCGGTGATTTTTCGGCCACGCTCTACCCGCTTCTTTTAATCGGCCAGAACCGATACCGCGCTATCGGGCAGGTCATCGCCGAAGCAACGTTGATAAAATTCTGCGACAGTCGGGCGTTCCAATTCATCGCATTTATTCAAAAACGTCAGTTGGAAAGCCAGCGCAATATCGGAGCCAAGAATTTCGGCATTTTCAGCCCAGGTCAAAACCGTGCGCGGGCTCATCACGGTGGAAATATCACCATTGATGAAAGACGCGCGCGTCAGGTCAGCGACACGCACCATGGCGGCGATTTTCTCGCGGCCTTCAGCCCCCTCATAACCGGGGGCTTTGGCGTGAACAATATCGGTTTCTTTGTCATGCGCCAGATAGTTGAGCGTGGTGACAATATTCCAGCGGTCCATTTGACCCTGGTTGATTTGCTGCGTGCCGTGATAAAGGCCGCTCGTATCGCCAAGACCGATTGTATTGGTGGTGGCGAAAAGGCGGAAAAACGGGTTGGGCCGAATGACTTTATTTTGGTCCAACAGCGTCAGCTTACCGGCGACTTCCAAGACGCGCTGGATAACAAACATCACATCGGGGCGACCCGCATCATATTCGTCAAACACCAAAGCGACGGGGTTTTGCAAAGCCCAGGGCAGAATACCTTCTTGAAACTCGGTAATTTGCTTGCCGTCTTTCAGCACAATCGCGTCTTTGCCGACCAAATCAATACGGCTGACATGGCTGTCGAGATTGACGCGCACGCAAGGCCAGTTCAGCCGCGCCGCGATTTGTTCAATATGGGTCGATTTACCCGTGCCGTGATAACCTTGCACCATGACGCGGCGATTATGGGCGAAACCGGCGAGCAGTGCCAAAGTGGTCTGCTTGTCGAATAGATAATCTTCGTCAAAATCCGGCACATATTCATTGTGCTCGGAAAACGCCGGCACAGTCATATCAATATCAACGCCGAAAACCTCACGTGCATTGACTTGTGTGTCGGGGGCCTCCGGCATGGGGCCGTTTGGCATGGCTTTGTCTTCTGCCGCTTTACTCATTGCTATCTCCGAAAATCATTCGCTTGCTTGGGAAAGGTGTTAGCAGAAAGCCCCGCTTAACAAAAGCCGGAAGCCTTCAAAAAATCATGTGCTTGAATGACGCTTTGCAGGTCATCTTCATGGGAGCGGTCGCCGCCATTGGCGTCCGGGTGATATTGTTTGACCAAAATTTTGAATTTTTTACGCACATCGGCGGGCTTTGCCGTCTCGGGCAATTCCATCACATCGAGGGCGCGTTTTTGGCCTGAGGTGACTTTTGACGCGCGCGCACCTGCGCCTGCTGGACCGGCCTCGGTGAAACCGGCTTCGCCCATAATTTCCAGCGGGTCTTGAAACTGCCAATCCTCGACCTTGCTGCCACGCGCCCGCCGTGTGCCCATCGACCAAGTGGGGCGATGGCCGGTTTGGGCGGCGCGGCGAAAGCTTTCGGCTTCGTCCTGCGACATGCCCTCAAAATAATTATAGCTGCGATTATATTCGCGCACATGGTCGTAACAAAAATTGCGCCGCTCATTAGTTTGCGGCCCGGCCGGCGCCGGATAATCGCCGGATTTTGTGCAATCCGGCCAGTCGCATCGTGTGCCGTCCGCCACCATTTGCGCGCGCTTTTTCTCCTCGCGACCCTGGTCGCGTGAGGCGCGTATCATATCGAAATATTTAGAGTTCAAATTCATGAACGTTTCGAACGTCCTGCTCTCATTGGTTCAAATTCGCCATATCGAAAGGGGTAAAGCGAAAGGGTTAATTAGATAAGCGAAAAGCTTCTGATAAGTCGTCTTCCTAAACTGGCGTCTCTTCCATGAACGCGATATATGTCATATGGCCACAGACGCAAATCATAGCCAAACCGCAAGGCCGCCGATAGAGCCATAGGGACGTTTTATATGACGCAAGTTTACACAATTATAGAGCAAAAACTGAGCGAGACCTATACGCCGCAGCATTTGCAGGTCATTGATGAGTCGCATTTGCACGAAGGCCATGCCGGCGCGCAGCCCGGCGGCGAGACACATTTTCGCGTTCACATGGTCGCCAATATGTTTGATGGCATGAGCCGGATTGACCGCCAACGCCATGTTTTGGCCTGTTTGGCTGATGAATTGAACGGGCCGGTGCATGCGCTGGCGCTTAAATTGAAAAGCCCGCAAGAGGCAGCAAAAGACTAATTTAATTTCGAGATACGCACTTGCATGATGCGGTTGCGCTGGCGACCCATAATGCGAAAGCGCAGGCCATGAAACTCAAATACTTGGCCGATATCGGGAATGACCCGTGCCTCGTGAATAATCAAACCGGCGACCGAACTGGCTTCATCATCGGGCAGCGACCAACCCATTTCGCGATTGAGGTCGCGCAAAGAAAGCGCGCCGGAAACTTCCAATGCGCCGTCAGGGCGACGGCGCAGCATATTATCCGGACGGTCATGCTCATCATCAATCGAGCCGACGATTTCTTCCAAAATATCTTCCATCGTCACCAGCCCCATCAGCGCACCATATTCGTCAACGACAAGGGCAAAATGCGCCTTGCGCTCGCGAAATGCGTTGAGCTGTTCCGACAGGGTTGTCGTCTCGGGCACAAACCAGGGCGGGGTGGCGATGTTCTCAATATTAATGCCGCTGGCGCCAATCGGGCTATTGGCCAATGCGCGCAATAAATCTTTGGCGTGCAAAATGCCGATAATATTTTCCGGCTCATGTCGCCAGAGCGGAATACGCGTATAGGGGCTGGCCAGCACGGCGGCGACAATATCGTCAGAGGGCAGGGCGGCATCAAGCGTCAAAATCGCGCTGCGGTGAATCATAATCTCTTCCAGCGTGATGTCCGACAGGTCGAGAATGCCGCCCAACATATCGCGGTCGCCCTTATGCACGGCGCCCTCTTGATGGTGCAGGTCAATCGCGCCGCGAATTTCTTCATGCGCCGGTACCAGCGATATATCAGCGCTTTTGGCCAATCCGGTAAGGCGTAAAATCGTGCCTGAGAAAAAACTTAAAGCGCGGGTGATGGGCGCCAACAGCACCATCAGCACGCGCAATGGCCCGGCGGCGCGTAAGGCGGTGACATCGGGGGCGAGAATGGCATAGGTTTTCGGCAACACTTCAGCAAAGACCACCACCATGACGGTCATCACCAAAGTGGCGTAAACCACGCCGGTCTCGCCAAAGGCTTCCAAAAACAGCCTTGTGGCCAAAGCCGAGGCGAGAATATTGACCAGATTATTGCCGAGCAAAATGGCCGATAAAAGCCGCTCTTTTTGCTCAAGCAGCACAATCACCCATCGCGCGCGGCGTTGGCCTTCTTGTTGCAGCCGCAAAATGCGCGCCTTACTGGTCGCGGTTAAGGCGGTTTCCGAGCCTGATAAAAAAGCCGAAATGATAAGCAAGAAGAAAATCAGTCCGGCTGTCCAAAGCACTCCGGCGGAAATGGTCATGCGTCTTGCGCTCCTTGCGCCAGCAAAAATGCCCGCAGCATGTCTTCATCGACATCATCGGCAATAAATGTGTCGCCCAGCCCATGCGCCAGAATAAACCGCATTGTGCCGTTTTGAACTTTCTTGTCTTGCGTCATGGCTTCCAGCAGGGCGCTGGCGGCGAATTTGCCATTGCCAATTTCACGCATGCTGGCGGGCAAATGGCTGGCCGCAATATGTGCTTTCACCCGCGCCGCATCGGCGCTCGGGCAGTCGCCGCGCATGGCCGAAAATTCAAAAGCCAAAACCATGCCATAGGCCACAGCCTCGCCATGTAAAAGCGTGTTGTCATAACCGGTCAGCGCCTCAAAGGCATGGCCGAAAGTATGACCCAAATTCAGCAAGGCGCGCTCGCCCGTCTCGCGCTCATCGCGCGCGACAATCGCCGCTTTGGCTTGGCAGCTTTTGGTCACGGCTTGCGCCATTGCCGCCGCATCAAGCGCCAGCACGTCAGCCCCGTTTTCTTCCAACCAGCCGAAAAAGGCGGCATCACCCAGCGCGCCATATTTGACGATTTCCGCATAGCCCGCGCCAATCTCGCGCGGCGGCAGGGTTTTCAGCACATCCATATCGGCCAGAACCAAATTGGGCTGATGAAAAGCACCGATGAGGTTTTTGCCGCTTTTGCTATTGATTGCCGTTTTGCCGCCAATCGAGCTATCGACTTGCGCCAGCAGGCTGGTGGGGATTTGGATAAAGCGTGTGCCACGGCGCAAAATGGCTGCGGCGAAACCGGTCAGATCACCGATAACCCCGCCGCCCAGCGCGACAATGCAATCATTGCGTTCAATTTTTTGAGCCAATAACCAATCGCACAATTCAGCCAGCTGATGGAAGTTTTTGCTGGCCTCACCGGCCGGCACGAGAAAGCTGTCATGGGCAAGGCCCGCGCCATCAAGCGTGGCTTGCAGCACCGGCAAATGGGTTTCCGCCAGATTGGCATCAGCTACAATGGCCAGCTTGGGGCGCGCCAGAACCGGCGCAATATAATCTGCCGCACGCGCCAACACACCGCTGCCAATATGTATCTCATAGGCGCGTTCACCAAGTTCAACCGTTACTTTATGTTGGTCACTCATAAACTGGCTTTAGAGAAATGGGGGCATTTTGTCCAGTCGCGGCGCATTTGATTAGCCATAATGCGCGCTCAGGGCGCTCAATAAGCGGTAAATCGCGTCTTTATGTGTGCCGCCGCTCACATCGACTTTCAATCGGGCTGTCTGATATATCGGGCCACGGCTTTGCATCAGTTCTTGCAGCTTGGCGTCGATATTTTGGTTCTTCAAAAGAGGGCGTTTATCGGGCTTTTTCTTGACCCGCATCACCAGCTCATCGACCGGCACATCGAGCCATATGGAGAGCGCTTTTTCCTGCACCAAAGCTCGCGTCTCATCATCGATAAAAGCGCCGCCGCCCAGAGCCAGCACCATCGGCCCCTCGCTCAAAAGCCGTTTAATGACGCGGCGTTCGCCATCACGAAACGCCTGCTCACCATGTTGCTCGAAAATATCGGCGACACTCATGGCCGCAGCTTTTTCAATCTCGCGATCGGCATCGCGAAACGGCATGTCCAATGTCTCGGCCAGCCTGATGCCGAGGCTGGATTTGCCTGCACCCATCATGCCGATAAGCACAATCGGGGTGGCGCAAATTTTGTCGCGATGTTTGATGTCGGCCATATGTTTTAATCGTCCCGTCTTCTATATGTTACGGGGATTTACTGCTAAAAGCTATTAAGATGAAGGGCATACTGCCCTAAAGCAGCCTTAATGCTATAATAGGGAAGAGATTCGAAAAGGAGCGCGTCATGGGATCACGCCAATCAGTCATGGTTATTCTGGGGCTTGCCGTTTTAATTGGCGGCATTGTGTTTTTATCGCGCGCCGTAGAACCGCCGCGCCAGACCGAGGTTGAGGTTTTGGACAATTCGGCATTCCAACGCTGAAGAAATGAATAATAAGCATGGTTAATCTTGCCGCCAAATATTTGCGCCCCGCTTTGACGCTTGTGTGCGCCGGATGCCTGATGGGCGCGCCCATAGGCGGCGTGTCTGCGGCGGCTCAAAACGCCATGCGCGCACCGCTCAATATTGTCCCCCCCGCCATGCAAGAGGCGATTGGCCGGCCGACAGGCCGCGCCATTGGGCGCAATGCAAAATCTGACAAGCTGGCCCCGCGTGTTGCGGCGCGCCAATCCAAGCGCGCCGTGCGCGCTGTTGCGGCAGCTCCCGGGTCGGAAACCGGCATTGTGCAGGTCGGCCAATTGGGCGCTTTGCAAGATGCGCCGATAGGTTTGGAAAGCGGCTATGGCAGCAATTTATGGCGCGGCGCAAGACTGGCTTTTATTTCCGGTCAAATGGCGCGCCTGCCGCGCTATTTATCATTGGCCGCTTTGCGCGATGCGGAATTGACATTGCACCGCTCGACCACAGCCGCGCCGGTCGGCACGGTTGATGGCGGCAGTTGGTATGCCGCCCGGCTCAATCGGTTTTTGGCATTGGGCGATACCGCTTCCGTCGTGCAATTAGAAGCACTGACCGGCGCGGTGAGTGCCGACCCCTATGCGGCGCGGGCGATTGTCTTGGCGCATTTGGGCAATGGCGCGGGCGAAGCGGCATGCGGCATTGCCGCCCCGAAGCGCGGCACGCGCGGCTATGCCGACACACTGCCATTCTTTATGCAGCTATTGGTTTATTGCCAATTGCGCGCCGGTGAGTTTGAGAAAGCCGGATTGACATTGCAATTAAATGAAAAGTCGCTGGGCGAAGACCGGTTTTATCGCGAACTGGCTTTTTTAATGGTGGCGCAAACCCAGCCGATTTTCGGCACGGCTGATGATGTGGCCGCGGCCAAAGCCGCAGAGACGGAGCCGCCGCTTGTCGTGCCCAGCGTGTTGACGCCGATGCAATTGGCGTTGTTGCAATTGGCGGGCTATGGCATTACCGAGGCATTGGACCAATTGCCGCCCTATTTTATGCAAAGCTTGGCAGAGGATTATGCCCAGCCGCCAACCACGCAATTGGGCGCGGCGCTGGCGGCGGTGCGGCATGGCAGCATGACGGCTGAGCGGTTTTCGCAATTGAGCCAGCTCACGGATTTGACGTCATTTCAAGCACCGGCGGAAGCCGAAGCCGATCCTGCGAGCGAGATTGCAACCGCAGCTTTGCCGCCGCCTGATGCGGTTTTTCTGGCGCAGCGATTATTAGAGGTTGATGCTCAACCGATAACTGACCAGCCGCGCGCCCTAGCCGGTGCTTTGGCGCAAGCGCAAGCGAGGGGTCTATGGCGCGATATGGTTTTGCTGCTCGACGACCGTTTGCAGAATGTGACATTAAGCGCCGCTAATGTGGCGCATGGGACGGCTGATAATTTTCCGGCTGATGCGCCGCTGGAACCCGTCGCACCGCTTGCGCCGGCTGCTGATTTCGCGCACCCTTTTAGCGATGCTGTGCGGGCGGCCTTATTGCCGGCTTTGCAGGTCTTAAAGATGACACAGAAAACTCAAACTCAAACCCAAGTTCAAGTTGAAGCTGAAGAAAAAACCACGGCGGAGGCGCTGGCCTTTGCGCCATCGGCATTGGCCTTGCGGCTTGTGCAATTTGGCGACGCGCCGCAAACTTTGGGCGATTTGATTGCCTCGCTGCCGGGCGATGAAATTTTTGGCGGCACACCCGATGAGATAATTGAGCCAATAAATGAGCCGGAAAATCTCGGCACGGCGGAAAATGAACCGACTGATATGCGCTCGCCGCCCATTGCCGATTGGCAGGCTTTTGAGGCGCAATATGCCGCCGCGCCGGCGCCCTTGCGCGCCTATTTGACGCGCGAATTGGCGATTTATGAAGGGCTGGGCTTCACCATTCCGGCGGCTTTTTCGGTAGCGGCGCAGGATGGCGCGCTGGATGCTGATGCGCTGCGGATTCAAAAACTGGCGGATAATAAATGGGTCGGTGATTTGCTGCTGGCTTTGGTCGATTTATACGGCGAAGAAAATTCAGCGACATTGGAAAATGCCGAATTGGTGGCACTGTTGGGTTATTTGCGGGCTGCCGAATTGGACGCGGTGGCGGCGGCTTTGGCCGAAGAAATATTGCTTGATGCGGCGGGGCGCTTGAGCCTTGTCGCGCCATCGGCCTTTATCATGCCGCCGGTTGCGGCATTTGGTGATGCGTCTTCGCCAAATATTTTAGCGGCTCCCGGGGCATTATCGGTGCAGCCATGAGCCCGGCCAAACCGCCATCAAGCGATCGGTCTTTAGCGCTTTTTTTGGATATGATGGCGGCTGAAGGCAGCGCCTCACCCAATACGCTGGCCGCTTATCGGGGCGACCTGACCCAATTGGACGCTTTTTTAACGCCACGCGGCGAGACGTTGAGCACGGCTGAGGCCGACACGCTGGCCGCCTATATGACGCATTTGAACACGCAGCAAATGGCCGCCAGCACAGCGGCGCGTCATCTTTCCAGCCAAAGGCGGTTTTATAAATTTTTGCAGACCGAAGGATTGCGCGCCGATAATCCAGCTGACCGCTTAAAGCGGCCACGCACATTGCGGCCTTTGCCGAAACTATTATCGCCGCAAGAAACCGAGCGGCTTATCGCCGCGGCTTATGCGCTGCCGCAAGACAGCGACAGGCAAATACGCGCCCGGGCGCGCGCCATTTGTCTTATCGAATTGCTTTATGCGACGGGTTTGCGGGTGAGCGAATTGGTCGGTCTGCCGCGCCATAGCAGCCAGGCCGATAGCCGCGTTTTGATTGTGCGCGGCAAGGGCGGGCGCGAGCGTATGGTGCCCTTATCTGAACCGGCGCAACGGGCATTGGCCGATTGGCGCGTCTATGTCGGTGATGATGAGAAATTTTTATTCGCCGCGCGCGGCAAGGCCGGTCATTTAACCCGCCAGCGTTTTGCCCAAATTTTGCAGCAGCTTGCGGTGGCTGCCGGTTTGTCACCGGCGCGTATTTCGCCGCATGTGGTGCGCCATGCCTTTGCCACTCATTTGGTTGAAAATGGCGCTGACCTGCGCGCTGTGCAGCAAATGCTCGGCCATGCCGATATTTCCACAACGCAGATTTATACCCATGTTGTGGAGGCGCGCAAAAAAGCGCTGGTTGATGAAAACCACCCGATATCGCAGTGGCGCGGTTTGGGCTACACGGCTGCAGATGAAAAAGACGAACCGGTTTGAGGTGACTTTAAGTGACTTTAAGTGACTTTAAGTCGAATTATGTCGGTAAGGCTTGCCAAAAGGGTGAAAAGCGGAATAGCTTGCCGCATGGTGAGTTTCAGCCCATAGGGGAGAGAAATGGCCCAAACTTATTTGGAATTTGAAAAGCCGATTGCCACGCTTGAAGGCCAAATTCGCGAATTGCGCGATGCTGGTTCTGCTGAGGGCATGGATTTGGTCGAAGAGATTAACAAGCTGGAAGGCAAAGTGTCCGACCAGATGGAACGGCTCTATAAAAACCTCGACCCGTGGCAAAAGACACAAGTGGCGCGCCACGCCAATCGCCCGCATTGCCGCGATTATATTGAGGCCTTGGTCGATGACTTCACCCCGCTGGCCGGTGACCGCCTTTATTCTGAAGACCATGCCATAATGGCCGGGCTTGGGCGGTGGCAGGGACAGCGCGTGGCGATTTTGGGCCATGAAAAAGGCGCGGATACGCAAGGGCGATTGAAACATAATTTCGGCATGGCGCGGCCTGAGGGTTATCGCAAGGCCATTCGCGTGATGGATATGGCCGAGCGTTTTGGCCTGCCGGTGGTGACTTTGGTTGACACAGCCGGTGCCTATCCGGGCATTGGCGCGGAAGAACGCGGCCAGTCAGAAGCGATTGCGCGCTGCACGGATAAATGCTTGCAGCTTGGTGTGCCCTTTGTGTCGGTGATTATCGGCGAGGGCGGTTCAGGCGGGGCGCTGGCATTGGCCACAGCCAGCCGTATTTTAATGCTCGAACATTCGATTTATACCGTCGCCTCGCCTGAGGCCTGCGCCTCTATTTTATGGCGTTCCTCAGAACATGCCAATATCGCTGCCGAAGCCTTGAAAGTGACGGCGCAGGATTTGCAAAAGCTGGGCGTGATTGATCGCATCTTGGCCGAGCCAATGGGCGGAGCGCATCGCGACCGCAAAAAAACCATTTCCGATATAGGCCTCGCCGTGGCTGAGGAGTTGGCGCAATTATCCGGCCTTACGGCGCAAGAATTGCGCGATGCGCGGCGGCAGAAATTTCTCGATATGGGACGCAGCGGGCTGGTTTAAGAACTAAAGCGCGGTGGTGAAATCCAAAACCGCATCGGCAAATAGCGCCGGATTTTCCATCGCCGCAAAATGTCCGGCATCATCAAATTCGGCCCAATGGACGATATTAAAACTGCTCTCCATTAAGCGGCGCGGCGGAAAGCCTAGATAGGTATCGTTAAACTTGCCGACCCCCACCGGCACGGTAATTTTTTCGCCGGGCGGAATATGCGGCAGTTCCTCGGCAAAGCCGCGATAAAACCAAATCGCCGACATAAAGCTGTCGGTCATCAGATAAATCATCAAATTGGACGCCAGCGCATGCATTGAATAACGCTTCAATAAATCGGGGCGGCCATCGCTCAGCGGCAAATCGCTCCAGCTATAAAATTTTTCCAAAATCCACGCCGCCACGCCGACCGGACTTTCGTTCATGGCGTAAATCAAGGTTTGCGGCTTGGTCATCTGCAATTGCAAATAAGCGCTTTCAGCCTCCATCACGGCTTGCGAGTCGGCGGCCCATTTTTGCTCTTCCTCAGTTTCCGGCACACCTTCGCCGCGCAGGCCATACATATTCATGTGAATGGCTTTGCAGCCTTTTCCAATATCGGGGCCTTTTTCAACGCCGTGATGCAAGCCCAAAAGGCCGGTCACGACCGACCCCCAATCGCCGCCTTGCGCGATATAAGTGTCAAAGCCCAGCACCTCGACCATGAGCTTGTTCCACATGGCGGCGGTGGTGACTTGGCCGAGGGGGCGCGGCGGCGCGTCAGAAAAACCATAGCCCGGCAAGGACGGGCAAATAACTGTCAGCCCGTCTTCGGCTTTGCCGCCATAATTTTCAGGATGCGCCAGCCGGTCAATCACCTCGTTAAATTCATACACCGAACCGGGCCAGCCATGCGTCATTAACAAGGCCTGCGGGTTATCGCCCGAGCCGTCTTCGCGGATAAAATGAATGTTCAGCCCGTCAATCTCAACCGTGAAATGGCTGAAGCGATGAAGCTCATCAATGGTGGATTGCCACTGATAATCGGCCACCACATAGCGGCAAAATTCCTGCAAAAACTGCTGGTCCATGCCATAGACCCACGGGTTTTCATCTGCGCCCAATTGCATATCGACCGGCCATTGATAATCGGCCATGCGCTGCTTAATCAGCTTTTCGCGGGCGGCATCTGGTGCGATGGTAAATGGTTTGACGCTCATAATTCATTCCTTCCGGCTCTCTCTGGAGAGACAGTGAAAATCAGTTGAGGCGTTTTGGCAAGCGGCTTAGCGCACCGCCCCGTGGCAATGCTTAAACTTTTTGCCGCTGCCGCAGGGGCAGGGTTGATTGCGACCGGTTTTGGAGAAGTCAATATCACCCGCAGCGCCTGCTTCATCTGAGCCTTTCGGGTCAAATTGCGGGCCCAATTGCGGATCAGTCATTTCCGGCACTGCCAATTCGGGCGGCCGGGTTTCAACTTGCACACGGCTTAAATAGCGAATGACATCGCGGCGCAAACCGGCCAGCAATTCCGAAAACAGGGTAAAGGCTTCCAGCTTAAATTCAGCCAGCGGGTCGCGTTGCCCGATGCCGCGCAGGCCGACAATCTGGCGCAAATGTTCCAGCGTCAATAAATGCTCGCGCCAATGCTGGTCGAGGGTTTGCAGCAAAATGGATTTTTCGACTTGGCGAATAATATCCGGCCCAAGCTCGATAGCGCGCGCCGCCATGAAGCGGTCGGAAGCATCATAGAGCCGCTCGCTGATTTCCTCGTCGGCAATGCCTTCTTCCGCCGCCCACTCATGCACCGGCAGGTCGAGCGCGAACACGTCTTTCACCGCCTCATCAAGCCCGTCCATATCCCATTGTTCGGCATAGGCTTTGGGCGGAATATGCGTCTCGATAAGTTCGTCAATGGTTTGGTGGCGCATCATGGTAATGGTGTCGTCAACGCTTTCGGCTTCCATAAATTCCAGACGTTGCTCAAACACCACTTTGCGCTGGTCATTCATCACATCATCATATTTCAGAATGTTTTTGCGAATGTCGAAATTGCGCGCCTCAACTTTTTGCTGCGCGCGCTCCAGCGCCTTATTGATCCACGGATGCACAATCGCCTCGCCGTCTTTCAGGCCCAGACGTTGCAACATGCTGTCCATGCGGTCCGTGCCGAAAATACGCATCAGGTCATCTTCAAGGCTGAGGAAAAAGCAAGAGCGCCCGGGGTCGCCTTGACGGCCTGAGCGGCCCCGCAACTGATTGTCAATGCGGCGGCTTTCATGGCGCTCTGTGCCGATAACGCACAGGCCACCGGCGTCGAGGGCTTGCGCTTTCAGCTTATCAACTTCGGCGCGAATGGCGTCGCGTTTTTTATCATCATCACCGGCTTCTTGGGCAAGGCGCATATCGAGATTGCCGCCAAGCTGAATATCCGTGCCGCGACCGGCCATATTGGTGGCGATGGTGACGGCGCCCGGCACACCGGCTTGCGCGATGATTTGGGCTTCTTGCTCGTGATAGCGCGCGTTCAGAACACTGTGCTTAATCTTTTTGGCTTTCAGCGCGGCGGCCAGTTCCTCGGATTTATCAATCGATGTTGTGCCGACCAAAACCGGTTGGTCTTTTTCTTGGCAGGCAGCCACAAGCTCGATAATGGCCGCGGTTTTTTCTGCCGCTGTGCGATAAATCGCATCATCTTCATCAAGCCGCGCAATATCCGTATTGGTCGGAATTTCGATCACGTCGAGACCGTAAATATCCATAAACTCATCGGCCTCGGTCAGCGCCGTGCCGGTCATGCCCGATAGGGTTTCGTAAAGGCGGAAGTAATTTTGAAACGTAATCGAGGCCAGCGTCTGGTTTTCAGGCTGAATGGCAACGCCTTCTTTGGCTTCCAGTGCCTGATGCAGGCCGTCGGAAAAACGCCGCCCTTCCATCATGCGACCGGTAAATTCATCAATGATAATGACCTGTCCGGTCTCGCCCGCGCCGCGCACAATATAATCGCGGTCTTTTTGAAACAAAATATGGGCGCGCAAAGCGTTGGTGACATGATGCACAAGGCTGACATTTTGAATGTCGTAAATAGAGCCGCCCTCTTCCAGAAAGCCGTTTTCGACCAGCAGCTTTTCCATATGCTCATTGCCGTCATCAGTCAGATTGACGGTTTTGGTTTTCTCGTCCAGCTCATAATCTTCCGCCGCCAAGAGCGGCAACATTTTATCAATGCCGACATAGAGGTCGGTGCGGTCTTCAAGCGGGCCGGAGATAATCAGCGGCGTGCGCGCCTCATCAATCAGAATACTGTCAACCTCATCGACAATGGCGAAGCCGTGGCCGCGTTGGCACATTTCTGCGCGCGCATATTTCATATTGTCGCGCAGATAATCAAAGCCCAACTCATTATTGGTGGCATAGGTGATGTCGGCCGCATAAGCGATTTTACGCGCCTCATCATCCATATCATGCACAATGCAACCGACACTTAAGCCAAGCTGTTCATGCACGGCGCGCATCCAATCGGCATCGCGCTGCGCCAAATAATCATTCACCGTCACCACATGCACGGGGCGACCTGACAGGGCATTGAGATAGCAGGGCAGTGTGGCGACAAGGGTTTTACCTTCACCGGTTTTCATTTCTGAAATCGCGCCATCATGCAGCACCATGCCGCCAATCATTTGCACATCATAATGTCTTTGGCCCAGACTGCGGCGCGCCGCCTCGCGCACGGCGGCAAAGGCTTCTTCCAATAGCGCGTCCAGCGTCTCGCCATTTTGATGGCGCGCTCTAAACTCATCTGTCTTGGCTTTAAGGGCGTCGTCGTCGAGTTGCTCGAAATCGGCTTCCAGCGCATTAATGCGCTCCAAACGGCCGGCATAGCGGCGCAGCTTTCGGTCATTGACCGAGCCGAAAAAACGCTTAGCGATTGACGAAAGACCGAGCATAGAAAAACCCCTCACCCTGCGGCTTGGCCTTGCGGCCACAAGTTGATGTAGGAAACGGCGCGGCGCATGTCAATTGGCGCAGGAAAGGTAAAAAAATTTACTCATCAAACTGTTGCACGCAAAACCACTTGTTAATTACCGCCTTCGGCTTCAATATGCAGCGCAAAGGATGAAGGAAAAACTTTTATGCAAGTTCGGTTAATTTTCAGTAAAGCCCTTTTAATGGTCGGGTTTCTCGCCGCGCCAATGATTGCTTACGCGCAGGACGGGCAGCAAGACTTGCCGCAAAACACTGTCGTCACAGTAAACGGCATGGCCATCACCTATGATGATATTTCAATGGCGGAAAACGAGCTCATGGGACTGGTCGGGCAATTGCCTGAACGCCAGCGTTTTGAAACGCTTGTCAGTTTTATGGTTGAGCGCTTGCTGGCCGCCAATGCGGCGCGCGCGGCCGGGCTTGAAAAATCTGAAGAGGTTGAAAAACAAATCGGTTTCTTGAAACAAAAAGCCTTGCAAGATGTTTATGTTGGCCAGTTGTTAATGGAGCGCGTCAATGAGGCGAGCGTGACGGCATATTATCAGGAGAATATTGTTGACGGCCCAAAGCAAGAAGAAGTGCGGGCACGGCATATTTTGGTCGATAGCCGCGAGGAAGCCGAAGCAGTGATTGCTGCCGTCAAAAATGGCGGTGACTTTGTCGAGCTCGCCAAAAAACGTTCAAAAGGCCCCAGCGGTGCCGGTGGTGGTGACCTCGGTTATTTCGACCGTGATGCCATGGTCGCGCCGTTTTCAGATGCGGCGTTTAAGCTGAAAAAAGGCAAAATCTCTGCACCGGTCAAAACCCAATTTGGCTGGCATGTGATTAAGGTCGAAGACCGCCGCACCAAGTCGATATCAGCGCTTGATGATGTGCGCGATCAGATTTATCAAATCCTCATCAGCGAAGCGCGGCGCGGGATTTATGAAGAAATGCGTCAGGGGGCTGATGTGCAATTCGTTCAAATTCCAACAAGTAGCGAATAATTATGCCGCAAGAATTCCCGGCCTCCCCCCTGTCACCGAAGAAAATTGCCAAGCCGAAACAGCTTGGCAAGCTGCGCCTCAGCGCGCTGGCCAGTGGCGCGCGCTATAAAGGTCGCGACGATGTGCTGCTGGTTGCGCTGCCGAAGGACAGCACAGTGGCTGGGGTTTTCACCCAATCCAAAATGCCCTCGGCGGCGGTTGATTTATCAAAAGCCAATTTGCGCGCCGCCAAAGGACGCGCCCGCGCCATTTTGGTTAATGCCGGCAATGCCAATGCCTTTACCGGCAAGGCAGGCGCTCAGGCGGCGGTAGTAACCGCCAAAGCGGTGGCGGAAAAATTGGGCTGCAAAGCCGATGAGGTGCTGGTCGCCTCAACCGGCGTGATTGGTGAGGTTTTGGAAACCGCACCGATTTTGAAAGCGCTCGCAAAAGCCGAAGGCAAGAGCGATTTTCAAGCCGCCGCGCGGGCCATTATGACAACCGACACATTTCCCAAGCTGGCAAGCGCGACCGCTAAATTCGGCAAAGAGACCGTGACATTAACCGGCATCGCCAAAGGCTCGGGCATGATTGCGCCCGATATGGCGACCATGCTGGCCTTTGTGTTTACCGATGCCGCCCTGCCAAGCGCGGTGTTGCAAAAATTATTGAGCCAAGCCAATAGCGCCAGCTTTAATTGCGTGACGGTGGATAGCGACACCTCAACCTCTGACACCTGCCTGTTGGTGGCCCTGGGAGAAAAGAAAATCTCAGGCGCGGCGGTAAAAAGCACCGAAGATAAAAGATTGATCGCGTTTCAAAAAGCCTTGTCTGCGGTGATGCAAAATCTCGCCCAGCAAGTGGCACGCGATGGCGAGGGCATCACCAAGCTGATGACGATTGACGTGGCGGGCGCAGAAAATGACGCAGCGGCGCGGCGCATCGGTCTGGCCATTGGCAATTCGCCTTTGGTCAAAACCGCTATTGCCGGCGCAGACGCGAATTGGGGCCGCATTGTCATGGCCATTGGCAAATCCGGCGAGAAAGCCGAGCGCGACCGGTTGGCGATTTCTATTGGTGGCATAAAAGTGGCGCGCAGCGGCAAAGTTGTGCCGGGCTATCAAGAAGCACCGGTGGTGCGTCATATGAAGGGCAAAGAGATTTCCATTGCCGTCAATGTCGGGGCCAATAAGGGCAAAATTAAAGGCAAAGGCAAAGCCCGCATTTGGGCCAGCGATTTAACGCATGGCTATATTTCCATCAATGCCGATTACCGCAGCTAATATCACATTGGTTGTGGCCTGCGCGCTGGTCGATAGCGATGGCCGCGTATTGGTCGCCGCGCGTCCGTCCGGCAAATCAATGGCGGGCTTATGGGAGTTTCCGGGCGGCAAAGTGGAAGCGGGCGAGACGCCCGAAGCCGCACTTATACGCGAATTGAAAGAAGAATTATCCATTGATGTGACGGCGGCGTGTCTCGCGCCATTGAGTTTTGCCAGCCACGCTTATGATGAATTCCACCTGCTAATGCCGCTTTATGCGTGCCGTAAATGGGATGGGCAAATCGCGCCGCGTGAGGGGCAAGAAACACAATGGCTGCGCCCGCGCGATTTATTTGACCTGCCCATGCCGCCCGCCGATAAGCCGCTCATTGCGGCCTTGCGCGATGCTGTTTAGCCTTGTTTGTCGGGCAGGGCGCTTTCGTCAAAACGGGTAAAAGGCTGGCCTTCTTCATGGGCATGCGTCTGGCTTTCATGCGGCGCCCATCCAGCCAGATAGCAAATTTCAAAATCCGCAACCGCCTTGCCGTCTTCTTGTGTCTGTGCCGCGAATTGCGCCAGCGCGGCGGCTAAAACATCGCGGCGCAAAAAGTGCCGTGGCCGCGCCGTCAGCACATTGGCTTCGCCCATGCCGCGCAAATCATCAAGCAGACGATAGGGGTTTTGATAGCGCACATTTACAACATCGCTGTCCGCCACGGGCAGGGCGAAACCGGCGCGCTGCATCAGTCCGGCCAAATCTTGCAAATCGGCGAAAGGGTGAATATGCGGATGGGCGCCGCCCAAAATCTCGGCTTCTATTGCCAAAAAAGCGGCGCGTAAAGCCGTCAATGTCGCCCCGCCGGGCAGCGCCGCGAGAAACAGGCCGTCAGGTTTTAGGGCGCGGCGAATTTGTAAAAACGCCCCCGGTAAATCATTAACGTGATGCATGCCCCAAAGCGAGATGACCAAATCAAGGCTTTGGGGTTTGAGCGGCAGGGATTCTTCGTCCAGCACCAACCCGCCTGCCGACACAAGAGCCGGGGTCATATCGGCCTCAATCAAACGGCCAATGCGGTCGCCGCCTTGTTGGCTTAAAGCGCGATGCAAAATTCGGCCCGATGCGCCCAGACACAGAGCCGTGTCGAAAGTGCGGTTTTGTAAAGCGATGCGACCGGCCAAATCATGGGCGGCGCGGCGCAGCAGAAAATCATAATCGCCCAGACCGGCCGCGCGGCGGGCGCGATTGCGGCGCAAGCGGGCGCGGTCAAATATTTGCGGGACATTACTCTGCATGAGCGGCAATATGGCATTGATGGCTGTAAAAACAATCATAAATCAGGGCCGTGAAAAAAGCTGCTTTGGAAGCCGCCTGCGCGCGCCTTTGGCTTTTCTGATGAAGCTACTGGTGCCGCCGGCCAATCCGCTACCCTATGACAGGGCGCGCGCGGCTTTTGCTTATAAGGGCAGCGGCGCGGCGCTGGTCAAGCGCAAGAAATTCGGTGACCGGCCCGAACTGGCGCAGATTTTGGCGCGCTTGATATATAGCCGCACCGGAGATGTTTTGCCGCGCCATGCGTTTTTGGTGCCGGTGCCTTTGCATCGGCGGCGGCTGGTTTGGCGACGGTTTAATCAATCGGCTGAGATATGCCGCCATCTGGCAGCGCTGACCGGACAAAGCATGGCCTTGCAAGCCATCGCGCGGATCGGCCCTATACCGCGGCAAATCGGTCTTACCCGCGCCGGACGCAAACGCAATTTGCACGGCGCTTTTGCCGTGCCGGAAAATCAAAAGCATCGGTTGAAAGGGCGCGCTGTGGTGATTGTCGATGATGTGCGGACCACCGGCGCAACCGTTGAAGCAATGGCGCGCATCTTGCGTCGTGCCGGTGCCGCGCTTATTTATGTGGTAACGGCGGCGCGTGTGGTGTTGCCCGAAAGGGTATGAGATGAAGATTGCTTGTGTGCAAATGACGACGGGGTGCGACCCGACACAGAATTTGGCGACAATTGCCGCCCATGTGCAAATGGCTGCGCAAGCGGGCGTAGAAATTGTGGCACTGCCCGAAACCTGCACTTTTATGGAAAAAAACCGCGCGTCCATGCAGGCGCGCCTCGAGACTCAAGCTGATAGTCAAGTGCTGGCGGCGTTGCAAAATATCGCCAAAACCAATGCGGTTTTTATATTGGTAGGCTCGATGATATTGGCCGATGAGACATCTAACAAAGCCGTCAATCGCAGCGTGCTGATTGCCCCTGACGGGCAAGTGCAGGCGCAATATGACAAAATTCATATGTTCGATGTCGAATTGGAAGATGGCGAGCGGCATCATGAAAGCGCGGCTTATCAGGCCGGTGATTGTTTGGTGACGAGCGAGGTGAACGGCGTCACTTTGGGGCTGAGCATTTGCTATGATTTGCGCTTTCCCAATCTCTATCGCCGGTTGGCCGAGGCCGGCGCGCAAGTGATTCTCGTGCCCTCAGCTTTCACCAAACAAACCGGCGAAGCGCATTGGCATATTTTATTGCGCGCCCGCGCTATTGAGACGGGGTGTTTTATTGTGGCATCGGCGCAAATCGGTCGCCATGAGAATGGTCGCGAGACCTATGGCCATAGTCTGATTGTCAATCCTTGGGGGCGCATTATCGCTGAGGCGGAAGACGGCGATGCGCTTATCAGTGCTGAATTGGATTTATCTTTAAGCGCCCGTGCGCAGCGGCAAATTCCAGCGCTTGAGCATGGCGCGGTTTATGCCCGCCCCGATGGTGCGCCAACTCAAGATTAGGCTCAAGGTTAAGGTCAAGAGTAAGGTTTGGCTTTGCGCGCTACGCCCATATAATTAACGCTCATATCGCCGGTTTGACGCCATTTATCGGTCAACGGATTAAAGCTGACACCGGTCGAGCTATAGACCTCAAGCCCCGCTTTGGCGGCCATGTCGTCCAATTCTTTCGGGGTGATGAATTTTTCCCAATCATGGGTGCCGCGCGGCAACCAGCGCAGCACATATTCCGCCCCGACAATGGCCAGCGCAAAGGCTTTCAGCGTGCGGTTAAGGGTCGCCAAAAACATAATGGCATCGGGCTTCATCAATTGACTGCACGCCGTCATAAAGGCTTGCGGGTCAGCCACGTGCTCAATCACTTCCATGTTCAAAATGGCGTCGAACATTTCGCCCTGCGTCACCAATTCTTCCGCCGTCATGGCGCGGTAATCAATGTCGAGATTTTGTTGTTCGGCGTGTAAAGCGGCGGTTTTGATATTGGCCTCGGCGGCATCAGCCCCGACCACTTCTGCGCCCAGCCGCGCCATTGGTTCGCTCAATAATCCGCCGCCGCAGCCAATATCCAAAAGGCGCAAGCCCGCAAGCGGTTTTGCGGTGTTTGGATCGCGGTCAAATTGCCCGCATAATTTATCGCAAATATAGGCCAGCCGCGTTGGGTTAAATTTATGCAAGGGCTTGAATTGGCCGTCGGGATTCCACCAATCTGCGGCCATAGCGGTAAACTTCGCCAGTTCAGACGGGTCGATGGTGCTGGTTACCTCTTGTGTCGCCCTATCGGCTGTGGTTTGGCTGTCGCTCATTTTGCATCCTTTTTTGGCTATGCAGGCGCTCGGTTACGCCCTATATAGGCGCGATTGAAGCGAAAGAAAACGTGAGAGAGATAATGGCACGTTTGGTCATGAAATTTGGCGGCACGTCTGTGGGCGATATTGAACGTATCCGCAATGTGGCCGAACATGTGCAACGCGAGGTTGACGCCGGTCACCAAGTCGCGGTTGTCGTCTCGGCCATGTCGGGCGAAACCAATCGACTGGTCGGGCTGACCCGCGATGTCGCTCGGCTGCACGATGCGCGTGAATATGATGTCGTCGTTTCGGCGGGCGAGCAGGTCAGCGTCGGCTTATTGGCCATGGCGTTGCAAGATTTGGGTGTCGCCGCGCGCTCGTGGTTAGGCTGGCAAATTGCCATGAAAACCAGCGATGTGCATGGCGCGGCGCGCATTGAGACAGTTGATGTGGCGGCGATGGAAGAACAATTCGCTGAAGGCCGCGTCGCCGTGATTGCAGGTTTTCAGGGTCTCAGCAGCAATGGTCGCATCACCACTTTGGGGCGCGGCGGGTCTGATACCAGCGCCGTTGCGGTTGCCGCCGCCTTGAAAGCCGACCGCTGCGATATTTATACCGATGTCGATGGCGTTTACACCACCGACCCGCGCATGGTGCCGGCGGCAAAAAAAATTAACAGTATTTCTTATGAAGAAATGCTGGAAATGGCGTCACTCGGGGCCAAAGTCTTGCAAACCCGCTCGGTTGAGCTGGCGATGAGCCATAATGTGCGCTTGCAAGTGCGCTCGAGCTTTGACGCGCCCGATGATGCGAAATTTAAAAATATGGCGCCTGATGATATAATCGGTACGCTTATCTGCGATGAGGATGAGATTATGGAACATGAAATCGTCAGCGGCATTGCCTATGCGCGCAATGAAGCCAAGTTGACCCTATTGGGTGTGCCGGACAGGCCTGGCGTTGCGGCGCAAATTTTCGGCCCGCTGGCCGAGGCTGCGGTGAATGTCGATATGATTGTGCAAAACATGTCGCCCGACGGCAAAACCACAGATGTGACTTTTACCGTGTCGCAAGACGAACTTGAGCGCGCAGTAAAAGTGATCGAGGCAGAAAAAGACGGCCTCGATTACAGCCAGTTGCAAAGCGCGCCCGAAATGGCCAAGATTTCCATTGTTGGTGTCGGCATGCGAAGCCATGCGGGCGTGGCACAAAAAATGTTCACTGTGCTTGGCGAACAGGGCATTAACATTCATGTTATTTCAACATCTGAAATTAAAATTTCAGTGTTGATTGACGCCGACTTTGTAGAGCCTGCCGTGCGCGCGCTGCATGCCGCTTACGGCCTTGATGAGGAGGTTGCCGGCTAAGCTGCCATTGGCAGTTATCCCCGCGCAAAAATACCTTGCCCCTAACCGCTGAAGGTCCCCGAATTTTGCTGCGCCGCCTCCGCCAAGTGATGGCTGATGGCGGTGACAGGCAAGACCGATTGGATAAAATCGTCCAACTGATTGCCGCCAGTATGAACACGGCTGTGTGCTCGGTTTATTTGCGCCGTGGTCGTGACGGGCTGGAACTATGTGCGACAGAAGGCCTGAACCCCGATGCGGTGCACCAAACAGTGCTGCATGTCGGCGAGGGTTTGGTCGGTGATATTGCCCAGCATAAACGCCCGCTCAATTTGGCTGATGCGCCCTCGCATCCGCGCTTTGCCTATCGTCCGGAAACCGGCGAGGACCCCTATCTCAGCTTTGTCGGCGTGCCGGTATTGCGCGGCGGTGATGTGACCGGGGTGTTGGTGGTGCAGAATACCAAGAAACGCAATTTTGCCGACCAAGAAGTCGAGGCTTTGCAAACTGTCGCGATGGTTTTGGCCGAAATGTTATCGGCCAGTGGCGAGGCCACAGCCGGTGCGGGCAACGCGCCCGACGCGGCGCGGATATTTTCCGGTCGCGGCCTGACCGATGGTCTGGCAATGGGCCATGTGGTGCTACACGAGCCGCGCGTCGAAGTGACCCGACTTATCAGCGAAGATGCCGATGACGAAGATGCGCGCCTCTCGGCGGCCATGTATAAGCTGCGCCGCAATGTCGATGACTTGCTGGCGACCGAAGATGTCAGCCATGCCGGCGAGCATTTGCAAGTGCTGGAAGCCTATCGCATGTTCGCCAATGACCGCGGCTGGATGCGCCGTATTCGCGATGCCATTGGCACGGGTTTGACGGCGGAAGCGGCGGTCGAGCGCGTGAATAATGCAATGCGCGCCCGCTTGGGCGGCAAGCGCGATGCGTATTTGCGCGATCGCTTGCATGATTTTGAAGATTTATCGAACCGCCTATTGCGGATTTTATCGGGTCGCGCCGAATTGGCATCTGAAGACAAGCTGCCCCGCGATGCGATTTTGCTGGCGCGCACAATGGGCCCGGCTGAATTGCTGGATTATGACCGCAAAAAATTGCGCGGGCTGGTACTGGAAGAAAGCGCGCTGGGCGCCCATGTGGCGATTGTGGCGCGCGCGTTAAACCTGCCCATGCTGGGCGATGCGCGTGGCATTGTGAATGCGGCGCGCGACGGGCAGGAAATCATTCTCGATACGGATAGCGAGGAAGCCCATCTCAATCCGCCAAGCGATATCGTTGAGGCCTATTCCAATCGGGCGCGATTGCGCGCCAAGCGCATGCAACGTTATGCGCGCATCAAACATTTGCCTGCCATTACTCGCGATGGCGAGACGGTGCGGCTCGATAAAAATGCCGGTCTGATGGTCGATGTCGAAACGCTGGGCGATAGCGGGGCTGAAAATATCGGCCTGTTCCGCACTGAGTTGCAATTCATGGTGTCGGCCCGTTTGCCAAGGCGTAGCGAACAAGAAGAAGTTTATCGCGCCGTTTTGGATAAAGTCGGTGAGCGCGATGTCGTTTTCCGCACGCTTGATGTGGGCGGCGATAAAGTGCTGCCTTATTTGCGAATGGTGGGCGAAGAAAATCCGGCCATGGGGTGGCGGGCCACGCGCATGGCGCTCGACCGTCCGGCTTTGGTGCGGGTGCAGTTGCGCGCGCTTTTGCATGCGGCGGCAGGGCGAAAATTATCGGTCATGTTCCCGATGATTACGACAGTGGAAGAATTTACCAGAAGCCGTGACATGCTGTTTGCCGAGCGCGACCGCTTGGCCTCTTTCGGCCATCGCATGCCCGAAAAAATTAATATTGGCGCGATGTTGGAAGTGCCTGCTTTGGTCTGGCAATTGGACAGGCTGTTGCCGCAGGTTGATTTTCTCTCCGTCGGCACCAATGATTTAATGCAATTCTTCTTCGCCGCGGATCGCGGCAATCCGCAAACCAGCGACCGTTACGATTTTTTGTCTTTGCCGTCCATGCGGCTGCTGGCTCATGTGCGGGCCTTATGTGCGGCGCATAATGTGCCGGTGTCGATTTGTGGCGAATTGGGCGGACGACCTTTGGAGGCGATGGCGCTTCTCGGCATGGGCTATCGCCGCTTCTCTTTGCCGTCAGCTTCTATCGGGCCGGTGAAACGCACCGTGCGCTCGGTCAATACGCAGCGCTTGCAAGAAGCGGTGAATGACGCGCTGGCCACCAATCATATCGACATGCGGCCATTGATAAGCGAAATCGCAGATGCACAGGGCGTGAAGTTGTGATAATCATGGCGACTGAATTTAATGCCAAAGGGGCAGTTTATTATGGTTGATGGCGAAACCGCCACTGCAAACGAGAAAATCGGTGATGTTTTGCGCGAGGCGCGCGAAGCCATTGATGCGTCGCTTGATGATATTTCAGCCTTGCTGAAAATCCGTTCCGACCATTTGCAGGCTTTGGAAAATGACGATTTTGAGCGTCTGCCGGGCAGTGTTTATGCCATTGGTTTTGTTCGCACCTATGCAACGCATTTGGGACTGAATGCGGGTGAACTTATCGAGCGCTATAAGGCGGCGGTGGCTGTGCCGCATTTGGAAGACCAGGGCCCTAATCCGCAAACCGATGTTGAGCCGATTTCCGGCGCGCTGAAAATCTCCATTGGCGTGATGGCGGTGTTTATCGTTTATATTCTCTGGCTGATTGCCGGCGGCGCAGGCGATGATAAAAACACGCGCATCGCCAGTGCCCCCGCCGTGGCGACGGCGCCGTCGCCAAGCGCGACGCCGGTATCGCCCTCAATAAGCGCGCCAAGCACGACAAGCAAAACGACAGAAAAACCTGCCGCTGAAACACCGGCGGCAAATATCCCACCAGCAGTGGCATCAGACCAGAATTTAGATTTGCCGGTTGAGGTCAGCGCGATTGAACCGCTGGTGGCGACATCGGTACCGGTTGAAGATGCCGATATTGAAGTTCGCGCGGCGCGGCGCACTTGGATGCGGATTGAGAGCGCTGAGGGACAAGTTTTGTTTTCCTCCATCATTCGACAAGGCGAAGGGTTTAAGCTGGAAAACGCTGATGGCTATACGCTGGCAACGCGCGATGCCGGTGCGCTTGAATTTTACGTCAATGATAAAGCGGTCGGTGCGGTTGGTCGGCGCGGTCAAATTTTGACGGCGCGGAAAATCGAGCGCGCCGCTATTTTTGCAAAATCGCGTTAGCGAGATTTATATGCTGCGGCCCTGGCGACATATTGAACGGCGGAAAAGCCGTCAGATAATGGTTGGCGATGTTCCCGTCGGCGGCGATGCGCCTATTGCGGTGCAGTCCATGACCAATACGCCGACCGATGATGCGGCGGCAACCATCGCGCAGGTGAAAGCATTGGAAGCGGCGGGCGCAGATATTGTGCGCGTGTCGTGTCCTGACGTTGCTTCTACCAAAGCGTTGAAAGATATTGTCGATGCGAGCAATGTGCCGATTGTCGCTGATATTCATTTTCATTATGCCCGCGCGCTGGAAGCGGCTGATGCCGGGGCGGCGTGTTTGCGGATTAATCCGGGCAATATTGGTGATGACAGTCGGGTGGCCGAGGTTGTTGCGGCGGCGAAGGCCAATGGCTGTTCCATGCGTATCGGCGTCAATGCCGGGTCGCTTGAGAAAAACCTGCTCGACCAATATGGCGAGCCATGCCCTGATGCCATGGTCGATAGCGCGCTTTATCATGTCGGCTTGTTGGAAAAACATGGCTTTGACCAATATAAAATTTCAGTCAAAGCATCTGATGTCTTCATGTCGGTTGCTGCCTATCAGAAATTGGCCGAGGCGGTTGATTGTCCGCTGCATATCGGCATTACCGAAGCCGGCAGTTTGCTGAGCGGCACGGTGAAATCATCTATCGGGCTTGGCAATCTTTTATGGTCCGGCATTGGTGATACCATTCGCGTCTCGCTTTCCTCTGACCCAGTGGACGAGGTGAAGGTCGGGTTTGAGATGCTGAAAAGTCTCGGGCTGCGCCATCGCGGCGTGACCATTATTTCGTGCCCGTCTTGTGCGCGACAAGGCTTTAACGTCATTAAAACAGTCGAAGAATTGGAGCAGCGTTTGGCGCATATTGCCGAGCCGATTACCCTGTCGATTATCGGCTGTGTGGTGAACGGGCCGGGCGAGGCGCGCGAAACCGATATTGGTTTTACCGGTGGCGGCAGCGATGCCGGCATGGTTTATCTGGCCGGCCGCCCCGACCATAAAAAACCGCATGATGAGATGGTCAATCATCTGGTCGAACTGGTTGAAAATAAAGCAGCTCAATTGGCGGCGCAAAAACAGTCTGAAGGAAATTAGCCATGCTCCCCGTTGAAAGGCTGGACGCAATTTTGGCGCGCGCCGAGACCCTGCAAGAGGAAATGAACGGCGAATTGCCGCCCGAGCGTTTTGTCGAATTATCGAAAGAATATGCCGAGATTGACCCCTTAGCGACCGCCGTGCGCGCCTATCGTAATGCGCTGTCTGAGGCCGCAGATTTACGCGCCCTGAAAGAGGGCGATGATAGCGAAATGGCTGAGCTGGCGACCCTTGAACTGGACGAGATTGAGGCCAGCTTGCCCAAGATGGAAGCGGCATTGGAAATTCTGCTCTTGCCGAAAGACAGCGCCGATGAGCTGAATGTGATTGTCGAAGTGCGGGCCGGAACGGGCGGCGATGAGGCCGCGCTTTTTGCCGGTGATTTGTTTCGCATGTATTCGCGCTATGCCGATTTACAGGGCTGGAAGTCTGAGATTATCAGCCAGTCGGAAGGCGATATTGGCGGCTATAAGGAAATCGTCACGGCGATCCGCGGCAAGGGCGTATTTGCACGGCTTAAATTTGAAAGCGGTGTGCATCGCGTGCAGCGCGTGCCGGAAACCGAAAGCGGCGGGCGTATTCATACCTCCGCCGCTACGGTTGCGGTGTTGCCCGAGCCTGAAGAGGTTGATGTCAAAATCGAAGAAAAAGATTTGCGCGTTGATGTGTTTCGCGCCTCCGGCCCCGGCGGGCAATCGGTCAATACGACAGACAGTGCGGTGCGCATTACCCATTTACCGACCGGCATTACCGTGTCGCAGCAAGATGAAAAATCGCAGCATAAAAATCGCGCCAAAGCGATGCAGGTTTTGCGCGCACGTCTGTTTGAAGCTGAACGCGCGCGCGCCGATAGCGAACGCGCGGCTGATCGCAAAAGCCAAGTCGGCTCAGGCGACCGCTCGGAACGCATTCGCACTTATAATTTCCCGCAAGGTCGGGTGACCGACCACCGCATAACGTTGACCCTGCATAAGCTGGAAAAAATTCTCGCCGGTGACGGGCTTGATGAAATGGTCGAAGCGCTGATTCGTGAAGACCAAGCGCAGCGTCTCGCCGCGGTGGACGAAAGCCAATAAGGTTCGGCATGAGGGCAGAGCAAACCCTTGAGGCCTTGCAACGCCGCATGATTCAGCAGTTAAAGACGCAGCATCATGAGACCGCGCCGCTTGATGCGCGATTGCTGCTGGAACATGCCAGCGGCCTGTCATCAACCGACTTGGCCATGCAGGCCAAACAAGAAGCGGGCTCAACGCTTATCCATGACGCGCAGGCACTGGTTGCCTTGCGACTGACCGGCATGCCGGTCGCCAAAATTATCGGCCATAAGGAATTTTGGGGGCGGCGGTTTCATGTCAGCTCGGCTGTGCTGGACCCGCGCCCTGATAGCGAGACACTGATTGAGGCGGCGCTGGCTTTGCTGCCGGAAAAAAAAGCCTTGCGCTTGATTGATTTGGGCACCGGCTCCGGGTGTCTGCTGCTGACCTTGCTGGCGGAGCGGCCATTGGCACGCGGTTTGGGTATTGATAAAAGCCGTGCCGCTTTGTCTTTAGCGCGGCGCAATGCGCATTGTCTTAAATTGCGACTTAAATTGGGTCTTGATTCGGCTCTTGATTTGAATCTTGGCTTGCGTCGGCGCGTCGCTTTGCGCCATGGCGATTGGTTGCACGGCGTCAATGCGACAGCGGATATGATTGTCGCCAACCCACCTTATATTGCGAGCGATTCGATAGATAGGCTGGATAGAGATGTGCGTTTGTTTGACCCGCGTCTCGCGCTTGATGGCGGCAGCGATGGTATTGGCCCTTATCATGCGCTGATAGCGCCGAGCTTTCAGTGTCTGACAGGCGGCGGGCATTTGCTTTTGGAAATCGGCGTAACGCAAGCCGAAGCGATAAGCGCGCTAATGGCGGCGGCGGGTTTTACCGATATATCGCTGCGGCAGGATTTGGCCGGACGCGACCGCGTGCTTATCGGCAGAAAACCATAATGAAAAAAAGACAAAAAAAAGGTTTCAATAAGTCGGCCAAGCGGCTAGTTTGCCTTTGTTCAAAGAACAGGGCGTTGAACCCCTCTCGTGAATGTCTCCAAATCGTCAGCGTGTTATTGCTATGAGGGCAGTTGGAGTTTCATATCGCAACAATCAAAACCTGAAGGGTCGGTCTCAACCGGCCGCCAACAGAATGATATTGGAAGTTAGATGAAACGGTCTCGTGGGCGCGGACGTCGCCAACAAAATCCCGTCAACCGCAGCTATGACAGTAATGGCCCTGATGTGCGAGTGCGAGGCACCGCAAGTCAGGTCTATGAAAAATATCAGGCGCTGGCGCGCGATGCCATGTCAGCCGGTGATCGGGTGATGGCAGAAAATTATCAACAACATGCTGAACATTATTTCCGTATTCTGCAAAGCTTCCAACCGCAGGCGAGCGACAATAATGAAGCCGCTGCCGAAAACGGCAATGGCGTGGCTGAAGATGCCGCCGCCCCGATTGATGGCGGTGCCGAGGCAAATGGTCAGGGCGCAGATGGCGCGGCTGATAATGACGCCCAAGCCGAGGCGAATGGCAGCGAGCCATTGGTTTTGGTGCGCGGTCATGATGGTGACAATGAAGACGCCAATAATGACGGTAAAGATGCGTCAAAATCGCGCCGCCGTGGGCCTTTGGGTCGGAAACGTAAAGCCAAGCCAAGCGATGCTGTTGCAGATGCCGATATGTCTGACGGTGAACCGGCAACCGCAGCGGCTGAAGCAGCCGATGCGGGCGAGGGCGATACGGCGATTCCCGTCGAATAATTTTAATCTTAAAGATGAGGCTGTGGCGGTTTACCCGTCTGCCGATTTATTGGCGCGCGGCAGTTGCACTGCGCCGTGGCAGTGAATGAAGACGGTTGTCATCGGTGGCCAGCGCGTTAATGCGCGTCCCGATGGCGGTTTGCGCCATGCGTAATTTATCCAACCCCGCACCGGTCAGACTGGTTTGCGCCGGCACTTCAAGGTCGCGCGGATTGACCGGCTTTTTATGGCGCAGCACTTCATAATGCAGGTGCGGGCCGGTGGCCAGACCGGTTGAACCGACATAGCCGATAACTTGCCCTTGCTTGACGCGCACGCCTTTTTTCAGTCGTCGCGCATAGCCGTTCATATGGGCGTAAGCCGTTTCATACCCATTGCGATGGCGGATACGAATATATTTTCCGAAATCGCCATTGCGGCCGAGCGCCACAATTTGTCCATCACCGGCGGCGTAAATCGGTGTGCCGCGCGGCGCGGCAAAATCAAGCCCGCGATGCAGGCGCGTATAGCCTAAAATAGGATGGCGCCGCATGCCAAAGCGCGATGACAAGCGCGCCCCATCCACCGGCGTCTTCATCAGCAAGCGCTGCACGCTGCGCCCCGCATCATCAAAATAGCCATGCGTGCCATCATCATTGGCCAATCGCCAATAGGCATAACGTTTGCCGCGATTGGTCAGGGCCGCAAAGACAATATCGCCCTCTTCGGCCAGTTGATTATTCTCGTCAAAGCGGCGGGGAAACAAAACCTCCAACTGGTCGCCGTCGCGCATATCGCGCTGAAAGTCGATGGAGAATGAAAACAGCCGGATAAGCTCAACCACCAAATTGGGCGACATGCCGCCGCCGCGCGCCGCTTCATAGACCGAGCTTGAAATCAGCGTATCGGTGAAAAAGAAGCGCTCAGAGAGCGGACGCTCTTGTTTAACCGCGTCAAAATCCAAATGGCCCGTGCGGCGCACAACCAGTCTCTGGCGCGGCTCCGGAATAAAATCAAAACCGGCAAAACGTTTGGTATTGTCTTCGGCGCGCTTATCGGCCGGGATATTGTTGGGCCATTCGCTGAAGATTCGCACTTTTTGACCGACTTTTAATTTGCGCGGGTCGAACACGGCGCGCAATGCATCAAGCGCGGCATCGGCTTCGACATCATCTATGCCGGCGCGCGCCAACAGCGCAGCCAGACTGTCACCGGCAACCAGAGAATCACTTTCATGGGTGCGCTGCATCGGCATGAGCGATGCCCATCGCGCCGCCAGCGCAGGCTCAGACGGGGCCGGCTTGGCGCTTAAGACGGGGGTCGGCATATCGGGCAGCAAAAGTTGACCGGCCAGCCAGCCAATCGTGGCCAGCCCGGCAAAAACCGCCAGCGTGAACCGAAAGCGGGCGCGCCGCCTGTGGGCTTGCTGGGCCAAAAGGGCGGCTTCCTCTTGCGGTTGCAGCTCTTCCGGTGCTTGTGTTTCACGTCTATCCATTGGCCGCAAAATGGGCTGTGTCGGCAATTACTGTCAATAGACCATTCGCGGCTTAGAATAGGCTTTTTCGGAAATGCCAATCAGCCACAATATGTAGGGGGTAGAGCCGCAGAATAGCTACCATTGAAGG
>FZLQ01000054.1 GCA_900197605.1 Phyllobacteriaceae bacterium Water-Bin73
ATGCTGATGACGCAGCAGGGGATAGCGCTTCGGCATGAGTGAGGCGCTTCGTTTCGACCAAGTTTCGTTTCGCTATGATGACGAGCAAGTCGTCAATCATGTCAGTTTTTCTATCGCGCATGGCGAAGTTGTGTGTCTGCTCGGCCCATCGGGCTGTGGCAAAACCACATGCTTGCGTCTCGCCGCAGGCATGGAGCAGCCCCAAGCGGGGACGATTTCTCTGAATGGCGAAGTGGTCTCATCAGCCGATAGGCTGGCGCCACCTGAGACGCGCCATATCGGATTTTTGTTTCAAGAATTTGCGCTGTTTCCGCATTTGTCGGTTTACGACAATATTTGTTTCGGGCTAACGCATTTATCGGCTGGCGAACAAAAAGCGCGGGCGCTCGAATTGCTGAAGCAGGTAGGCTTAAGCGGCTATGCCGACAAATTTCCAAACAGCCTGTCGGGCGGCGAGCAGCAAAGGGCGGCTTTGGCGCGCGCTTTGGCACCTTCGCCCAAACTGGTGCTGATGGATGAGCCATTCTCCAATCTCGACCCGCAATTACGCGACCGCATGCGCGACCTGACTTTGCATTTGCTGAAGCAAGTCGGCGCGGCAGGGCTGGTGGTGACGCATGACGCCGCCGATGCGCTGCGTATGGCAGACCGCATTGCCGTGCAGGTTGATGGGGCGATTTTGCAAATCGATAATCCCGAAACCGTGTATCGCCACCCGGCCAGCATTGATGTTGCAGGCATGTTTGGCGCGGTGAATTTGCTCAAAAGCGATGCCGGTGTTCAGGGTTTTCGACCGGCTGATGTTTCGCTTACCGGCGCGGCTGATGATTTTAGTTTCGCAGGCGAGCTTGTCGAGACGCGGCTGATGGGCGCGGATTGGTTGTGTCTGATTAAGGGTGAAGCCGGTGTCGGCTTCGAGGCTTTGCTGAGTGGCGACACGCCGCCTGAATTGGGGGCGCACAAATTCTTTGTGCCGCAGGCGCGCCTCATGCTATTCAAAGACTGAAACTAAAGGGGTTTACTCATGGGAATTAGCTGGGTTCAGATACTCGTTGTTGCCGTCTTGCTGATCTTATTGTTCGGTCGCGGTCGCATTTCGTCGCTTATGGGTGATGTCGCGCGCGGCATTACAAGCTTCCGTCAAGGGCTGCGCGAAGGCGCAGACGAAACCGCAAACAATGCCGATGACGGCACTGGCCAGACCATTGAGGGCGACGCGGTCAACAAATCCGAAGAAGATAAGTAGCGGAGCGCGCCGATGTTTGACATTGGCTGGACCGAAATGCTGGTTCTCGGCGTGGTCGCGCTGCTGGTTTTGGGGCCGCGTGAACTGCCCAATATGTTGCGCACGGTCGGTCGCTATGCGCGACAAATGCGCGATATGGCGACCGAGTTTCGCGCACAGGTCAATGAGATTTCAAACGAGATAGACACCAAAGCGCAGTTGCAAAAACTGGCTGAAAAAGACTTGGATATTGACCTGCCGGATTTATTTGAAGACGGCGCAAAAGATAAAGAAGAGAAATAGGGTGGCTGAAGAAAAAGACGCTCTGTCGCGCGGCGAAATGCCGATGTTCGACCATTTGGTCGAGCTGCGCGCGCGCCTGCTGTGGAGCGTCGCTTGGTTCGCCGCCGCCTTTGCCCTGTGCATGTTTTTTGCCTCAGAGATTTTTGCGTTTCTGCTTTGGCCGTTTGAGCAGGCACTCGGCAATGCCGATGAGGCGGGCGGGTTAGAGCTGATTTATACCGCGCCGCATGAATTCTTTTTCACGCAAATTAAGCTGGCCATGTTTGCCGGATTATTTGTCGCCTTTCCGGTGATTGCCTATCAGCTTTACCGCTTCATCGCGCCCGGACTTTATAAGACCGAGCGGCGCGCCTTTCTGCCTTATCTCATTGCCTCGCCATTGTTATTTGCGCTGGGCGCGTCATTGGTTTTCTTTTTGGTGATGCCGATGGCGTTTGAGTTCTTTTTATCTATGCAAATGGGCGGCGGCGAAGAGGGAGCGGCTGTCCGCATGGTCAATCGAGTGAGTGAGTATTTATCTTTCACCATGGTGTTGATGCTGGCCTTTGGCTTATGTTTTCAACTGCCGGTCATTCTCACTCTGTTAGGCCGCATTGGGGTGGTGACGGCAGACGGGCTGCGCGCCAAGCGGCGTTATGCGATTGTTATCGTATTTGCCGTGGCGGCGATTTTGACGCCGCCCGATTTAATCAGTCAAATCGGCCTCGGTGTGCCGACGTTGCTACTTTATGAGATTTCGATTTTATGCGTCGCGGCAATGCAAAAACCGGGCAAGGATAGTGCCGAATAGCACACCCTGCGGCCGGCACGTCTGGCTTTTGCGCGCGCGCCGCTTTATACAGAACAAGAATACAGCCAAGCGAGTCGCCCATGCATGATATTAACGCCATACGCAAAGACCCCGATGCCTTCGATGCCGCTTTGAGCCGACGCGGTGCGGCGCCTTGTGCCGCTGAGATGTTGACGCTTGACGATGCGCGGCGCGCGGCGATTGCCGAGGCGCAAGAATTACAGACCAAGCGCAATGAAGCCTCCAAGAAAATCGGCCAAGCCAAAGGGCAGGGCGATGAGGCCGAAGCCCAACGTTTGATGGATGAAGTCGCCGGATTGAAAGACGCCTTGCAAAAGGCTGAAGAGATTGAGCGCGGCGCCAATACCGAACTGACTGATGCGCTTGCTGCCATCCCCAATCTGCCGCTGGCCGATGTGCCCGTCGGTGCCGATGAAGCGGGTAATGTTGAATTGCGCCGCCTTGGCGAGCCCAAACAAGGGGCTGCCGAACATTTTGAAATCGGTGAAGCGCTCGGCATGATGGATTTTGAGATTGCCGCGGCGCTGTCCGGTTCGCGCTTTGTCGTGTTGCGCGACGGCTTGGCGCGGCTCGACCGCGCGTTTGGGAATTTTATGATTGACCTGCACATTAATGAATTCGGCTATCGCGAAAATACGCTGCCGGTTTTGGTGCGCGATGATGCGGTTTACGGCACGGGTCAATTGCCGAAATTCGCGGAAGATTTGTTTCGCACGGAAAACGGCTATTGGCTGACACCGACCGCTGAGGTGACGCTGACCAATTTGGTGCGCGAGCAAATTACCGATGCGGCGGCCTTGCCGATGCGTCTGACCGCCTTAACACAATGCTTCCGGTCAGAAGCCGGGGCGGCAGGGCGCGATACGCGCGGCATGATACGCCAGCACCAATTCACCAAAGTCGAACTGGTCAGCATTACCGATGAAGAGAACGGCGTGGCTGAGTTGGAGCGCAAAACCAATTGCGCCGAAGAAGTGCTGAAACGCCTCGGCCTGCCATATCGGGTGATGCAGCTTTGCACGGGCGATATGGGTTTTGGCGCGCGCAAAACCTACGACCTTGAGGTTTGGCTGCCCGGGCAAAATGCCTATCGCGAGATTTCCAGTATTTCGTATTGCGGTGATTTTCAGGGGCGGCGCATGAATGCGCGCTATCGCCATGAGGGCGAGAAGCAAACGCATTTTGTGCATACGCTGAACGGGTCCGGCCTCGCGGTTGGCCGCACTTTGGTCGCGGTGTTGGAAAATTATGTAAACGCTGATGGCACGGTTACGGTGCCTGATGTCTTGCGTCCTTATATAGGCGGTGCAGAAACAATAGGGGAAGCCAATGAGTAAATCGGTTGGGCGGATTTTGGTCACCAATGATGATGGCATTGACGCGCCGGGTTTGGTCTCTGCGTTGAAGATTGCCGAAGCCCTGTCCGATGATGTCTGGGTGTTCGCACCGGCCGAAGAAATGAGCGGGGCCAGCCATTCGCTGAGCCTGTCCAAGCCCATGCGGGTGATTGAATTGGGGCCGAAACGTTTTGCTGTTACCGGCACGCCGACCGATTGCGTGATGGTGGCGACGCGCCATGTATTGCGCGACAACCCGCCCGATTTGGTTTTATCGGGCGTGAATTTCGGTCAAAATATCGCCGAAGATGTCAGCTATTCGGGCACAGTGGCCGGCGCGAAAGAGGGCACAGTGTTCGGCATTAAATCCATCGCCATGTCGCAAGCCGTGATGTTTACGGGAGAGCCGGGCACTTGGTCGCCGCGCTTTGAGGTGGCTGAGAAACACGCGCCGAGCTTGATTGAGAAATTGCTCGATGTGGACTGGCCCGAGGAAACACTCATCAATCTCAATTTCCCGCATATTGATATTAACGACAATCCGGAAATTCGGGTGGTCAAGCAAGGCAAGCGCGACCGCTCTATTTTGGGACTTGAGGAACGCATCGACCCACGGGGGCGCAGCTATTTCTGGTATAAATTCGACCGGCTGGTCGATGAGAATGGCGATTTGGTTTACACGCCCGGCAAGAATACCGACATTGAGGCCATTACCCAGGGGCATATTGCCGTGACGCCGCTGCAAATGGATCATACACAGGGTGACATGGCGGCAGAACTGGCTACAATTTTTGAATGACGCTCGCGACCAAACAACAAAAACAACATAGCGGATTTGCCGCGCTGATAATCTGTTTTGCGATAGCAGCCCTGATGGGCGGTTGCGCGCAAATTGAATCGGGTCGGTGGTATGATAGCGACAGCAATGTGCCGCGCACGACATCGCCGGAAAGACCGGCAAAGAAACCCACAGCCGACAAGCAAACGCAAGCTGAGGGCGAAAGCCGCATTGAGCGTTTTTGGACGCGCATGCGCGATACGCTCGACCGCCGCCCACAAGCCAAGAAACCGCGAACCGCGACAAGCGGTCGGGCCCGTGCGGCAAATACCAAAACCTCAAATGGTTTAGTGGAGGTCGGTAAGGGCGACACCTATTACAGTCTGGCGCGGCAATATGATGTGCCATTGCGCGCTTTGCTGGAAAACAATAATGCCAAGCCGCCCTATGTCTTGTCGCCCGGCGACCGCGTGCGGCTGCCGACACAGGCTTTTTACGAGGTAAAGAAGAAGGACACGCTTTATTCAATTTCGCGGGCGCATAAAACCGATGTGGCGACATTGGCCAAGCTCAATGGCCTGAATAAACCTTTCACCATTCGTGTCGGGCAGCGTTTGCAAATACCGGGCTTGAAAGCCACGCCGGTTCGGTCGGTTACAACCGCATCAGCCAAAGCATCGGTGAAACCCAAAACAATGCCATCAGCCCCTAAGCGGGTCGGACGGTTTTTAGTGCCGGTTAAAGGCTCGATTATTTCAGGTTATGGGCCGAAAGATGGCGGGCTACATAATGATGGCATTAACATTGCGGCGCGTGAGGGCGCGCCCATTCGCGCGGCTGAGAATGGCGTGGTGGTTTATACCGGCAATGAATTGCGCGGCTATGGCAATTTGCTGCTCATTCGCCATAGCGGTGGCTGGGTGACGGCCTATGCCCATACGTCGAAATTTTTGGTTAAACCGGGCGCGCGGGTGAAGCAGGGCGATGTGGTTGCCGAGGTCGGACGCACCGGAAATGTTGACCGGCCGCAGCTTCATTTCGAGCTTCGCAAGGGCACACGTGCGGTTAATCCGCAATCGCTTATCTAACTCACTGATTTAGGGCTTAAATGCTTGGCGTTGCGGCGCTTCTTGCGTATAGTCCGGTTCACGAATACGGAGATTCTCATGTTAATTACACCTGCTCATGCGCAATCCGCTTCCGGCGGCAACGCGCTGTTTGAATTGCTTTTTCCGCTGGTGATGGTGTTTGCCATTATCTATTTTTTGATTATTCGCCCGCAGCAAAAGCGTCAGCGCGAGCATCAGGCGATGGTTGATGGCGTGTCGCGCGGCGATACCATCATCACACAAGGCGGTCTGGTCGGAAAAGTTGCCAAAGTCCATGATGATGAGCTTGATGTCGATTTCGGTGAAAATGCGCGTATGAAAGTCGTGAAATCCATGATTATTTCCGTGCGCGGAAAAAACAACGACTAATCAAGTCGCCAGAGGCGTTTAATGCTGCATTTCTCAAATTTCAAAGTTACCGGCATTGCATTGTTAATGCTTGTCGGCGTGTTGTTCGCGTTGCCCAATTTTATGCGCGAAGAAACCCGTCTGGCGCTGCCCGGGTTCATTCCATCAGGCACACTCAATCTGGGGCTGGATTTGCAAGGCGGTTCGCATTTGCTGTTATCGGTCGATACGGATTCGGTTCAGCGCGAGCGGCTAGATGATTTGACCTCAGATATTCGCCTTGCCTTGCGCGGGGAACGTATCGGCTATTCCGGCTTGTCGCGTATTGACAACGGCGTCAGCGTGACCATTCGCGATGCCGCCGATATGGAGAAAGCCACCACGGCGCTGCAAAATTTGGCGCAGCCGGTGAGCGGCAGCGTGTTGACCAGTTTTGAGCAGCGCGTTGATTTGAATGTCGAGAATACGCAAGGTCAAATCTTTGTTTTACGCGCCTCGGAAGACGCGATTGCCGCCAGCAATACGCGCACCGTGCAGCAATCAATTGAGATTATCCGTCGTCGTGTCGATGAGTTGGGCACGACCGAGCCGACCATTCAGCGGCAGGGCGAAAAGCGGATTTTGGTGCAAGTGCCCGGGCTTGATGATCCCGAACGCCTGAAAGCCTTGCTGGGTCAAACGGCGAAAATGAATTTCCATTTGGTTGACCAAACCATTAGCGGATATGAGGTCGCTGACGGCAAGCGTCCGCTCGCCGGTTCGCGCCTTGTTTACACTGATACGGAGCCGGCAGTGCCGTATATCATTCGACGCCGCGCCATTGTGAGCGGTGAGCGTCTGGTTGATGCGAGTGTCGGCTTTGACCCGCAAACCAATGCGCCGGAGGTTAATTTCCGCTTCGATACGCTTGGCGGTCGCAAGTTTGGCGAGGTGACGCAGGCCAATATCGGGCGCCCTTTTGCCATTGTGCTTGATGAAAAAGTCATTTCAGCGCCGATCATTCAATCCGCCATTCTGGGCGGGTCGGGTCGCATTACCGGTAATTTCAGCGTCGAAGAAGCCAATGATTTGGCGATTTTGCTGCGCGCCGGTGCGTTGCCCGCGCCGATGAGTATTTTGGAAGAGCGCACGGTTGGCCCGGGGCTTGGCGCAGATAGTGTCGCAGCCGGTCGCATTGCATTGATTGTCGGCTTCTTCGCCGTTATCGCCTTTATGGTGGTCAGCTATAGCCTGTTTGGCATCTTTGCCAATGTCGCGCTGATTGCCAATTTGCTGCTGATTATGGCCGTGCTGTCGGGCTTGCAAGCCACGCTGACGCTGCCCGGCATTGCCGGTATCGTGTTGACGGTCGGAATGGCGGTTGATGCCAATGTGCTGATTTTTGAACGCATACGCGAAGAGCTGGCCCTCGATAAAAACCCGATTATCGCGATTGATATGGGTTATAGCCGCGCCTTGAGCACTATTTTCGATGCCAATGTCACCACATTTTTGGCCGCGATTATTCTGTTCCAGCTTGGCTCAGGCCCGATTAGGGGCTTTGCCATTACATTGGCTATCGGCATTGTTACCTCGGTTTTCACCGCATTCGTATTAACCCGCTTGTTTGTGTCGCTATGGCTTCGTCGCCAGGGCCGACCCGAAACCCTGCCGATTTAGTCGCTGTGTGACTCGGAGAAAAAAGATGAAAACATTAAAACTGGTTCCGGCAAACACAGCGATTGGCTTTATCCGCCACCGCACGATTGCGATGTCGCTGTCACTGGCTTTGGTGATTGCGTCCATCGGCGTGTTTCTCGCCAATGGTCTGAATTTCGGCATTGATTTTCGCGGCGGCACGCTGATTGAGGCGAGCGCTGAAAGCGCGGTTAATTTAAGCGAATTACGCGGTCGCTTGGGCGCGCTTAATTTGGGCGAAGTGCAAATTCAGGAATTCGGCAAAAATACTGATGTGCTTATTCGTATTGCTGAGGCGACCGGCGCAACGGATGCCAGGAATAATCTCTCGGCGGTTGAGCGCGTGCGCGGTGAGTTGGCCCGCGACTTCGATGTGCGCCGTGTTGAGATTGTCGGTCCGCAAGTGAGTGCCGAGCTTATTCAAACCGGCTTGATGGCGGTGGTGGCGGCGATTGCCTCCATGCTGATTTATATTTGGTTTCGCTTTGAGTGGCAGTTCAGCGTCGGCGCAGTGCTGGCACTGGTGCATGATGTGGCGCTGACCATTGGCCTGTTCGCGCTATTGCAGCTTGATTTTAACCTGTCCATTTTGGCGGCGATTTTGACCATTGTCGGTTATTCGATGAATGACACAGTGGTGGTGTATGACCGCGTGCGCGAAAATTTACGTAAATACAAGAAGATGGATTTGTCCGAATTGCTGAACATCGCCATCAATGAAACATTATCGCGCACGGTTATGACCTCAGTCACCACCATGTTGGCTTTGCTCGCGCTTTATGTTTTGGGCGGCGAGGTTATTCGCGGCTTTACCTTTGCGATGATTTGGGGCGTCATTGTCGGCACTTACTCATCAATCTTTATCGCGTCACCCTTGCTCATGCTGTTGGGTGTCAAACGCGACTGGTCTGGCACACAAGTAAATTAGGCGCCGGTTGCCCCCGCCTTTTGTAGGGTGCTAAGGTGTCGATAACGATAGATTCGGAATAGGGGAGGCTATCATGGCTGCAATTCTTTCATCACTTCGCAATACGGTTATTGCGGGCTTCGTTCTGGCCTTCTTGTTGGAGCTTATGTATCTCAATAGTGGCGGTACTTTCGACACGACATTTTGGGCATTTTTGTTCCGCTGGCTGCATGTGCTGAGCGGTATTATGTGGATTGGCCTGTTGTATTATTTCAACTTCGTCCAAATCCCGAATATGCCGAACATTCCTGATGAGCAAAAGCCTGCTATAGGTAAAGTGATTGCACCGGCCGCTTTGTGGTGGTTCCGCTGGGCAGCTATGGCGACTTTGGTCACCGGCCTTATTCTTGGTTACATTAACGGCTATATCCATGACGCCATGTCACTCGGCGCAATGAATGATTTTGCCGTGCCGAAAAATATCGCTATCGGTATCGGCATGTGGCTGGGCATCATCATGTGGTTCAATGTTTGGTTCGTTATTTGGCCAAATCAGAAAAAAGCATTGGGCATTGTTGATGCCAGTGCTGACGAGAAAGCCGCATCGGCGCGCACCGCCATGCTGTTCTCGCGCACCAACACAATGCTGTCAGTTCCAATGTTGTTTGCAATGGTTTCCGCTCAGAACATTTACTAAGCGGCACGAAATTTGGAGGAGGGGCCGCCATTGTGCGGCCCTTTTCTTTGAGGAGCAGGCACTATGAATGAAGAGCTTTTGCGCCAAGAGCTTCGCGGATTAGATGGCGATTTATATTTGTGCCACTTATTTGCGCCTGCCGATAAGCGCGGCGCGCTTTTGATGCTTTATCACCTCTATGCCGATATTGCGCGTATTCCCGCCACCGTATCAGACCCGATGGTCGGTGCCATTCGCCTGCAATGGTGGCGCGACCTGCTGGACGCCGTTGCTAATGGCGATGCGCGCGGCACGCCGATTGGCGAGGCTTTGCTGGCACACCCGATTGCCAAAGACCGGATTTTACCGCTGATTGATGGGCGCGAAGTGGCCTTACCCGAGGCCACGCGCGGGGGTGGTGAATTGGAAGCGGAGGCGGCGCAAGTCGGCCCGGCGTTGATACGCTTGGCGGCTGAGATTTGCGGCGCGTCATGCGATGATGCGCTATTGGAAACAGCCGGTACGGGGTTCGAATTAATGCGCCTTGTGCCGCAAAATGGTGAGGTTGTTGCGGCGCGTGCCGCGAATTTGTTGGCTGAGGCTTGTGCTGCGTTTAATAAATTGCCGCGACGTGAGCGAAAGCGGCTTCTGCCGGTTTTTCTGCCAATCGGGCTGGCGCGCCGCCAAGCGCAGAATTTCCCTTCACAGGGTAGCCTACTGATTTATCAACTTATTTTGTTGAAGATGGCATTTACCGGTCGTCTTTAATTTGCGCTCCCCCGTCTTTTGTCGATTTGGAAAAGCTGCGCCCATTTATTGAGAGCAGGCATGAGGCGATGCGCCAAGTGGCGGAAGCTTAAGCTAACTCACTTGGTGCCAGCTTGAGAAATCAGCCCGCGCGCGCGAGGTGAAAGCGCGTTGCCGTGCTTGCTTTTTGGCTTGCATGCGCGACTTGCCGCGCAGGCGTTTACCGTCTTCACCAACCGGCGCAGGCATTTCGCCAAGCTCCGGCATCAGGCCGAAATTCACATTCATCGGTTGGAAAGTCTGGGCGTCGGCATTCACCGTAATATGCGCCAGCAAAGCGCCAAAGGCGGTTGTCACGGGCGGCTGCGCCATTTCGTGGCCCTGTATTTGCGCGGCAGCAAAGCGTCCGGCCATCAGTCCAATCGTGGTGCTTTCAACGTAGCCCTCAACGCCGGTAATTTGTCCGGCAAAGCGAATATGCGGGGCGTTCTTCAGGCGCAATTCGCCATCTAACAGGCTTGGGCTGTTCAAGAAAGTATTGCGGTGCAAGCCGCCAAGTCTGGCGAAGCGCGCATCTTCCAGCCCCGGAATAAGACGGAACACATCGGTCTGCGCGCCATATTTCAGCTTGGTTTGAAAGCCGACCATATTAAACAAAGTGCCCAGCGCATTGTCTTGGCGCAATTGCACCACGGCATGCGCTTTAACATCAGGATTATGGGCATTGGTCAGGCCGCGCGGTTTCATCGGCCCGTGCCGCAGCGTATCGCGTCCGCGCGTCGCCATCACTTCAATCGGCAGGCAGCCATTGAAATAGGGCGTGTCTTCTTCCCATTCCTTAAAATCCGCCGTGTCGCTTTCTATCAGCGCGTCGAGAAAAGCATTATATTGCGCTTCGTCCATCGGGCAGTTGATGTAATCCTTGCCGGTGCCACCGGGGCCCAGCTTGTCATAGCGCGACTGGTGCCAGCAAATATCCATATCCACGCTGTCGCGATAAATAATCGGTGCAATCGCATCAAAAAACGCCAGCTTGTCGCTGCCGGTCATTTTGCCGATAAGCTCTGACAAGGCAGGCGAGGTGAGCGGGCCGGTTGCGATGATGACATGCTGCCAGTCAGTCGGAATTTCCGTCACTTCGGCGCGCGCGATTGTAATGTTTGGGTGCGCTTCAATTTTCGCCGTCACGCTTTGCGAAAAACCTTCGCGGTCAACCGCCAATGCACCACCGGCCGGCACTTGATGCGCGTCGGCGCATTGCATTATCAGGCTGTCGCTATCGCGCAATTCGGCATGCAGCAGACCGACCGCATTGGTTTCGGCATCGTCAGAGCGAAAGGAGTTTGAGCAGACCAATTCGGCCAAGCCATCGGTGACATGAGCGTCGGTTTTGCGGACGGGGCGCATTTCATGCAGCACCACTTGCACACCGGCCTCAGCCGCTTGCCACGCCGCTTCCGAACCGGCCAGTCCACCACCAATAATGTGAAGCACTTTTTCCATGCGCTTCAATTACACGGTTTGCGGAGAGAACAAAAGCCCTATGGGTGCGGCGAAAGTGAGGTTTGCGTCGTCGCTTTTTGTAGCGTCAGCAGGTTGAACATATCGAGGGGGCCGAAACTGTCTTCGTCCATTAACATAAAATCTGTCTCGGCAAAGTTAAGTTGCGGGCGGCAGAAGTCGGAGTGAAAACTGACTTTGCGCGACGCCGGCGCAATGGCACGCTCGGCCATCGCCAATGCTCGATTGTCTTCCTCATCGGCACGGAAATGATTGAACAGATAAACGCGCCCACCGGGGCGTGTGACGCGCGCAATTTCTGCCAAGACGGCTGCCGGATCGGGCACAACAGACATTACAAATGTGGCGAGGACGCTATCGAATTGCCCATCGGCAAATTGCATATCGCTTGCATCCATGACGCGCAGCGCGGCGATATTTTGCAGCTTCTTGCGTTTGGCGCGTTGCTCGGCGCGCGCCAACATATCTTCAGAAATATCAATACCGGTGATGCTGAGGTCGGGCCGGAAATAGGGCAGGGACAGCCCTGTGCCGGTGCCGAAATCAAGCACACTGCGCCCATGCGTCTCATCATTCAGGCGATTGACGACTTTCTTGACATATTTTCGACCGAAAAGCGCGAAGGTGAAATCATAATGGCCCGCCCAGCGAGCGTAAGATCGGCGCACATTATCGG
>FZLQ01000090.1 GCA_900197605.1 Phyllobacteriaceae bacterium Water-Bin73
GGGCATTGTTTATGTCATTGATGCCGCCAGCGCCCTTGTGCTGCCGGTGGTTTCAGGGCTTGCCTTTGTCGCCACCATTGCGGCGCGGCGATTGGTCGAGGCCGAAATTGACGCGCGCGACCATGCTTTGTTTTACGCCGCTTGGCTGCTGACCATTGCCGGCATGTTGGGCCAGGTCACGACGGGTGACGCTTTTAACATTTTCGTGTTTCTCGAAATCTCATCGCTATCGGCTTACGCTTTGGTGGCGATGGGTGCGGGACGCGACCGCCGCGCCCTACCGGCCGCCTTTAACTATCTTATTCTCGGCACCGTCGGCGCGACCTTTTACGTTATCGGGCTGGGTCTGCTTTATATGCTCACCGGCACGCTTAATCTGATGGATTTATCCGAGCGCTTGGCTGAAGTGGAATCGACCCGCGCAGCGTTTACCGCATTGGCCTTTATCGCGCTCGGCCTGTTTTTGAAAATGGCGCTGTTCCCGCTGCATTTCTGGCTGGTACCCGCCTATGCCTATGCGCCCTCAGCGGTGTCTGCGCTGGCCCTCAGCGGTGTCTGCGCTGATGGCCGCCACCGCCACAAAAGTGTCGGTCTATGTGCTGATACGCCTGATGTTCGGCGTGTTTGGGGTTGAGTTTAACGGCCTTGCTGATGCCATCGGTTTATTGATTTTGACGCTTGGCATTGCCGGTGCATTTGCCGGAACGCTGGCGGCGATATTGGAAACCGATTTGAAAAAACTTTTCGCCCAATCCTCGATTGCCCAGCTTGGCTATATGGCCATTGGCATTGGCGCGATGAGCCTGACCGGCTTGGCGGCAGCCTTTATTCATTTATTCAATCACGCGCTGATGAAAGGCGCGCTGTTTTTGGCCATTGGCGCGATTGCCGCGCAAGTCGGGCGCGCCAGCATGCAGAGCATTGAGGGCGCGGGACGGCAAATCCCCATCACCATGACCGCTATTTTGGTCGGCGGCTTGGCGCTTATCGGCGTGCCGTTAACGGCAGGCTTTATCTCCAAAGTTTATTTGGTGCGCGCATTGCTGGAACAAAACTTCTGGCTACTGGCCGGACTGACTTTCATCAGCTCGGCATTGGCGCTGGCCTATGTCTGGAAAATCATCGAAGCCGCATGGCTGAAAGAACGCCCCGCAGGCGCGCCGGTGCTGGTTGAAACACCGGCGCATTATGTGCCGGCTTGGCTGATGGTATTGGCGACCATCGGCTTTGGCATTTTCGCCGGCCCGCTGGTTGACGCGGCCTATGCCGCCGCCGCCGTCTTCATCGGGGGGGCGCGCTAATGGGCGTCGATATGTTGATTATCGCCCTGTTGGGGCTGCCGCTTCTGGCCTCGGCATTGGTGCTGCTGCTGCATGACCGCCCAAATCTACGCGACGGGCAAGCCTTGCTGATCGGGCTGGTGACGGCGGCTTGCGCCATGCAGCTTTACGGCACGCCAAATGGCGAGACAGTCACGCTGCTGTCTCTGGCGGCGGGGCTGGATATCAGCTTCACGCCTGAGCCTTTGGGCAAATTATTCGCGCTGGTTGCCGGTGTGTTGTGGCCGGTGGCGACGCTTTACACGATTGGCTATATGCGCGGCGCGGGTGAAAAAAACCATACACGTTTCATGTTTTTCTATGCCATTGCCATTCATGCGGCGATGGGCATTGCGCTGTCCGGCAATTTGCTGACGCTGTTTGTCTTCTACGAAATTCTTACCTTCTCCACCTATCCGCTGGTGACCCATAAAGGCACAGCTGAGGCGATGCAGGCCTCGGTTGTCTTTTTGCTGTTCGGCATTTTGAGCGTCTGGGTGCTGACCGGCACGTTGGATTTTGAAAGCGGCGGCATTCTCGCCGGTCACATCGACCCGTTTTATGTGCCTTTCCTGCTGGGGCTGTTTGCCTTTGGTATTGGCAAGGCGGCGCTGATGCCGCTGCATCGTTGGTTGCCTGCCGCAATGGTTGCGCCGACACCGGTCAGCGCGCTTTTGCATGCCGTGGCTGTGGTGAAGGCCGGTGTCTTCACTGTGCTGAAAGTCGCAGTCTATATTTTCGGCATTGATTTTCTGCGCGAGACGGGCAGCAGCGACTGGCTCGTCTGGGTTGCCAGCTTCTCTATTCTGGCGGCCTCGATTGTCGCCATGAGCAAAACCAATTTGAAAGCCCGCCTCGCCTATTCGACTGTCAGCCAGCTTGGCTATATCGTGCTGGGCGCGGCATTGGCCACCTCATTGGCGGCCAGCGGCGCGGCCATGCATATTGCGGCGCATGCGGCGGGCAAAATCACTTTGTTCTTCTGCGCCGGTGCGATTTATGTGGCGCATCACCTGACCGACATCAAAGACATGAACGGCCTCGGGCGCGTCATGCCGGTCACTTATACGGCATTTGCCTTTGGTGCCCTGTCCATTATCGGTGTGCCGCCATTGGCCGGGGCTTGGTCGAAAGTCATGCTGATGGGCGGCGCGCTGGATAATGGTCATATGCTGGTGCTCGGCGTGTTGATGGTGTCATCACTGCTCAATCTCGTTTATCTGGGCGAGATTGTGCTGCGCGGTTTCTTCGCCAAACCGACACATGGGCTGAAAAGCCAAGCCGTGCAAGAAGCGCCTTTATCTATGCTGCTGCCGCTTTGCCTGACTGCGCTGATGTCGGTGGCGCTGTTCTTCGCGGTCGATATGTTCATTCTGGATTTCGGGGGCTGAGATGAGCAAGAAGACTGAAACAATGCTCACCGGTCGCCGCATCATGCGCGCTTTGCTGAGCCTGTGCGCGCTGCTGCTGGCGGCTGAGGCCATTATTCATCGCCACGCTTATTTTGCGCTTGAAGCGACACCGCTTTTCTTTGCCCTGTTTGGTATTCTGGCGACCTGCCTTGTGGTGGCTATCAGCTTCGCGCTGGGCAAGCTGATGGCGCGCGCGCCCGATTATTATGGGGGCGATGATGATTGAGAACACCCTCGCCATGCTGCTGAACATGCCGGGCATGATGCTTATCATCGGCGCGCTGGCCGTGCCCCTGCTGCCCTCATCTATCCGTCATGGCTATATGCTGGCTGTCATCGCTGTGTCGGTCTGGTCGGTCTGGCAGATGTCGCCCGACCAAACCATGACCGCCACTTTGGCAGGCATTGATTTGATTTTGGTGCGCGCCGAAGCGATAACCAAGCCCTTCGCGCTGGTCTTCCATATCGCCGCGGCACTGAATGTCATTTATGCCATGCATGAAAACGCCAAGATTACCGCCACGGCAGGACTGGCCTATGCCGGTGCCGCCATTGCGGCGTTGTTTGCGGGCGATTTTTTGACCCTGTTCATTTATTGGGAACTCACCACTTTCGCTTCCGTCTTTTTGGTGCTGGCCGGAAACACGCCGCGCGCGACCCGCGCCGCAATGCGCTATTTGCTGATGCAAGTCGCCTCAGGCGTTATTTTATTGGCCGGTGCGATAATGCTATGGCGCGCAGGGGCAGGCTTCGCCATCACGGCGTTGGACGCAACCACCCCTGCCGGTTTTTGTATCCTGCTGGCTTTCGGCATTAAGGCAGGCTTTCCGCTTTTGGGCGGCTGGCTGCAAGATGCTTACCCCGAAGCCTCGCCCACCGGTTCGGTTATGCTGTCGGCCTTCACCACCAAGCTGGCGATTTATATGCTGGTCATCTGCTTTGCCGGTTTCAAACCGCTGATTTATATCGGCCTCGCTATGGCGATTATCTCGCTATTTGCCGCCTTGCTTGAAAACAATTTGCGCCGCGTGCTGGCCATTGCGCTGGTCAATCAGCTTGGCATTATGGTTGTCGGCATCGGCATTGGCACTGAATTGGCATTGAACGGCGTCGCCGCCCATGCCTTTGCCAGTGTGCTGTATAAGGGGCTGCTATTTATGAGCATTGGCGCGGTATTTATGCGCACCGGCACAGACCAAGCCAGCGCGCTGGGCGGCTTGGCGCGCCACATGCCCTGGACGGCAGGCTTCAGCCTCATCGGCGCTTTGTCGATTGCCTCCATGCCGTTATTTTCAGGCTTTGCCACCAAAGCGCTGACCATTGGCGCAGTGGCCAAGCAAGGCGAATTATTGGTCTGGCTGGGGCTGCTTTTTGCATCGGTCGGCGTGGTGCTACACACGGCATTGAAAATTCCTTACGCCACTTTCTTTGCGCCGAACCCGAAAATCACCGCCGACGAAGCACCGCTGAATATGCGTGTCGCTATGGCATTGGCCGCCGGCTTGTGTCTTGTCATCGGCCTATATCCCGGCGCGCTTTACGCGCTGCTGCCCTATGAGGTGACTTACAAGGTTTGGGATAGCGGCCATGTTTTGGGCGAATTGCAATTGCTGGCCTTTGTGGCCCTCGCCTTTACCCTCATGGTGCGGCGCGGCATTTATCCGCTGCATGCTGACCGGACAATTATTTATACCGATTGGCTTACCCGCCGCGCCATGCCGCTTATGGTCATGGCGCTCGGCACACCAATGATGAAAATCTGGAACAGCGTGAAAGAGCGCTTTATTCAGCTTATGCTGCGCGCCATCCGCACCAGCGAGGAAGCCAGCCGCGCAACAGGACTGGCCTCAGGCGTGGCCTCAACCGGCGCGGCGGCGGGCATTTTTCTCGCTGTCTTTGCGCTGATTTTGCTCATTCGCGTCTTCATGTAAAAAGGGCGCCCGCTCTAAAAGAGAGGACGCCCCGATTTTCATTTCTCATTCGGATATATTAGAGATCCGACTTAAAGACCCAAAACGGCCTTTGAGATAATACCGCGCTGAATCTCATTTGAGCCGGCATAGATTGAGGTCTTGCGATAGTTGAAATAACGCGGCGTCACCGGCGCAACACCGGCCATGCCGATATCACTCTCATTATTTGACGCCAATGTGTCCTCAACAAAAGGCAGACCATATTGGCCGACAGCCTCCATGCCCAATTGCGACACTTCTTGCTGCAATTCAGAGCCACGCGTCTTCAGCATGGAAGACGAGCCGGGGCCGATATTTTGACCGGCGCTTATCTCAGAGAAGATACGCAATTCAGTCGCTTCCATGACCATAATCTGGCGTTCCAAATCAGCCAGCTTGGCACCGAAATCAACATCTTCAATCAGCGGTTGACCGTCCATGACAATATCGGCGGCCAGTTTTTTGACCTTGCTGAGCGCGCGATACAGCCCGCCTGAATACGGATTGCCGCGTTCAAATTCGAGCAGATATTTGGCGCATGTCCAACCTTCATTCAAATTGCCGACAAGGTTTTCTTTCGGCACTTTAACGTCTTCGAAAAACACTTGGTTAATCTCTTGCGCGCCCTCAGCCGGACCGTCCAGCGTCACCAATGGCGACACGGTAACACCCGGCGTGTGCATATCAATCAGCAGAAATGAAATGCCTTCTTGCCGCTTGCCCTCATTCGAAGTGCGCACAAGGCAGAAAATCATATCTGCATGCTGAGCCATTGTGGTCCAAATTTTCGTGCCATTGCAGAGAAAATGGTCGCCCTTATCTTCGGCTTTCATTTGTAGCGACGCCAAGTCAGAGCCTGAACCCGGCTCTGAATAGCCCTGACACCACCACACATTAGAGGCCAAAATATCGGGCAGATATTTGGCTTTTCGGGCAGATATTTGGCTTTTTGCTCTTCCGTGCCGAATTTCATAATCACCGGCGCGACCATTGTCATGCCGAAAGCAATGGTATGCGGCGCACCGGCGGCTTCCATTTCTTGCGTATAGATGAATTTCTGCGTCGGGGTAAATCCGGCACCGCCATGTTCGGTCGGCCAATTTGGCGCGGCCCAGCCTTTTTCATAAAGGCGCTTCTGCCATGTCTCATGGCCTTGCTTGGTGATATAGCCGTTTTTCGAACGCTCACATTCGCGGCGAATATCGGGCGTAAAAGCCTCTTCAATGAAGTCACGCACTTCCTGACGGAAGGCTTCGTCTTCAGCACTATAAGTCAAATCCATCTCGGTCTCCTTAGGATATGAATTTTACCGGCACGACGTCAGGCGCACCGGCCATGACACCGCCACCCAGTGGCGCGGCAGCCGCGCCGAAAGC
>FZLQ01000092.1 GCA_900197605.1 Phyllobacteriaceae bacterium Water-Bin73
AAAAGGTGAAAACGTCGGCAGCGCCAGATGTGCATCAGACACCGGTATTCCGCTATCACCACCGGCCTCGGGCGCGCCGACCATTATCCTCACTGTTGCCGTGGCCGATTGCGTGCATATCCTCATCACCGCTCTGGTCGCGCAAGGGCGCGGGCTGGATAAAAAAGCGGCGATTGTCGAAAGCCTCAACGTCAATGCCCAAGCCGTGTTCTTGACCTCCATCACCACGGCGATTGGGCTGTTCTCGCTGAATTTCTCAGACGCACCGCCCTATCGTGACCTCGGCAATTTCGCCGGCATGGGTTCAATCTATGCGTGGATTTTCTCGATGAGCTTATTCCCGGCCCTGCTCACCATCTTGCCGATGAAGGCGAGCGCCGCAGTTGACCGCCAAAGCCGCTCAATGGAATGGCTGGCTGACATGGTTATCTCGAAACGCAAACCGCTCATGTTGGCTATGCTGGCCATCACCCTTATCGGCACGGCCTTGCTGCCGCGCCTGACCTTTAACGACCGCTTTGTTGAATATTTTGACGAGCGGATTGACTTCCGCCAAGCCTCAGACTGGGCGGCGGATAATTTGACCGGCATTTACATTATCAATTACTCGTTGGAAAGCGGCGAGATTGGCGGCGTGTCAGACCCGGCCTATCTCAAACGCCTCGATAATTTTGCCCAATGGCTGCGCGCGCAACCTGAAGTGCTGCATGTCGCGTCATTCTCAGATGTCGTGAAGCGCGTCAATCGCTCGTTTAACGGCGACCGCGAAAACTTTTATGCAGTGCCGACCAACCGGCAATTGGCCGCGCAATATGTGCTGCTTTATGAAATGTCGCTGCCTTATGGGCTGGATTTGAACGACCAGCTTAACGTCGATAAATCGGCCTCGCGCATGGTTGTGACTTTGGAGGATTTATCGACCGCCGAGATGAAAGTCTTGCGCGCCCGTGCGCTCGACTGGTTGCAGGCCAATACGCCTGAGCGTATGCATGTCGAACCCTCAGGCCAGGCTGTCATGTTCTCTTACATTGGCGAGCGTAATTTCAACGCCATGACCACCGGCACAATCATTGCCTTTGTGCTTATCTCTGCCTGTCTGATGCTGGCGCTCAGAAGTTTGCGCCTCGGCCTTATCAGTCTGGTGCCAAATATCGCGCCACCGGCTGTCGCGATGGGCTTTTTCTCGCTCTATCAATTTGAGGTCGGCTTTTGGACGGCCTTTGTCGGCGCGACCGCCATTGGCCTGATTGTCGATGCCACTGTGCATATGCTGTCGAAATATCGCCATGCGCGCTTGGAGTTGAACTACTCATCTATCGACAGTGTGCGTTACAGTTTTCTGACCGTCGGCACCGCTCTTTGGGTGTGCAGCTTTGTGCTGATTGCCGGATTTATGGTGCTGACTTTATCACCCTTCCTCATCAATGCGATGCTGGGGCGTGTTGTGGCGCTGACCATTTTGACCGCGCTTGTGCTGGACTTCTTATTATTGCCGGCGCTGCTGATGTGGATCGACGGACGCGGTGACCCGAATGCGCCGCTGAAGCGCGATGCAGCGGCAAATGCAGCCCCGCAAGCGGCTGAATAATTTATCTGAAAGGAGACCGAATATGTCTTTCACCTTCACCAAAATAACAACCGTTTCCGCCACATTGGCGGCCCTGTTAATGCCGAGCATGGCTTTGGCCGAGCGCGCCGGATTGCCCGGCACCGACCGGCCCGAAGCGCGTGGCAAAGCGATTGCCGAAATTACCGATGCCACGAATTTGGGCTTTGGCGACACGACCAGCGAAATGGAAATGGTGCTGACCAATGCCAATGGCGATGTCAGCGAGCGGCGTTTGCGCTTCAACACGCTGGAAAATAAAGATGTCACAGATGGCGATTGGTCGATGATGATTTTCGATGACCCCGCCGATGTCGCCGGCACGGCGATGATGACCTATGCCCATATTCTCGACCCTGATGAGCAATGGATGTATTTACCCGCACTGAAGCGCGTCAAGCGCATCAGCTCGGTCAATAAATCAGGGCCGTTTATGGGCTCGGAATTTGCCTTTGAGGATTTCTCATCGCAAGAAGTCGGCAAATATAGCTATTTATGGCTGCGCGACGAGCCATGCGGCGAATTTACCTGCCATGTGATCGAGCGTCGCCCGCTTTACAAACATTCGGGCTATACACGCACGCTGGCTTGGACCGATACGACCCATTATCAGAGCCGCAAAGTGGTTTATTATGACCGCAAAAATGCGCTGCTGAAGACACTGACTTTTGGCGACTACCAGCAATATTTGGATAAATATTGGCGCGCCCATGAATTGTTTATGGAAAATCACGTCACCCAAAAGAAGACCTTGCTGCGCTGGGAGGATTACGCTTTCCGAACCGGTTTAACGGCAGATGACTTTACCCAAAACAGTTTGAAGCGGGCCCGATAGCGCACCCATGCGTCGCCTCACGCCCCTTCTCGCTTTTGGCTTTATGTTAGGCTTGCCCATCAGCCCGGGGCAGGCGCTTGATATTGATGTCGAGGGCAATGTCGAATTGGAGCTGCGTCACCACCCCAATGAGGCGCGCCATGAGGATATGGAGCAAGACTTTGCCAGTCTGGCCGGTGAATTTGAGCTTGGGCTGTTCTCACCAAGCGGCCGCCATGCCCTTATTGTGAAGCCGTTTGCCCGCTATGACCAACACGACCATGAGCGCAGCCATGTTGATTTACGCGAAGGCAAATATCGCTATGTGAACGGCTTGTTTGAGGCCACTATTGGTGTCGATAAGGAATTTTGGGGGGTTACTGAGTTTCTGCATCTGGTCGATATCATCAATCAAACCGATAATGTTGAGAGCATTGATGGCGAGCAAAAGCTTGGCCAGCCCATGATTAAAGCCAGCTATGCCAGCCGCTATGGCACGTTGACCGGCTATGCGCTGCCGTTTTTTCGAATTCGGCAATTTGTCGATCCGGTGACCGGCAGACCCAATCCGGGTTTCACTGTCGATGACCATACGACGCTTTTCGAGAGCGGCGAGACCGGCGGTAGCGCCCGCCGCGTTGATGATTATGCGCTGCGCTATCAAAATAATTTCGGCGCATTTGATGTCGGCCTGTCTTGGTTTGACGGCACGGCGCGGGTACCGCAATTGCTGGCCACCGGCGAGGCGAACAGCACCAATGGCTTGCCCAAATTGCGCGCCTATTACGCCGAGTTGACACAAACCGGCCTTGATGTGCAGGCCACTTTAGGGCCCTGGTTGTTGAAATTGGAAGTCACGCAATCGACCGAGAACCGTTATTTGCCCGACCCGAATGCAGGCGGCTTTCCAAGCCTCGCATCGGCGCAAGAAGAAACCGAGATTAACCGCGCCACGGGCGGCTTTGAATATACATTCTACAATCTGTTCGCCAGCGGCACGGATTTGGGCTTGGTCGCTGAATATATGTATGACGAGCGCAAAGAAAAATCGCCCCACCCGTTCGGCAATGATGTCGGCGTCGGCCTGCGCTGGACGGCCAATGACCCGCAATCCACCGCCATTTTGGTCGGTGGCCTGATTGACCTCGACACCGATAGCTCGTCGATTTCGCTGGAAGCCGAGCGGCGCTTGGGGCGCAGCTTCAAAGCCATATTGGAAGCGCGCTTTACCGATAAAGTCGGCGCGACCGATAGCGGCCAGCAAGACCGTCTGGCCAAAGCACTGGCTGATGAAGATTCTGTGCGCTTTCGCCTCGCCTATTATTTCTAACTCGCCAAACCCTTCCGCCTGACCTATGATTTTTGGCATGAGGGAGATTATTTATGAGCGATCAAGCGGTTAGCCAACCGAAACTTTCCAATAAGACACGCAATTATACGCTGGCCATGCTGGTGGCGATTTATGCCTCCAGCCATGTTGACCGGCAAATCGTGTCTATTCTGGCCGAGAGCATTAAGCTGGAGCTGATGTTGTCGGATACCCAGCTTGGTTTCCTCATCGGTCTCAGCTTTGCGATTTTCTACGCCACATTGGGTATTCCGATTGCCATTTTGGCCGACCGCTATTCGCGCCGCAATATCATCGCCATTTCGGTGATTGTCTGGTCGGGCATGACCGCCCTATGCGGGCTGGCGGGCTCTTATGTGCAACTGGCACTGGCGCGCATTGGCGTCGGCATTGGCGAGGCAGGCTCAAGCCCGCCCAGCCATTCAATGATTTCCGACCTCTATCCGGCGGAGCAACGCGCCACCGCCATGGGCATTTATGCCAGCGGCATTAATATCGGCGTGCTTATCGGCTTTCTGGTCGGCGGCTGGATAGACCAAATTTACGGCTGGCGCATGGCGTTTTTCGTGGTCGGTATTCCCGGCATTATTCTAGGCCTCTTGATGTTCTTCACCGTTAAAGAACCGGCGCGCACCCAAGCCACCAAACCCTTGCCGAAAAATATTTTCGCGGAAGTATGGGACACGTTCAAAATCATGATGTCGATACCCAGCCTTCGCCATATTGTCATCGGCACCACATTGGTGGTGTTTGTCGGCTATGGCGCACTTTATTGGAACGGCGTTTATTTCCGCCGCATTCTGGGGCTCACCCCCGCCGAGACCGGCACATTGCTGGCGCTTATTGGCGGCGTGATTGGCGGCATTGGTACATTATTTGGCGGCTGGTTGGCCGACCGTTTGGCGCAACGCGACAAGCGCATGTATGTCTGGCTGACCGCTGGTGTGAAGCTGGGCATTTTGCCGATTGCCATTTGGTATTATCTGACGACCGATTTAATGACGGCGATTATTCTCACCACCATCACCGCTTTTTTTGGCGGCTTTTATCTCTCGGTCAGTTTTGCGCTCAATCAAAGCCTGCTGCCACCGGCGCGGCGCGCGCTTGGCTCGGCGCTTCTATTGTTCTGTATTAATATTGTGGGCCTCGGTTTCGGGCCACAATTGGTCGGCATTTTATCCGATTATTTCAGCGCCGATTACGGGGTGGACGGCTTGCGCTATGCGCTAATAGTCGTGGTGTCGATGAATCTCTGGGGCTGTTTCCACTATTTCTGGGCGGGTCGCAATCTGAGGGAAGATTTAAAGATTGCCGCGCAGGCATCAGCGCCTTGATGCCAAACTACTGGTAAATGGGTCTAAGCCAGTTTGGCTACATTTTAGCAAAAAAATGGCGGGGCCAAAGCCCCGCCATCGCGTAGTCTAAGCTCTGAGGAGTTTAGAATTTAAGGAGGAGGCCGACACCCATAAAGGTGCTATCGCCTTCAGCATCATCTTCTAGCGTTTCATATGAATAGGTGAGTGTGGTTCCTGCACCAAGCTTTGTGGATCCGCCAATAGCCATAATAGTTAGTTCATCGCCGTTGTCTTCTTCTTGGTCATGCATAATCAAACCAACCTTGGTTGCTTTAGAAAGCTTGTATTCAATACCATAGTGAAGAATATCTCTTTCGGCTCCGGCACGATCTACCGTTTGCATATTGCCGCCGACGGTTATGTTGCCAGAGGAAATCGAGAGACCCATTGCGGTATCTTCAGCTGTCGGTCTACCGGTATCTTCGTCTAATTCATTGACGCCATAAGAAGCTTTGACCTTTAGACCAGATATTTTTCCTGAATATTTTACGCCATATGCACTTGCTGAGCCAGAACCGCTGTCACTGTAAAGGCCGGTATCACCATTTTTGTCAGAAGTGTCTGGAGTAAGCGAATAACTGAACTGAAAGCCATTAATTTTAGGTGAATAATAATTGATTTTGAGTGCATCGCTATCAATGCCGTCCATCAGAGGCTTATCGAAGCTTGAAGCCTTAGACCATGTTGCAAAATTGTTGTCGTAAGTTTTCCAACCAAAAATTTTCGGGGCCGAGACTTGCTGCTTATATGCGGCATTGTTTTCGGCGCCAATTTCCACCTTGCCGAAATCGCCCTTGATATAGATGTAGTTCTCGTCGATAAAATCAACCGGTTTGTCATCATTTTTGACATCGCCGGACC